>NZ_JAWIIV010000011.1:0-200541 GCF_035916955.1 Noviherbaspirillum album | reverse complement strand
AAAACACCACGAATACCGCCCTTTAAACCGGACATTTGAACTTTGCCCGATAGCGGACATTTGAACTTGGCGTTGACAAGTGGTGTAGTGGCTAGACTAGAATGTCTCGATCTAGCCAAATCAGAATGTCCCGGTTTAGGCAAACTGGAGGACGCTAGACGTTCCATGCTAAGTGCTTATCTGTTTCTGGAGGCACATCATGGCCCGTACTGCATTATTGACCATGAGCATGCGCGAGTTGGATCGTCTAAAAACCATTCAGGCAGTCGTTGACGGCAAGCTACGGGCATCGACTGCCGCACAACGATTGGAATTGTCTAAGCGCCAAATAAATCGGCTAGTTAAGCGTTATCGAGCTGAAGGAAATGCCGCTGTCGTATCTCATCAGCGCGGCCAACGCGGGCACCGCCAGCTAGCACCAGGACTCGCTAGCATGGCATTATCGATCATCCGGGACCGCTATCCGGATTTTGGGCCGACGCTAGCCTGTGAGAAGCTGCGCGAATGCCATGGCATCGTGCTCGCCAAGGAGACCGTGCGCAAGTTAATGTCTGAAGCAGGCTTATGGATACCGCGGAAATTAAGATCGTCAGCGATTTATCAGCCGCGCAACCGCCGGCATTGCGTTGGCGAACTGATCCAAATCGACGGTAGTGATCACCATTGGTTTGAAGATCGTGGCCCCGCCTGCACGCTCTTGGTCTATATTGACGACGCCACCAGCCGGCTGATGTATCTCCATTTTACCTATAGCGAGTCAACCTTCAGCTATTTCGAAGCGACACGGGCTTATCTGGAACGGCATGGCAAGCCACAAGCGTTTTACAGCGATAAGGCATCAGTATTCCGCGTCAATTGCAAGCGGAGCGACAAGGTTTCAGGCATCACCCAGTTTGGCCGTGTCCTGTACGAGCTCAATATCGAAATCCTATGTGCCAATAGCAGTCAGGCCAAGGGACGTGTCGAACGTGCCAACCTGACGCTGCAAGACCGCCTGGTCAAGGAATTGCGACTACAGGGGATCTCCACGATGGTGGCTGCCAATGCGTACGCACCCTGCTTTATTGCTGACTACAACCGGCGCTTTGCCAAGCCACCACGCAATGATTTCGATGCTCATCGCCAGGTCCGTGAGGACGAGGATCTGGATCTGATCTTTACGGTACGCGAACCGCGCAAGGTGTCGCATGTATTAACACTTCAATATGACAAGGCGATCTACCTGCTAGCCGATACTGCACATACGCGCGGACTGATAGGACGCTACATCGAAGTCTATGACTATCCTGACGGACGGCTTGAAATACGCGCTGACGGCAATGTGCTGCCGTATGTCCGATATGACCGGCTACCGGAAGTCGATCAAGGTGCCATTGTGGAGAATAAACGTTTGGGCCATGTGCTACAGATTGCGCAGTTAATCCAGCAGCAACGGGATAACCGACGCAGTCATCCTGCACCTGCACGGACAAATTCCGGCGCACCGCCACGCAAGGCAAAGGCAGCTCCCGGGACCAAGAGCCAGCGCAAAATAAATCAGTGGGATGTTGAGCAAGCCATTGCCAAAACCATTCACTGAAGAAATCGACAGACTCGACTTCCGGTCTTGCAGGCAACAGTGATGGGGCAAGGCTGCCCTGCTCTTACTTCTTATTCCGCGGCGCGGCTGCGTGAACAGACAACCCCGAGCAATAAACCGGGACATCTGAAAATAGCCGGCACTGGGACGTTTGAAAATAGCTTGAACAAGTGGCCATCAAAGGGTAGGTGTACTTCCCGTGCATTTTAGTGCGGTTTCTTTTTACGTTTCCATATTTTTCAATGGCTTACGAATAGCTCGCATTTTGAGGGTTCCGTCCTTTCGGTGCAAATTAGTGCGGTTTCTCATTCGTTTTTGGAAGCGATAACTCGGCGAAGCATCGCGACTTTCTACCTATCCTTACCTTGTAACAGCCCGATCTTTGTAGGACTCTCGTTCCTGCACCTGGGCTTGCTCCGCGTCTTTGTAAAGCGACAGAGCTGCACTACCGAATCCAAAAACGGCGACTAGTCCAATCAGTGCTGGAGTCTTTCCGGCACGCCATGACGCATACACGACCGCTGCGGTTGCAACGAAAATAATGAGAGCAAGAAGTTGTCCCGTTGTCATGACCAAATCTCCATAACCATGAAAGTCGACAAACGACGCTCTCTAGTGCGTCAATTGCCTTATCTTTCGTACCATATCCGTCCGACGATAATTCGAACGGTACACTAGGCTGGCCAAGCCTACGATATGACACCGCAAACCATCGCCACTTCAGGCCTCTCGTTCCACAGGACGTTGATTGCCTTACTTGCTGGCGCCATATTTCCCCGATCTTGATGCCGTCGATGATCACGTACTGATGCGCTCCCTTGTTGGAGCCAGTGACCCTGACATATACGACGTAGCTCATCCACGGTTGTCGATGACGGCGGCCGTTGGCTTTTCGAGTCGGAGAAAATGCATGGTCAATCCCCATGACGAAAGCGGATTTCCTGCCGTAGTCCTAGCCTCGGCATCAAGGCGATTACGTATCGCTATTGCCTCGTCGTACGTCAATCCGCGGTACGGAAGGTCCTCCCGTAAGTGCCGGCAGGCGTCATCGGCAAGACGATTACGGTAAATCCCATATCGCGCACTTGCTCGATGCTTTGCTATGAGAGATTCAAGGGAAGGTGCGCGTTCTGACGCGACTATGCTGGTGTCGTCCATGGTGAAGATCCATCGAAGAAAAGCTAACGATCAGATACTAGGTGCGTCTAACGCACCTGTCAACGCCAGATCGGCACCCTCTGGTCTAATCACCAAGCCCCAGTCGGTTATCCGATATTGTGGCCCAATCTTTTCAATGGTCACTCCTGCTTGTTCCCGCGCTTGGTCGATCAGCGCAGTCACGGTCTTGTTTGAAAGTCCGGTTTTGTCCGCGATTCGAATTAGCGTTGCCTTCTCCAACGCAGCAATGGCGCCGAGCACACTGAGCATTCTCCTCAGGTCGCCTTTCTTGTATACCGTTTTCAGTGCTTTGTGTGGGGAAGCGTCAGACATCTGGAATGCTCGAGACATAGGAGCCGTTATCGTATCAGCGTTTGCAACCTGAAACAGTGGGTCACCGATCCAATGTAGGGACCAACCGTTAGGGCATATATGCTGGAACGGCTGTCAATGATGCCTTCCGCTATGGCATCGAGACTTGCAGTTCGATGTAGTTCATAACTATCAGCGAGGTTTGCTGAATATCTACAGTAATCACGCTAACCTATCAAAGGAGATGTTATGGAAACACCCGTGTTTCAGCTCGCCGGCAACGCCTTTATGGCTAGGTATGGTGCCGGTGAAGCGAAGTGCATACGCGAATCCCCAGCCGAGGCGATGACAACGCGGCTTCAATATTTCTCTACTGTCCTGTTCGGTGGAGAGCTTTTCTTCGGTATTGAGCTCGGTGATCGAATCGTGGCATTGGCGTGTTGCCTCGATAATCTGGAACCCGATGCACTGACGTTGAGCTATCTCTCTGTGGATCCCGAGTACAAGAATCGCAAACTGGCCACAAGGCTAGTTACGGCGATCCGTGACTTTGTGAAGGACAACGGTTTGGTTGCGCTCGATGTCAGCGGCTACTCGGCCTGGGGGCAGCTGTACCTGCAACACTTGCTTCGAAGGGAGTGCGTCAACATCGAGCTACGAGAATGCGGCAAGGTCGTTCACTCCGCGCAGCCATCAGAATGTGGCGTACTAACCGTCTGATCGCTCCAAACCGTAACAAATCGCCCTCCTTCCTATCGGATCGAGGGCGATTTTCTTTGGCTGATTGCTTATTCATGTGACTCATCACCTAGAGCCACGCATACGGACTTTGGCAGTCCGGTTACTACTCAGGAGATGATATGAAAAACGCAATGCAGGAAGTTTATGCAATCAAAGCAGCTTCGGCTCCTCGTTATGAGGGGTACAGCAATTCTGCGACGTACTGTGCTTCACTCTATATTGGCCAGGAAGCAAAAATCCATCACAACCTTGCGATGTTTGCCAATGGCGCCGGCGAAGTTGATCCGGTCAAACTCGCCAGCTATTTCACATCGGTTATTGTAGTCAAGGACGATGACGAGCGCGCCGGTGTCATGGGCCGGCGCTTATTTCTTTCGTACTGGGTGGAAGGCGAAGTCAACTGGGTTGAAATTGCGGCCGAGTTGTCCGAGACCTTATCGCACCGAAGATCGTGGCCCGACTCCGCTGGACACGCTTCAGTGGTAATGGGCCAAGCAGGTTCCACGCTCGAATTCATCGAGGTGAGGCTTGGCGGTCGGGCCGAGTCGTCGACCTCCTCGCTGCAGGATCCGTCTGATCTTGACCTCGGTGCGATCGGCCTTCTCTCCGAAGCGGAAGTTGTCGGGAACGTAGTGAAGTTCCATCGGCAGCTGGACCGAAGTGCCTACGCCAAGGTGGACCGAATACTGCGGGCCATTGGCGGCAAATGGGATCGAAGGGCTGGTGGGCATGTGTTTGCAAACGACCCCGCTGACTTGATCGATAACGTGATTCAGACCGGCACCTACGAGAAGCCCGACAATCATGGGTTCTTTCCGACTCCAAAAGATCTGGTGCTAAACCTGGTGCGCGAGGCCGGAATTGCGCCGGGAATGTGTATATTGGAGCCCAGCGCCGGCATCGGAAATATCGCTGTCGAGCTGGCTGCCATTACTGGCCATGAAAACGTAACTACCGTCGAGTTACAACAGCAGAACGTCGATGTCCTGCGGACGCTCGGTTTCGATCCGGTCATGGGTGATTTCATGGACTTCAAAACGGATCGAAGATTTGACGCGATCTGCATGAACCCGCCTTTCGCAAAACAGGCTGATATAAAGCACGTCCTACATGCTTGGGATCTACTGGCGCCGGGCGGGAAGCTCACTTCAATCATGTCTGGCGGCGCAGCATACCGTCAGGACCGTCGAAGCGCGGAGTTTCGCGATTTCGTGCGCGTCTACGGACGCTATTACGACAATCCTGAAGGGTCGTTCCGCAGCAGCGGCACGCTTGTCCGGACGATCACCGTTGTTCTGCACAAACCCCTCTGATGTTCTTGAGCGGCCCTTTCCCGGGCCGTTCTTTCCTTATAAACCCTACCCAACAAGAAACGGAAGATATGGAACCTGTACATTTCTACAAAGCGGCCTTGGAGACCGCCAATTTCTCATTCGAGGCGTACGGAGCGGAGCAGGATGGCGCGCAAAAGGCACTCATCAATGGACTGGATCGTCACGCGGCACAGTATGGACTCGCTGCCGGGTGGTACCGCGCCGAGGACATTAGCTGTATGCCGAAACATCTGTCAACGGCGTATCGTGACGGTGAAGCAATACCCGATTCCCCAATGCCATTAGCCGATCTGCCGCGCTACCAGAGAGAGTTCGCTTCGTTTGGCGAATTGGATGTCGTGTTGCCTGAATGCTTCACCGATGAAAGCTGGCATAACGATACGATGCCTTCCTTTGCCCGCAAACTTTGGAATGGTTACTTTCTGCGGCTTTGGATCGATTATCTGGACCCGTCGAAACGGGAGGTCAAAGGAAGACCGCGGTTTTCCCTGACGCTCTACGATCAAGATATGGAATACCTTCGCGATATCGACCAGTCAGACGACTTTGAGACGATCAAGGCATCGATCAACTCGTACCAGCCGACCATTTCGCAGTTCCAGTTTATACAGAACGCATCAAGGATGTCAGCAGAACAGCTGATCGCCTGGTATGTCGAAGCAGTCGGCTCGCCGCCATTCGAGGGCGAAGCGCCAGAGTTTGCGGTGCTTTGCACAGATGTCGCGGAGATGATGTTCTATCACGCCGGCGGTGAGGACTGGAATTGGGATAGCCGGGACGCCAAGCGGCTTCTTGATTTTGCCATGACAGAAGACGCCAACGACTTCATTGCAAGCCGTCTATACCGCCGTGAAGAGCAGGCAGACGAGGGGAACAGGGGGCCGTTTGATGTAACGCTTAACTACTTTTGTGCATCGCATGGGTATAACTATGCCGACCGGTATGATGTCGCCCTGCTCCGCGTCGGACAATCTGTACGTGTATCAGACAGGAATCGCGTTATCACCGTTGCGCGAATCCAGTAAATGACTTGGCCCTGCTTGCTTACGCACGCAGGGCTATTTTTCTTCGCCGGCAGGCCGGCTGGCGATTATCCTTCCTCCTCCTGAATCGGCGATCCGAATCTAGCGCTTCTCCGGTATCCCCACAGCCACGATGTTTGCCAGTTCCATCCTTGTTATGCGTTTGGATTCAATAAGGCTGTCCAAATCCAAGTCTGGAAACAGTGCTTCGACTTTGACCTTTTCGACGTAATGTATGCCGTCGTGCTTGTGAAGGGTGAAAAGGCGATTGTTGGCAACAGCATCCTGAATTTGCGCAAGTGAGTCGGCACTCGGTTTCGTGGCATTCGCGCTTCCTTCGCTAACCTTTTGAAAGTGAATTTCCCGGCGGCCTATCCAACCCTTCCTTGATTCCTCAAATCGAGCTTTTGCTTCCTCCATACTTGGCCCTTTCGTTACCAAAGGTTTCGTGGGCGGCAGAGATGGGTCAACTTGTGATCTGGCCGGTGCCGAAGGCATAGTTGCGACCTCGTCGGGCACTGCACGCTGCAGGTTTGCAGCACTATCAAGCACCGTCGCCTTCTTTGGCTGCGCGATAGCGCGTCCTGTAAAGATATCAATGTCCTGGCTAACGGGTTGAAGATCCCCGAGAACGTCATCCAAGCTCATAGCTGTGCTATGTGCCATAGCGCCTGGTGTCGAGTTGCTCATCGTTACAGCGGAGTCCAGAATCACTTCCGGAGTTTCGTCCTCGGCGGCTAGGGCTTCCTTTGGTACCGCGGGCGTAGAAGAAGGCAAGGCGATCGGATTTGCTTCGGTGCTGCTCGCCAGCGCGGGAGGGCTATCCTCAAAATAGCCGTCGTCCACTGGCTGCTCATCATTTCCAGAGGCCTTATCGTCATGGGTCGAGGCAACCGCATCCTTCCCGAACGCCAGTTGCAGCATTTCCGCAAGTTTCGTGTCGCCCTTCAGTGCTGGCTGATGGCCGTAGAAATGGCCTTTCACCCTCGCCTTCGGCGTAAAGTTCTGCAGTCGGGCGAGCGACATCAACTCGGAGGCAGCCGGGTTCAGTCGGATGACGATCACCTTGTCCCACGTTGTGATGTACTTACCGGCTGCGTCGTGAAAAGTCACTGTCTGCAGTGGGAGATACTCGCTGAAATCATATCCATTCACGGTACATGAAAGGAGCCCCTTATCTTCCAACATCCTAAGCAAAGCCAGTGTGGATCTGTACCGGGCTGTACCTTGTTCCTGACTAATCTGGACCTTCTTCAGAATCAACTGACGGACAAATTGCTCCCTGATGTAGATAAGGCCTTCGTGTTTCTGTCCGATCTTGAAACGCTTGTCGACAGCATGATCTCCAGTGCCGTTGATACGGCCGTGTTCCGTAACGATGTCAACAAAGGCCTTATATATATTCTGACTATCCTCTTCTGAAAGAGTTGCTTCGGCGCCTTCAGCACCACCGCATTCCAGAATACCCGTTGCTCGATCCACATCGTTGAGAAACTGGATAAGCGAGCCGACACGGTCGTCATAGCATGCCCCGGACTTGTCGACTCTCATGTGCAACTTGTTGTGGTACTGCCCTACGACGTCGACCAGTATCCATGAGTCATTGCCGGGGAGGTTATGGAATTCTGCCATCCGTGCAAGCATCTGGGCGGACTTGCCGTCATGCCGTATACCGTTCCGGGATTCCAATGATTTCACTGAACCATCCGGCTGCAGGATATATGTCTCGATCTTGCCTAGGTCGTGCGCGATCGCGACGAGCGGGATCAATGGATCATCGGGGTCGAAGGCATAGTTCGGATTTAGCTTCGGGATGACCAACGTGCGTTTGCGCCGACCGTCATCGAAGAAAATTCCGTCGTACTTCCAGTCCTTTGCGCGAAGGAGCGCCTGTTCGGCGACATTCTGGGAATGTTCCCAGAGCAGCTTGCCGCCATGTCCAGCGCGATACGGACTCGCGGGATGGCTCTTGTGAGCCGACAATGTCTCCCACACCGCGTTGAAGAGCGCAACGTGTTCCGGATGGCGCTCCTTGTTCGCATCGAGCCATCCCTTGATGACCTTGCTGGTGATGGGAAGGGTCGCCTTCTTTTTCGCGCGCGGAGCCTCCTTCGCCAAAAAGGGGACCTTCCCCATCGTGCAATGAACACCCAGATGTTCCGTAGGAGCGACGCGGCCTCTTGCAAGGTCACGTTTGAAGAAGATTGTCCATAGGCTGAGGAACGCGCCGATGAACGCGCCGCCGGCGCACCACCGTAGATGTCGCGGCATGTGCGCATACAGGTTCACGAAGTAGTCCCAGTTTTCGCGCAATGAGTAGCTTGAATCGAAGACCTGGTACGCGTGAACCAGAGAAAAGACTGACCACCAGAACATGGCAACGACGGCGACATCTCTGACGATGGGATTTCTGTTGTGTCTCATATGAACTCGGAAGTCGACGATTTCGCATTGTGCTTGGGCACCGGCTTGCCATCCTTGTCGTCCAGCGTTGTATGGCACCCTGTGTTGTAGCCTGAACAACCCCAAAAGTGGCCCTTCCCGCCTTTGATCCGTCGCATCGCCTTACTGCAGCTGGGACATTGCACAACCGATTTGTCTGCTGCACTTTGCTGTCCGGCGGCGCCGTTCGAAGAGTTGAAGACGAAAGTGACCTTGCCGGTCTGGTCTAGAGCCAGACCCGCCGAAAAAGATTTTTTCTTTGCTTTGCTATAGAAGCCGTCGACTGCGGGCAACTGACCGTCTCGCAGTAGCGCCTCGGCTTGAGGAAGCGAGAGCTTTTTATCTGCGACTGTCAGCCACAGTTGGAATCCGCACTGGGCCTCACAGTCGATCGTCCGGAGATTTGCTACCAGCGAGGCGGAGCAGCGCGGGCAAGTGACCGTCAGACTGGCTTCCGGTGGAGGAACAATTGATGCAGCCTTGGCTTTAATCGTAGATAGGATGTCGCTCGTCATCGTTGCTATCTCGCTCATGAACGACAGCCGGCTGTACTTTCCTTGTTCCATCAAATGCAGTTTTTGCTCCCAGTCGCCGGTCATGCGCGGGGAGGTCAAGGCATCGAGTTTGTTTTGCACCAGAAATTCGATAAGGCCCATACCCTTGCTGGTCGGCACGAGGTGATTGTCAACGCGAGTGACGTAAGGCTCCTTAGGACGTCCCTGCCCGTCCTGGTCTGATAACAGCCCTTCGATGATTGCAGCCCGCGTCGCGGGTGTGCCGAGGCCCTTTCCTTTCATTGCCTCCCGTAGCTCATCGTCATCTATGAGCTTTCCAGCACTCTCCATCGCACCGAGTAGCGTGGCTTCTGTCAGTCGCGCCGGGGCTTTTGTCTTCAATGCCTTGATGGCCATGTCTAACGGGTTGACGACCTCGGACGGGTCTACCGAACAAAGAGTAGGCGTCTTCCCATCATCGTCCGTATCGGTTCCATAAACCTCCAACCATCCAGCGGATACAAGCACCCTACCGGTTGACTTGAAATGTTCGTCGCATACGACGGTGATCCGGACCGTTTGCTCATAGATTGCCGGCGGGAAGAATGCAGCGAGAAAGCGCCTGACGATCAGGTCGTAGATCTTCGCCTCCGAAGCGTCCAGGCTTTGCGGCCGCTGCCCGTTTGGGATAATGGCGAAATGGTCAGAAATCTTGGAATTGTCAAATATTCTTTTATCTGGCTTGACCCAATGGTTGTTGACCACCTTTTCGGCAAGCGGTCCGTAGGTGGTTCCGTCGAACAGCTTCATGACGGCGGCCGCCTTGCCGACGTAGTCTTCAGGCAATGCAGTCGAATCGGTCCTCGGGTAGGTCGTTACCTTGTGCTTTTCGTACAGCGATTGAGCGATGTCCAAGGTCTTTTTCGCCGAGAACTTGAAGCGCCTGTTCGCCTCCCGCTGCAAGGTCGTGAGGTCGAACAGGCGCGGCGGAGACTTCGTCTGCGTCTTGCTGGTGTCAGCGACCGACGTAGGTGCCACGCCCTTACATCTTGAGAGTATCGCTTGTGCCTTTGCGACGTCGGCAATACGGTAGGCAGATCCGTCTTCGCCTGCTTCCTGGCCTTTGTGATTGAACCACTTTGCGTCATAGGCGCCGGCTACAGCACCGAAGGACGCATGAACCTCCCAATAGTCCTGCGGCACGAAGTCTCGAATGGTATGCTCAAGAAATACCAGAATGGCAAGAGTCGGCGTCTGCACCCGGCCGGCAGTCATTTGCTCAGCAACGCGCTTTTCCTTCTCATGCAGGCGTGTAATGCCGCGTGAGCCGTTGATGCCAATGAGCCAGTCCGCCTCCCCGCGACACCGTGCGGCATCCGCCAGCGCATCGAAGTCGCTGCCGGGTCGCATGTTGGCGTATCCAGCGCGGATCGCACCAGGCGTCATTGACTGTAACCACATGCGTTGCGTTGGCTTGCGGCACTCAGCCAGCTCGTAAATAAGGCGAAAGATGAGCTCGCCTTCACGCCCTGCATCACAGGCGTTGACGACGAGTGTTACGTCCTTTCGTCGCATGAGCCGCTCAACGAGCGCAAATTGGTCCTTTGTCCTGTCGATGACGCGCAACCCGAATCGGGCGGGTATAACGGGTAGACTTGCCAGATCACGGCCGCTGACTGCTGCTTCTGGCACGTCCAACTCGACAAGGTGTCCTATGGCTGATGTGATGACAACGTCATCGCGCTCGAACCATGTTTTCTCCCGCTGGAAGCCGCCAAGTGCGACCGCGATATCCTTCGCTACGGAGGGCTTCTCCGCAATAATTAGAGTTTTACTCATCCGCGCGGTATCCCGCAATAATCAGGGTAGGAAAAGAAAAACAGCCAGAGACTATGAGAGGCGCTGGCTGGATCGGTGGAAGGCTGTAGCCGAGTGTCAGGATTCGGGTTGGACGTTCGCGGTCTGGAATTGGGCGGCGAATTCTGCAGCCTTACTCGCTTCGTCTTGTGCTGGCGCCGCAGAGGCGGCCGGTTTCCCGAGATTGTTGAACAGCTCGACCGCCCACCATGGATCGATCCGAATCATATCGGAGTCGGGAGGTACCGGTCCCGGTAAGTCCTTGGCCTGAATGAACGGGACCTTGGAAACAGGAGCGACGCCGCTCTCAGGATCGGGAGCACCGACCGACTTCACGTCAAGGCGCACCTCGCCAGAAACGACAATGGGAAGACCACGGCGCAGCATATTGGCCAACGGCTCGAGGTTGCGGGAGTACCAGCGAATGGGGATGCACTTGTCTGGATCTTCGGTCTGACGCAGCAAGACAACCAGTCGATCGTTCACCGGCTTGCCGTCGATCACGCGATTGCGCTCAAGAGATTTGGCTTGCACAAAACCTGCGAGACGGACCTGGTTGGATGCGTTCCGATTCATTTGCATGACGCGCCAATCGAACGCGCTAAGGCGTTCCTGGATTGACTGGGGCTGTGTGGCTTGTAACGCCTTGATTGCCTCCGGTGTCGCCGTACGCTTGGCCGCATCGTGAACCTTGGTTTCCCACTTCTTGACGAGGTCCTCAATGAAGCGCTTGTCCATATGCATGGTGTTAGCCGCCTCGAACCGGATCGCGCGAAGACGCAAGGAACGTTGATCGCCATCCTTGAAGCCGGACACATGGCAATACGCCATGACGATGTCGAGTTCTTTCACGTCACGCGGAATCGGCGACTTACGAGGGTCAAACTCGATAGGAATCATGTGGTTTTCGGAGGCGGTCTGCTGAATGAAGCAGGTGCCATTTCCGGGATGCCGCAGGACGCCGGCAATCCAGCCGATGTTCAACATCCCGTTGGGGTAGGAATACGATTCAGTATTGCGTTTGGCGTCTAAGGGCAGCAAGGGAATACTCCTTCGAATTGTGGTTGTGCGGAAACATTATACATAACAGCTAGGAATAACCGCAAACGGTTAAACACAATACTGCTAGGATTTCTACTTGTTACCCGCATCCCTGTCGGGCGCTAAGGGTGGCGCTAGATCTGGCGCGAATCTTGCAAATTCAACATAACTGTATAGAATTACGCTTGCTATACTGGGACGACAAAATGTGGCGCTCGTATGCGTACCCGTGATTGGTTATTTGACGGATACGCAGGCGGGGGCCGCTTGCGAAGAAAAGGATCGGCTATGCCTCGACAGGCAACGAACAAAACGGCGGCGGGCAGTGCGCCGGCTGCGAAAACAGCTACCAAACAGGCACGTACAAAGACGAGAGTTACTGCGCAACCCGAGGACGACCAAAGTACAGGGGAACTGTTCCCCGAAGGTCATGGCAGCAAGAAGTCGCGCGTCCCGGGCTTTCGGCTGATCGCAAGGCTGAAACAGCGAGTCGCTGAACTCGGTGTCAGCGACCGGTATATCGCCGATATTATGGGGATTACGCCGATCTACTGGAATTCCCTGACAAACGGCCATCGTAAGATGAATTCGCTCGACAAGGGCAAGATGGAGCGAATCGCTGAATTCCTTGAAATTCCCATCGTGCAGGTCATGGTACTGGCGGACTATCTGGAACCGTCGGACTTCTTCCCTGGCGATATGAACGCCCATCTCAAAGCCGCCTATGAGAAGATGAAAGTCGATCCTTCGTGGGCAGCGTGGGCGCCGTCGGCCAAGGAATGGGAATCACTGTCGATCCCGACCCGGACCGGAATCGTGATGCTATATGAAACCGTCTATCAGAAATCACTTCTTCGTCGAGCGGAAGTCGAGGACCCCGAATTGGCAGAAAAGATGACCAAGACCAAGAAGACGTTCTAAATCGTCGGGTTTCAATAAGAAACGCCTCAGATCCGGTGGGATTCTGAGGCGTCGTTGTTTTAGGGCCTTGAGGTGTTAGAACTCAAGGAAGGCTGCCGGCTTGTGCACCACGGGCGGTGGTGGAGGCGTTGGGTTGTCGACGGACTGCGACGTTGCATCTGCCGCGCCGAAAATGAGCGAAAGGCTTTCAAGAGGCATTTGGACGCTGGATGTGTCGGCAGCGACCTGGTTCTCCGGTTCTGCCGTAATGACGTCCAGTGGATCAAACGGCACGCTGTGAACGGTCAGGATATTCTCTGGCTTGCTGCAATACTCCAGCAGCGCAGACACCTGAAGAAATTCAATGCCCTCGATCGTTCCTGTTGCAGGCACTGCCTGAATCACTTTATCGCACATGTCGCGCAGGTCCGTGAACTTAGGCGATAGGATGGCCATCGCATCAGCTTTGTTTCTGATTCGACGGACCAGGCCAAGCACGCGCGAGGTCGTTTTCCCACCAGCCGGGCCTTTCCACGACACCTTGATGTCATCCGCGATCTCTGCGGCCGCCTGCCCTGCCAGACCTTTGACTTCCGTGATCAACGAATCGGCTTCGCCAAAAACACCGGCAGATTTCACCATCGTTGCCGACATTGCGAACTTGAGCATGCGGTCGAGTTCGGAGGGACGTGGCGCGTGTAAGCGGATCAGGTCCGCCTGCAGCACGCCGCTGCTTTTGGCGACTGCGTTCGTAGGATGGGAGGCCCATTCTTCGATGAGCGTCGGCACCTTCTGAAGGAATATAGCTTTTTCCGCTAGAAATTCCTCACGGATCGTCAGCAGCTTCTCCGACACCTGCTTGGCGAACTTCGATGGGACGAAATAGCCAATGACGCGTGTGTCGACCTTGCGTGCAACTCCCACTTTGAGAATTTCCCGTTTAGCTTCGGAGCGGTATTTGGAAATCCACGAGAAGGTGCCTTTGGGGAGCATGCGGCCGACCTCACGGATAAAGTCATTCGATTCCACGGTGCGCTCGCCGGTGGACCCGCCAACAATAACGTCAATCAGAACGACGTCGTCCAGTATCTGCATTTCATTCATAGTTTTCGATCCGGCTTTCCGGAAAGCTCCTGTTAGAGATCAAAGAAATGGCCACATTGCATAGGCCTCGCCCATAGAAATGAATAACATCGATGCGGATTTGCCAGTGGTCGCATTACGTGGGCGCTCTGCAAAAGGAAAAGCCCACGCTGATGCGTGGGCTAAAGGGTTAGGAAGACACGCCTAAGCAATAGGTTAGAACCTGACTTCACTTGGAGAGGTGCCGACCTTCGCTGGTGCCGTGGCTTCATCAAAGAAGATCAATCGGCCGCGGGCATAGACCCGGTTGGCGTAAAGCGTGACGAACTCGGCGTATTGGATGGGGCGGTTATCTTCACTGCAGAACAGATGAAGCCGACGGGGGTCGAAACGAACTTCAACACCGTCGAAATTTGGCTCGGCAAGTGAGTACGCGCCGTCCACCGAACCCATGGGGTGCTTCGGCTCTACAGCAGAAGCAATTCTTTCCCGGGCTGCCTGACCAACATTGAAAAATGCGTCGGTCAAGCAAACATATTTCAGGTATGCGAGTGCTGAGCCGTTATAGAGGCCTTTTCCGCGCCTATATCCGTCGGAGCTGTTGCCAGAATGGATGGTTTGCACTGCCACTCCCTTAGATTTCATGATGTTGAGGTTCAAACGGGCGCCTACGATCTGGCCCTCGACAGGCATGAGCCCCTTTGCCATGATGCGCCTGCTGGTCGCGTCCGATGCCAGCGCATTGGCCACCACATCATCTCCAACCATAGCTATAGTCCGCCGCCGATAGAGCGGGTGGTCGGTATCTTGGACGGACGTGGAATGTCGGTCCGGGTTGACCTGCGCATTGGTAAATTCGAACAGGCCGTCGAGCCCATCCAACGCGAATTGTCTGTTTCGCATAGTTCCTCCAGTCGCCGTGCGTAGAGCCGCTACGGGCGGGTAAATGGTTTTGCCGTTGTGGCTTTCGAGAATGCCGCTGGTTTGGCGTTACGTCCTGGTATGGCAAACATCGAGGTGGAAGACAGGACGCTGGGCGTAAAAAAACACCTCGCGTGAAGCGAGGTGTCGGTGGCTGTGGGCGGTGCATCACTCGGCGACAGGGAAGATGTGGATCTCCTCCACTTCCAACTCTGTCGCTACCAACCCGCAAATGCTGGGTGGTAGATCAATGTCCATACCTTGCAAGGCATGCTGATCGAGTAAAGACACGCTTGATTCTGAAAACGCATGAAACTGATGATCAAACATGAGCAAGACGGCACGGTTACGATCCCGTGGCGCTCCGTAAGTTATGGGAGGTATGGTCAAGTGACGTATCCTTGACGACGCCTTGTACTTCGTTATGGCCAACACGGACTCGTAATCTCCCGCCAAAAAGAAACACCCCGGCGTGGCTGCCGGGGTGGGGTTAGATTACGGAATCATGAGATCTTGTCACCGATGATGGTGTCCCATGCGTCGAGAACTGCTTTGCGTTCAGCTGCGGTGCCGAAATCGAGCAGGGTCATGTTGAGGGATTCCTTGAATGCCGATTGAGGGTCCATTCCGGTAACTGTCAGGAGTTGCCATGCCATACCCCAGTTGAGCAGATTACGAGTTGTGATGGTGAACTCAAGTGGCTCCCCGTTGGCGCCGGCGTCCTCGTTTAGACCCATGAACTGTGTTCGGATCTTGGCGGCCAGGCTTGCCATTGCGGTTGCTGCCGCCGATGGGATTTTTACCTGCTTTTCCAGCAGTTCCTTCTCTTCCGCTTCCGAAAGGTAAGTCGCATTGATGACGAAGAACCGATCAAGGGAGGCGATGTTCTGCCGCTTGACCCCTTTGTAGAGCGCTGCGCTCCCGCCGTTGCCGCCGGCAGAGTTACGACCGTTGGTGTTACCGGTAGCAGCGATCAGGCACCCTTTGGAAATGGCGATCCGCTCTCCCGTTTCCGGCACCTCGATGACATCTCCGTCAAGAATGCCGTTCAAGCTCATGGCAACCGTCGGGGATAGCTGATCCCACTCGTCAAGCAGCAGAATCGCGTTTGGAGTCCGGGCCCAGCGAAGTACGGGTCCGTCGACAAACGTCATCTCAGGTCCAACGCCTGTCATGCGCTTGACAGTAACAGCAAGACGCTCGATCGCCTTGGCAATGCCCTGAGCGCCCTTCTCCAGCAGCCCGGCTTCTGGATCGACTTCCTCCTTGGCGATAGGCTTGCACAGCTTCCAGGTGCCGAACAGCTGGGACACTTCCGAATCTTCGCTGCACTGGTAACGGAACAATGGCCGGCCGGTCCTGGCGCAGAACTCCTTGAGCAACTGCGTCTTGCCGCAGCCAGTAGGTCCGAAAATCATCAGGTTGCGCTTCATCACCGCATCAAAATGGCCTTCCGGGATTGATGCTGAGGCCGACCAGATCATCAGGCGGCGAAGGCTGTCAGTCGTGAACTTGAAGCCATTGATCGCTTTGGGCGTTGCTGGCGTGGATGGGAAGATGCGCACGACGGCGCGCTGAAACTGGCCATCGGTAATGCCAAACACTTCTTCTACTGTCTTTTTGATAATTGTGTCCATGTTGCATCCCCGTGGTTACTATCCCACGGAGTTCCTGAGTGGGGGTTAGTAAGTCACGTGAAGTACCTATGGCTCGCGAAGCCTGGTAGTGGGAAATGGCGAACATTCGTATACAAGCGACTCGGCTATTGCCGCTACTACTGGAGACGCGCAGACGCGATCGCCATTAAAAAGGCCCATCCATGGGATGGGCCTGAAACAACGGTTAATGCATTTAGCTGGCCGGAAATCGGCAGTTACAGCAGTACGACCTCCGAAGACATCATGCCTAAAGACCAATAGCCGACGGAATCGTCCGGACGGACCGCGACGGGCCGCAGAGGATGTGTGGAGAGGTCGCAAACCCATCCAGTCCCTTCCCTTCCCGTGGACAAACTTCCGTATTTGCACATGGCGCCGATCTCTATGGTGTCCCCATTCTTGTCAAATACCACCAGACCCTTCCCGGCGGTTTGTGCCGATTTGTAGTTCTGCGCGAAAGGATGCAAGTGCTTGTCTCGGTACGCCAGTCTGGCGAGAAGCGCGTGGCGTTCGATCACATTGAAAACGCGGGCGTGGGCCTGTTGCACAAGCAATTCCACTGGATAGGGCAAAGACCAGGTGAACGTTTTGCCGGGGTTGATCATTTCGAAGGTACAAAACGTCAATGCAGTGTCGTTGACGATTTTGACATTAAAGGCGTGGACGTCGAAAAACGTACCCAAGCCGGCTTCCATCAATTGGAACGCTTCGGAAATGGAGCCTTCAAGCAGGGTAACTTCGCAGATGGCAGGCAGGTCAGGATATTCGCTGTCGCTAGGTTCAAGAACGCGTTGAATGGCTACTGTGGTTGTCATAGTTCTCTCCGTACGGGATAAGTTGATCAGCGGGACGCTGAGATGGCCTAACCAGTGGTAATGAGGAACAGAAATGAAGAAAGCCACCCCATCTCGAACGAGATGGGTGGCTTTGTGGCAGTTAGGATTGTCAGTTATCAGTTTTTCTCGCCAGCGAAATGCCATTCCGTCGGCAGACCTATGCTTTGGCAGGGTAGGCAGAACAGAAATCCGGCACCGCCGACGAACTGTAGTTCTGTTTTCAAATGAACTACTCGCATGGTGGCGGACTGGTAATTTGGCGCCAGTTGCTCCAACCAATTAGGCATTTTTACAGCATCAAGCTCCCATTCCCTTTGCGTGTCAGGGAAATCTCTCAGTGGGGTGTTCACCAGCTTGAGAACGCCCTTGTCGCCTCGGACGCTAATTGAGGCGGTCGGGTGAGACCTGGAGGAATGGTAGCCAACTAGTTCAACGGTCTGTTCACCGCAACCAGCTAGAGCAACCAACATGGCGAGGGGTATAAGGAAAGAGGCAAATTTCATAGTAAGTCATCTCCTGAAGTAAGAAACAGCGCGATTGCGTTTCTTGGTCTCCTGTAATGATTCACTACCTTTTATAAGCCATTTTTATAGCCGGAGGTCAAGCAAGTTAAGCAGCCCTTCCGGTACCAGACGCGAACAAACGCATTATGAGCCCCCGTTGTTGCAATTGCGTATTCCGGGCCTGCTCCGCACCATGTCCGGCAGCGTCTTCAGCCGTAACGGTGAAGATCTTCACCGTTACGACGACGTGCTCACTTGGACGGAGTCATAAGCGGACTTGGCAGAAAGGAATCGTCCGCAATGCAGTAAGAACGAGCCATTGACGATCTCCCGTTGACTGCCGGCAATCGACCCGGACCAGCCTATCGCCTCGCTCCAAAGCAGACATTCAACGTAAAGGTAACCGACACGTTGCGGCAAGGGCCGCACGGTGCACGATTTCCAACGGCGCCGTTGGCCCCGTGCCGCAACGTGTCCGCGTCGACCGACCTGTTATACCGCTTCATCCCCTTTCACTCACTGAATGTCTATCGAGGCTAGACGTTGCGATCCGTTGCCACAGCAAGCCCGGCGACACGGCCCAAAAGGAAGCCAAGCAGACCGATGCCGATAGCAATCTCTAAAACAGTCACAAGGCGAGCAACTGGAGCTACGGGAGAAATGTCGCCGTAACCCACCGTAGCCAAGGTCACGGCACTGAAGTAGATGGCATCTAGCGAGGACGTGAGTGGCTGGGAATATGCATGTTGCATTCCGCACAACGCTCCACGATGCTCTCCGCATAGAACATCGATCTTCTGATGCATGCCTGCAAATAGCGCGGCCACCCACATCCACAGGGCCAGCGATGCTGCGAGCACTTTCCAGGGGCGAGCGACGTTCAGGCCGAGGTAAGCCATATACCGACCGGACACCATCCGTACCGGTCCGTAGACTAGGAAAGTTCCGATGAACATCCCTCCAATGGCGAACCACCCATCCGGCGTTGCGAGCAGACGATTCACGTCTTGGCTTATGGCACTCCAAGAACCGTAAGCGGCGACGAGCGCCCACGTTCCAATTGAGCACAAAGCCACCACCAGGCTTAATCGGACCCACCATGGGCCGGTCAAAGGATCGACAGGGGCGAATCCCACGATGCGCATCCAATTGTCGCGCTCCTTACCCGTTAGTGGGGCGGTCGCCACTTGCGGATGGAGAGTGGTGGTGAGGTTGAACAGGAAGTGGTGAATGGGCACCAGAAGGGCGATCGCCAATAGAAGATGCGCTCGTTCATGAGCGAGCACCCCACATAGGAGGAATACCTGCCAGAGACTAACGGCGTGAACTGGAAGAGTGAGCGTGGCGGCCCGAAGCGGGCTCAACGGCGTGTGCAATTAGGGACCCCAGCGGTATAAGTGTTTTGAATAACCAGCGGCACAGCCGCCTGTGTTCATGCGCTCAAGAGTCCAAGCGCGTTCAGTACGTAGGCTGGCGTTCCGTAAACAGGGCTGCAAAATAACATGCCCGCTACGGCACCTGCCCATGGAGCTCGTTCGTTCCACGCGGTTAGTTTGCGCCGGACAGTGAGAAACGTTCGATCTGCTAGGTATGCTTGCATGGGCTTGATAGCGTTGTGTTTTCCTTGACGTTTATTGCAATGCATCTTTGGGTCGCACGCCGGTGAAAAACGATCCGTCCGGTCGCACAGCGATAAAACCGAAATCTGGCCCTTTGTATTTCGGATCACGGGCAATGTAGAGCTGCTCTGCTTCGTCGTGTATCCAATTGCCTTTGCCAAAAAGCCTATCCATGAAGCCAGGAACGTCTTTCTGGAGTTCGGTAATCACCTGTTCTTGAGTCATGCTTTTCCCCTGGTTTCTGGTCTACCGCGGCAAGGTGTTCCATGCACGAATGACAGCGGGTAGAACCTGCTTTCCATCCCCCCGAGGCAAGAACTCAGGCCCCATATAGTTGCATGCGCCGCACCTTACAAAGGCAGTACCAGGATGAAGTTCAGGGACCAACTTCTCCCGTTCACGGCATCTCGGGCACGGGGCCAGATCAGTCACATCAATATTCACTTTCTTCTCCCTATTCAATGGTACGGGTTTTTCCGGTATCAGTTGAGGTGCTTGGCCGCTTCAGCTGTCAGCGTGATGTGAGCATGCACATCGCCGGGAACAAAACCGGTGACAAGCCCCTTTTCTTGCAAGCTGGCGAGCGCCTTTTCTGCTGTCGCTATGGACAAGTCATTGATCTGGCAAATCTTCGCTATGGTCAAAGTCTTCATCATGTTTTTTCCTTCCTTCACTGAGCATAAACGTATTGGTCGTACGCGGCTTGATACTCTTGCTCTGACATACGGCCAGCCCACATCAGAGAATCAATCAATCCGGCCATGTACCCCGATGCGACGGCATTCTTTGTCGAGGCGTCCCATGCTGACTTCAAGAGTGCAAGTACGTCGGATTGCCTTGCAATAGCGTTATTCAATGGCACGGGCTTTTCCTATAAAAAACCGCTCTGCGTCGGGTGTTCAGGCTGAAGGATGCGATACTGGACGCGTCCTCCGATAGTGTTGTCGTGGGTTGCAGCGTAACGAACAGTCTTTTTCGCTGCACGCTTTAGCATGGAGATTAGAGTAGCCCGATCAGTGCCCGATGCTCGATATGCGCGTCCGATTTCACGCTCGAAATACTCTTGTGCTCCGCAAGTTTCACCACCGAGAACAATGAACTGAGGCGTAGAGTTCGGGCGAAGCAGAAGCCTGCTGGGCTCACTCATTCCGTGTCCGAACAACGCGCCGCCGATATACGCTCCGTCTGCATCAACGCCGCCTGCAAGCAGACCGACCTTGATCCTCGACAGATTAGTAGAATCGGGAATGACGGCTGCAACGAGGAACGCTCCGGCGCTATGGATGCTGCGCGTTAGAAGATCCATAAACTCCCTCCCCGCTACCGGTAGGCGGCTGTCGGCCCTCAACTCGTCAACAACATTAGTCGAAGCCATAACGGCTCCGAATTCTATGACGACAAGCGAATCGTTCAAGTCGACGATTTTTTCAGCCTGATCGGTAAGAATGGAGAATGCGTTCGATCGGCGCCCATCGGCTACCATCAACACCACGTCACCGATTGCAACTGCAATTCCGATGGACATTCATTTCTCCTTTCCGGCTCTCGCCGTTTTTCCTTGCTGTTCATTCAGTGGCTTAGCCAGTGCCGACCAGACTCGTTTCGAGTTGTTCTAGCTTGCAGAGTCAATCGAAACTGACTGGGTCGAGAAGCGCTCGTTCTCTAGCAAAATGGATCATGGTCTGCATAAGGTCGTAGCGTAAGTAATACCTGAGCTCCGACTCCGCCAAGCCAATGGCATCGACTTTCGTCTTCTCATCGTGTGGGTTTAAAATGATCACCGGCTCATCCATCATTCGTTCAGTATTTGGCAACTGCACTATGTGGATCCGGCCTCGATAGCGCGTAGGCCCATAGTCTGAGTAACGTGGAAGCGCGACAGCGTCGATCCAATATTTGTAGCCGCCGATTTCTTCGTACTGGCGCATCGATCCTGTCATGTTTTTCCTTTATTGCCTGTTCAACGCGGCGAGGGTTTCTGCTTCTCGGTACACTTTCATTACCGTGACACTGTCGACAATCGTTCGGTTTGCCTTCGCGTCGATAGTCGCTAAATCCAGCAGTTTGTCGAACGTGGCCCCGAATCCAGCCAGGATCGCTTTACGCCGGTATGCTTTGATGGAACGAGAAATCAAATAACTCGGGAGCCAGAAACAACCAAGCACGAGTAAAACTGCGCTACCGACGATCACTACTCTTGTATCCACGGTTTTTCCTATTCAAACTGAGAACGAAGTAGTTGGATCAAGTTTTCCCGACCATCTACAGCCATATGCAGGTATGCCCAGGGGTCGCCAAGATCATTGACGACTCTCCTGAGTGCATCCTGATACCGCTTTTCGTAAAAAGATTGCGCGTACATGACATACTTCAAGCGCTCAACTGCGTCAGCCATCACGTCAAGATCGCCAATACTTTGTTTGACGGGACGCGGCATGCTTCTCCCTTTTTTCCTCGTCAATTCTGCTGCGGCTCAAGACGCTGCGCTTCGCGCTCCAACTCATGAGCGATAATGTTCCAGGCGTCTTGCTCAGACCAGTACCAATGATCGCCTTCACCAGCTTTTGCAGAGCTTCGTCCGTGCAGACAGGTTTCGCCTCCATCGGGCTTGCCACCAAGCTTCACGAACACGCAAGCGTACGCCATCGGTTGCCCCGGCTTATCAATTCGCGAGACTCGACCACGGCACACCAGGCCATGAAACACGAACCAAACTTCGTCGCCAACTGTAGGCAACCGTTCCGGGTGTTTCATGCTGTCAGCGACGGGCTTGACGAGTTCTCGTGTAGCCGCGTAAAGCGTTGTGCCGTATGGGATACATGACCACTCGGTACCGCGATGCGCTCCGGTCGACACTAGTCGGCACATCCCGCTGTCGCTAAGCTTGGTAGCCGCTGCCCACCAACGCACACCACGTGCACGCGTGACAACTCCGAATGCCGCACGCTGCGCTCGAAGGCAACCCAATATCTCCGTCCGGTGCTTTCTCGTCGTTCTACTGGTCACGGTTTTCCTCTCCATTTGACGCGTCGTCATCAGGATGAAGGTCTCGGAGAGCAGCTAGAGTCAACAAGCCGATAATGGAGAAGATTGGAAGGATGATTCCCCATGCTCCAGACCGCCCTTTTGCTCTGGCGTACGCCCAGAATGCGTACCAATACGCCGTCATACATATCACCATTGAAGAGATGCTAAGGATGTCACCGTTATCCCAAATGTTTCCTTGTCCTCTTGACCCAACATAGCCCAGCAATCCGACGCTGGCAAGCCAAATTCCGGCGGCAATGTTTGCTTTTTTCTTGTATGGGCGGAGCATTTGTTTCCTTGGTCTAAACGCTTACGGCAGAATCGACGCAAATTCACGAGCGTAATCGCCCGCGACCTCTTGAATTGCAATTTGCGTATTCAGCTCAACACCTTTCTTGTCTGCATAAGCAATGAACGATGCAGTGATATCGCACTCAGCCGCGTCCTTCACCCGATTTAGGGTCGCGCTCGTCCCCGTTTCGTCTAAGGTCATGCTGAAGTCGACTACAAATTTCCTCATAATGCGTTTTCGTTTGTTAAGGGGAAGGTGGTTTGTAGCCGGCGATCGCCTTGCTCGCAGCGGCGGCACGCTGTTGCCGCTGGCGTTCAGCAAGCCGATCTTCGGCGATTGCAAAAAGCCCCTGTTTCACGATGTCGAAGCTGGCGCGGCAATCGGCGTCAGACAGCTCGTGCAGGTGTAGACTCAAGATGGCGTACAACTTCGCGTGTTCTACTAAAAACGGCGGCAGGTGTCCGGCTAGCAGCGGCAAGCGTTCGGCCATACGCAGCCCTAGGTACGCCGGCTCGTCCCATTTCGGGCCGTTCTTGGCGGCCTGGTGCGCATCTTCGACGAGCGATTCGAATATTCTGCGCAGATAGACAAAGGCACCGACGCCGACACCATGCGCGGCCAAGCCAATCGCCGTATTCAGTTCAGTTACTCTTTCATCACCCAGGACTTTACGAAAGCTCTTCGTTTCTCCCTGAGCCAAAGTCGCATAACTCGGGAACTGCCCTGCCTTGCAAAGAACATCATCGCTAACAACGAAATAGAAAAACAAAGAGTGACTTGGGTTGCGTGTGCATTCTGCAGTCTTTGTAAATTGGGCGGGAGCCGATGCGGACCCGGATGACGATCGAATGGTTTGGCTGGTTGGAATAACTGCTCTTTCAAGCCTCAATGCATTCGCAAGCTGCTGATCTCCGTGCATGCGAAACGTCGCCTCCTGTTGACACGAAGGGCAATACGCGTCGAACGTCTCGCTAAATAGCTGAATCTTTACATATGCTTCGCGACACGGCTTTAATCCCCGTGCTATCGGATGATAAATGGGGAGCGATAAGAACCATGATGCAGTTTCCTCTTCTTTTTTATGCACAGAGAATGCCTCGTATTTTTCTTTAGTTAACCGTGATGCCAATAGCAGCGATTTCCGTTTTGCTCATGTCCGACAAGCCGTGCCCCTCAATGGACTCCACCGGGTTTTCCTAGAATGCCTTCAAGACTCTATCAACATGCTTACCGTGGATGGCAAGGCAGATACCAGTGGCTATCACCAGCACCGAGGCTACTGCACACCACCAAGACTCTGGTATCCAGATCTCTATGAACTTTCAATCGTAGTTCCGTAGGAAGCTAGGAGCTCTCCCTGTAACTACCCAAGCTCCTGTACCGAAGATAGTAAATAGGAGAAATGGTAAGCAAAATGCGGCTATGAAGTAGCGGTCACACTGGTATGAATAATGGGTCGCGTCTGCCGCATATTTCCCTGTCATTTCGGACATCTGGGGACCCATACGGTCTTTCATCT
Source organism: Noviherbaspirillum album (assembly GCF_035916955.1). NCBI lineage: Bacteria > Pseudomonadati > Pseudomonadota > Betaproteobacteria > Burkholderiales > Oxalobacteraceae > Noviherbaspirillum > Noviherbaspirillum album. The sequence goes on along the minus strand of NZ_JAWIIV010000011.1, from coordinate 176,203 downwards.
CGCAGTCATCTGAACGCCCTTGTGCCTTAGGGGCAAGAATCTCCGAAGTCGTGCAGCGAGCGGCAATATTTTTGTATGTCTCGCTCACATTGTCGATCGAACGTATCAAATCCGCCCGCTTCTGATGGAAGTGCAGGGACATAACGATACACGTGAGAAAACCAATGACCGAAAGGGCCGTAGTTAGGCGAAACAGCTGCTTTTCTAATACCTTATCTTGCACTCTTACTACCGCCATGTTCTTCATTGAGAATTTCCTATTTTTTGGGATATGAGGTTAGCCAGCGAGGGCACTTATCGTCTTTCGGCGAAAAATATCTTATGACACACATGGCCTGATCGATCGGCGATTCGCAAATAACCAGCTGATGCCAAACAGTATCGACCTCCGGTCCAGATGACTTTCTATCGATACTTTTCATGTGGGTCAGACGATCTCTAATTTTTGTAAGTGCCTGAAGATCAGAGTATGCTCGGTGGATACCTTTTGGTGAGTTGATACCGATCGCTACTGGAAGAATCGTTCCAACTTTCTCAGACAAGGAAGCGCGTCGCTCAATCTCTTCTTTACTCAAAATCTCGATTTCACCATGCCGGTTCTTTCGTTTATACGTCTTATCAGCAGGTAGCAACTCGTTCACAAACGCTTCAACTGCAGTATGCGCACAGACTACGGCTTCGAACATGCACTCAAGATAGGTAAAAGCAGTTTTGTCGTCCAAAGAAAGCTCAGTTCTCCGAGCATTCGGATGGATGTGCTCGCGCCGGATTGAAAGGGCTTCCGAATATGCTCGTCGGGCTATATTGAGAAACAGCGCTGATGCGTTTGGAATCGTTACGGTAAGAGTTTGCTTGCGATTGAGCCTTGCCACCGTTACCTTTTTGACCAACGTTCCTTCTGGAGATGTCTCGCCGGTCCAAGGGGATGTCCACGGCTTACTGAGGGTCGTAACGGTATCTATCCGCCAGTCCGCGTTTTCTAGGGCCTCCACTCCTGGAATCCTTCCAGTCATCAAATTACTCCCGCAACGAGAGCGCCAAGGCGCACAGGATCGGCATCGATTAGGCGTTTTGTCGCGGTCAGAGTCTCATGCCCAAGCAGCTCATTGATGTGTCGAAGGTCGTAACCCTTCTGGCTTAGGCGAACGGCGAAGGTGCGGCGACCCGACATGGCGCTCGCCCCCTCAATCCCGGCCTGCAAATGCAATTTGCGGAAAAGCTGGCTAAGGGAATCGCACGAATAGCTGATCGCGCCGGTTCCTGTCTTGCGCTGGATGAGCTTGTACGGCACGCCCTCGCCGGTCAGGAACAACGGCCCATCAGGATCAAGTCCTCGATAGGCCGCGTTGCGCGTCGTGATGCCGTGCTTGTTTCTGAGGCGGTTTTCAAGGTACTTGTCGATAGCGGCAACCACTTTCGCATTTGACCACCACAGAGGCCGCTCCTTGCCGTTGTAGGCGATTTCGGAAGTGATAGCCGATTTCTCAAGCAACGTGCCGTCCGGTTTCATATATCGGGACACCGGCATGCGCGCCACTTCGGTAAGCATCATGCCGGTGCCATAGATAACGTAAAGCAGAGCGACATTGCGTTCCGGATTTTCGCCGGAAATGGCAGCGACTTTCAGCATGTGCTTGAGCCGTGCATCTTCAATAAACGGTGCTTTTGCCATTAACTTTCAAGACTGAAATAAGTTCTGTTCAGAGGCATGTTGCCACAGAACCGCCCTTATCTCAATGGCAAAGACCGTGTTTCCTCATTTCCTCGGAAAAGCTAGGACCGGATGTGCTGGACACCGGCACAGGTAATGCTCCTGCCCCAAACCGAAAGAACTAAACAACGTCGGCAGGACTTACGAGAATTCCGCGATAACGTCGCATTGAGTTCACATCGGTCAGGCCAAGGTATCGTGCAACTTCCACCTCCGTCTTACCCTTTGACAACTGACGCAGTGCGAAGCTGTGGCGAAGCATGAAAAGGCCGCCGGTGGCATCGCCAAGTCCTGCGGCCTGAAGTACTGCTTTGCAGGATTCGAAGCATCCCGTATGAGACCAAGCCGTGCCCGAGCTTGATGACGGGAATAGCCGATCGCCCTGAATTTTTTGCTGGCCACGAACGGACAGCCAGAACGCAAGTTGGCGTCCTGCCCATTCCGCAATTGGCGTGTCGCGTGGAGGGGAATTTCCGTTACCCGGCACGTGGATCTTCCATGGAAGACCGGCTTTGCGGCCGCCATCGACCACAATCCCTGACACGTCGACAGCCCTGACATCGCCGGGTGAGAGTCCGGCGCCAAGCATCATTGCGACGGCTGACCGGTTGCGGGCCTCCTTCCAGCTGATCGGGGCGCCGCCATCGGCGTTGTCATAGATCTGTGTGACATGCGCGATGAGCCGCTTCACTTGGGCGGTAGTCAGGTATTCCGGTATCGGATTTTTGTCTTCGGCATTGGCATAGCGGTATTCGGGACGCTCAAGCAGCTTTTGGGCTGCTCTATTAGCCTCGATACCGGCAACTCGGGCCTGCAAGCATGTGATGCGATCGATGAGGAACAGGTATCGGCGCGCGTATCGGAGGCTGAGTTCGTCGCCTTTGGTGCGTACCAACGGCCGAGTGCTGTCGTGGCCGGTGCCGCGGCTCATCAGGAACGAGTCAAGGTCCTCCGGGAGGATGTCCTGCAGGCCGAGCTGGCGCTGCGCGCAAAAGGCCGTGAAGGCGTCCCACATCTCCCGATAGACGACCATGGATTCCTCGCGTAGCTCACGCTGGCTCCGGTCCCCTGACCGGTTGCCCTTGCGGCTCCTGACCCATGCTTCGAAGCTTTCGCGCAGCTTTTTCTCATAGGTATAGCAGTCGTCGTCAAAGAGCGACCTGGTTACGGGAATATGTGTCGTATGCATGGAATCGTCCTCAGATAAACCGGAAGAGAACTGTGCCGATGATGGCGCCGACCAAGACCGCAATGGAGAGACTCCACTTCGACCGCGCTCGACTGGTCGTGTTCGCGCGCCGATGCGACCGCGGTGCATAAGTCGCACGGCTGATCTTCTCCCGTCCGCCATCGCGATCGAGAGTAAAGAGCTTGTCGTCCTTATGTCCCATCTTTGCCTAAGCCTCTCAAATATCAGCGTGTAACCCCTGCCTTCGGACACATCGACGCACATAAAGAATCCGGCCAGCTGAGACTTCACTACCGACGTTATTCCTTACCGTTTCATACCTTATCCAATACTGAATTCTATCGTGATAGCGGTACGCTGGACGCATCATTACTGTATAAATCATCAGTTTTTTGATGTGCATCCTACGTCCTACCGAATTGGCCAAACCCGAACTAACCTCATTCGGCGTTGCACCCCACCCCCTCTGGTCTTGACGAACCGAGTCGCATTGTTTTGGCCGGCCCGGTTTTTTTTCTTTTTTCTTTTTTTCTTCTTCGTCCTCTGCGCGCGCGGCGCGGGTCGGCAAGGGAGAGGCTTTTATGGGTGGGCGTAACGCCAGATGAAGTTAGTTCGGACGGCGTAAAAGGTATGCCCCCTGACCTTTCGGTACAGGGGGCTAAACTGCGGGTTAGATGATTGCTGCCTCGAGCGCGCCGAAAACGGCCTCGGCTAGCTCCTTGGGTGTCGTCGCCACGCCATAGGGCGCGGTGACGTTCTTGAAGTCGTTGAGGTGCTGTGTTCCGATCAGGATGAACCTGACTTCGACACCGAAGCTATGGTTGGCTTCGTAGATTGCCGCATTGAGCTTATCGAGGTCACCAGGGTCACCGTCCAGAAAGACAATCAAGATCTTTCGCGATTCGGTACGCCCGGCAAACTTCTTGAGCGACCAGACCACGGCCGTATCGGTGTTGGTGTTGCCCTGGTGCGTCGGGGTATAGCACGCAGCCGATCTTGACCAGTCATCGTCAAAGCCTTTCCACTGCCTGATCTTGTCGTCAAAGGTGGCCAGTGCGAATGGGATGTTCGCCTCGTCCAGGACGTCGCCGGCAGCCATGGCTACCCTTCCGGCCGCTTGGTAACGCTTCATCTCGCCGAATACCTCAAACATCGATCCGGATTCATCGCCAAGCAGATAGACACACGTGTCTATTTCTTCCTGACGGGTCTTTGTGCGGCAAATCTGCAGGTCACCTATGGCGGCCTTCCAGATTCGCGATGGGCGTAGCCGGCCGTCTGAAGAATTGCGACGCCGTACCTGTCCGATCGATTCGAGCAAATCAGACATCCTCAGCGCCAGTGAAGCGGACAAGGCACGTGAATCACTGCGTAGCGCTGCTCTGCGCTGAACAGAGGGCGTTACGTTGTGCGGCTTTTCCGTGATTTCCTTGGTATGGCTACCACCTGTTGCCTTGGCCAGCGCAATAGCTTCATTTCCCTCGCACAAAAGGTCTTCAAGGCCCTTCGCGTACGACCCGCCGTCGACCTGCTCGGCTTCAAGCAGGTCATTGAGCGCAGCCTGTAAGGCATCACTGCTCGGCTCAAAAGGTTCAGATGCATCTGCGCCAGTTTCGCCGGCGTCAGTGCCCGGACTTCCGTGCGCCTGACTGTCCTCACCCCCTTCATTGCCGGCGGAATTATCGGCGCCGTTGTTGCCGACGCCGCTGTCATTGCCACCGCTGTCGAGTTCGCCATCGTCGCCCTTGTCACTGCCTTCCGTAGAACTGTTTCCGGCACCTGTACCGTCCGCATCGTCTTGTTCATCCGACTTATCGGTGTTGGAGTCGGCCGTCTGTGAATCTTCTGCCGCTGGCGCCGGTGGCGGTTCGACATTGTCGACGTCACCGTCCTGGTCACCTTGCTGGTCGGTCTCCGGTTCCGATGTCTCTTGTTCCGCCTCCTCTTTGCGTTCCTCAATCAACTTGACAATGCGCGAAGCAGTGTCAACAGTTTCCTGTGTATTGCGGGCATGAGCACCTTTGAGTGCCTCCGTCTTGATCGCATTGACGAGTTTTGTACCGAAGGTCTCAATGGCCAGTTTGCGAAAGTCCTGACCAAACTGCTCAAGGCATGTCTGGTCAAGCAGCTCGGCGCGCAACTCGGTAGTAAGCCACCCGCATAAGATCTCCGCAGGATGGTATTGCCTTTGAGGATCCGGACCGAAATAAAGGCCCCGTTTCGTCAGGATCTCGATTCCTTCACGGATGACCTTCTTAGACCCGGGAAAGCGCTGCAGCGCGAGAAGTTCGCCGCGCGGATCTTCAAGACGGCCGGAAATCATGCCGACTAGGCCGGCGCCAGGCTTGACGGAAAAGTCGGTGTTATTTCCGTGGCAAAGGACTTCATGGGCTATAAGTGCACGAAGAAGAGTCGCATCCTCATCGCTTCCTGTTGCTGCCATATGAGATAGCTGCAACAGCAGTCCATTTTCGTCCTTCGGATCTGGACCGATATTGGCGGTGGGGATGTTTGCCCATTCAAGGCGAATTGGGCGTCCCTTCTTCTTCACTTCTTCGAGCAGAAGGTAGGTATAGAGGTACAGATGGCGCATCGACGCCTTGGTTGCTGCAATGTTCATGACTTTCTCCTGTTGGGTAAAATCAAGGTGTGCGATACCTTGGTATTACCGAGATGGAGAACATGCAAAAATAAGTGCAAGACCGTGGCGGATAGGGAGGCTGCTCGCAGCCTTATCGGCTCAAGGGAGACTTTTCAGCGGCTTCAGAGTACCGACCATCGCATTGCTGCTATCAGATTCCTTGAATTAACAGGCAAATGCGCTTAGTTGAGTGAGACGGGGCCAGCAGTCCAAATGATACGAACAATCCTCCCATCCCCATGGCCGATGCTAGGATGCCCGCCGCCAGCATAAGTGGCATGAGACCAAAGAATAATCATGTGGAGAGGTCCAGCACTATAGGCTACTGTAACGCTGCGAGCAGGTTTGCTGCCACCGAGCCTTCATCTTGCGTAGCCTTCGCTGTCTCGCGAAGCTGACTGGAAAACCCCTCGCAGGCCGCCTGCGTATGGCTCCCTACGTGGACGCATGCTCCATCTACAAATAGCGCAGACTCAGGCCGGAAGTCAACATTGAAGCGCTGCCACATGTTGACGACTGTTTCGTCCCGGTGCTCCACGACCTTGTCGCCCTTGACGCCTATACGAACGCATTGGCGTTTGGTGTCTTGGATGAGGTTATCCGCTTCAACAGACATCTTTGTCTCCCATGCAAATCTATTGTTATTTAACCCTGCATCGCGCCGCAAACCGCGGCATCGCCCCACGGTTATGCGTTCCCCGCTGGGAAGATCATCATGGTCCGAACCACGGCGATCTCTTCGAACAATGGAACTTCAATCAGCGTCGCATCGAAGGCGAAGGGAAACATATCGACCATGGCCTCTCCTGAGCTTTCCTCAAGGTAGACGTTTGCCGAATACTTCTGGCCGTTCCAGACGAAAAGGTGCCAGTAGTCCCCGTTAGGAGGTGCAAAAATATTCAGTCCATCGTCGGCCATCGATTTACGCAGTTCACGCACCATCGGACCAACCGGAATGCTGATCGGTCGGTCGCTATCGACCGAGGCCGGTGCGAGGAGCGGTGAAGTAAAAGAACCTGGCAAGAATTCGAACAAGATCAAGAACCTGTAGAAATTTCACAGCGGCTGGCTGTGTCAGTAGAGCATCGCGTTTTTCGCTTCAGCTTCTATTTCGTGTCTGGAGATGGTCACTCCCCAAAATAATAGTCGACTATTGCCTGATTGGTCATCTGATTCGACATCAATGTTGCCATACCCCCGCTGGTCGGCATCGCGTTCAGCAAGGGTAAAACCATCCTGGCACTCCACGAGCGTCGTTAGACGAGCCATCGCTGCATCGTCGAGCTCGTGGGTTTGGTACAAAAAGAAAAAGCCGGGTCCACCGTGACGTGCCACCCGGCCTCGCAGCTGGTGCAACTGAGAGACACCGAATTGATCTGGCTGCACAACAACAACCATCCGGAGGGAAGGCAAGGTAAGTCCTACTTCGATGACAGTCGTGCAGACGAGTAGGTCAAGCTCGCCAAGTTTCATCTGTGCGATCGTCTGGATCTTCTCATCGGTAGTAAGCTTGCCGTGCAATAGCCCTACCCGTCCTGGCCGTATCGCTTCGAACCGAGCGAAAGCGTTATTTACCGCCAGACCGACATCTTCATTGCTGGAATCCGTCAAAGGATAGACGATAGCGGCCTGACCACCCTCCTCTAACACGCGCTGAAGGAACGAGAAGAGGCGCCCGCTGTCATTACTGCCGATGACACGGGTCTTGATGTCCTTTATGACCGGACAGACCTTCAATAAGGAGAGATCGACTCCTCCAAACTGGACAAGCGCTAGGGTGCGGGGAATTGCCGTTGCAGTCGCACTGAGGACATTGGTGTGCGGGCCAGCCAACGACTGCTTCTGTTCGACGGAAAAGCGGTGTTCCTCATCCGTCACCACAAAATCATAAGTCGCTTCGGTCTTACGAGACGCCGTGAGGACTGCGGTGGTGCCGACCACGATCCCGTTGCCGACCTCGTCGCCAGATAGAACCTCACAGATGACGATTTCTGCATAGTGCTCCCTGATCTCGGCTGCGATCTGCTTGACGAGTAATTGGTTAGGGACGACGATCGCAACAGCGGCGCCAGCCAGGTAAGCCGCAACCGCAGGAATGACAAAGGTGATGGTTTTGCCCGTTCCGACATCGCCTGACAGTAATCTACGCATCGGGAATGGCGACCTGAGATCGGCGATAATCTCCTCGATTGCCTTCAGTTGATCCTTTGTCAATGGGTATGGGTAGCGGCTGATCAGCGTTCCAATCATGGAGCGATCCACGGCAATAGCTGCATTCGGGACAGGAATTCGCCTCTTCATCTGCTGGGCTCGGCGAATAACCGATGCAACAGTGAGTCGTCGTGCCGCAGCAAGTGCAGCAATGCCCTCTCTGACTGACAGCGGGGTATGCAGATTCCTTAGCAAGGTGACTGGGTCCTGCACACCGCTAATGGCGCTAAACTCTGCCTCATGTATACAGGCTTGCTCAAGAAGGATGCATGATGCCACATTCACGTCAGAAAGCGCCTCTTGCACTCCTGCAGCGATGGCCGCAGCACTGACTTGCCCTGGCTTACCGGTATAGACGGGTACGACTTTGCCACGATCTTGCTCTGCCACGAAAACCGGGCTGGTCATCTGCCGGCGTCCATTCCAGGTCGTGATCTCTCCGTATAGATGCAACTCGTCGCCTGCAGCAAAGCCTTGCCAAGTCCATACAGCCCCAAAAATGGAGATCCATATGCCATCCCCTCGTCCGTCAACAACGCGCATGGCAAGTCGGTATGCTTTCTTCCATTGGTCAGTTACCTCTCCAGAGCGCTCATACATGATCTGCTCGGTCAGTGTCAGCAGCATATAGTGCCGCACTCCTGTATCCGGAATGGGGAGGATGTTGATCGGCTCCAGACAATCCCTATACTCCCGTGGTGCAACTAGGAGGCACTCAGGTATAGAGGAGAATCCGAGGCGCGATAGACGTCCCAACTTGGCGGTCATATTGAAAAGTGGTTTGCTATGGCATACGTAACAGGTAAATATAAGTTGATGATATCACATTGCGACGATACGCCCGCGCGGTTGCCTGCGCCCTAGAATGAAAATGAAAAGAAAAACCTCCGGCGAATCGCCAGAGGTTTAGGGGGGTGAGAAGTTAGGCCAGTACAAGATGCTGTAGGTTTTCAGGCAGAAAGTCACGAAGTGACCGAGGTTTTCGCCTTCTCGGATGGTGAATCTGGTCGAGCCGTTGTGCTTTGGCTGCGCGCCATAGCGAAAGGTCGTCCGAATAAAGTTTCAGTTGCTGCGTTTGCTCCCAGCATACAGTACGGTGCGTAAGAAAATCCCAAAGGACCGGCGTTATCCCGTCCAATGTGCCTTGGGCCTGCAACTTGAGGGCTACCCCCATGACGGCGCCAGCATTAGGCATTGAGGTGGGAAAATGAACCGTGTTTGCCCATGCGCGAACGTCGCAAAAGTCAATGACCTGTCCGGCGATCGGCTTGGGCCAACGGTCAGGGTGTTGCTCTTTACCGAGCCAACGTCCTGCGCCAACCCAAGTGCCATTCTTGAACATATCTGCTCCTTTTTCAGTTGGTGACGCAAAGCATTGCGATACTTTGCAAACGGCAATGTCCAACATGCAGATACAACTCAAGGATGGGCGGAACGGTTATTCCCGTCCGTCGGACGAATAAGTGCTATTTTTTGAACGTGACATTCGTTTGTTGCAAGGCTAATGCCTCAGCAGCCGTACGCTCGATCGTTGAACCGTACTCCAATATACCGGCACGTTCTTCGAAATACTCTCGTTCCACCGGTGTAAGCAATTCCACCTGAGCCCTGATTCGCTCGTTCGCCACCGGCGCCCATTTACCCTGCTCTACTCTATCCACTAGGCCTCCCAAATCTTACGAAGCTGATGATCGTCCTGCCAATAAAAAAGGCAGCTCAGAATCTGAGCTGCCGTATTACTTGCGATTGACGCTGATGGTGATTCCCTCGCCGGGAGCATCAAGCGTACTTATCTGGGCCGTTGTCGGACCCGTTGTTCCTTCCCATGCTGTCATATTCGGTTGAGTAGAAGTCGGCTCATCCGGAATATGGGCAGGCACTGGAGCGTCGGACAGCTGGAACCGCGATGTGTTGTAGGTGTATTTCACCGAAACACGAGCTCCGACTTCCAGTTTGTCGACTTCGACCTGTCTAGTACGCTGAGGCTTCCAGATAGTCGTGCCGTCGTCGAATTTCACCTTGATGTTGTAGCCTTCGATCTCCGTGCGAGCTTGGTTGACGGTGTAATCAGCCAGTGCGCCCACCGTTGATCCGATCAAAGCGCCCCAAAAACCTCCCACAGCGGCGCCGGCTGAGCGACCGACGTTATCGCCATAGGGCGAATAGTCGTGGTGCGCTTCAGTGCCTACAATATTCGTTTTTTCCATCGCAACAATGACACCCAACTTGGTAATAGGCTGATCGCCTGTATGGGTTTGTGCGCCTGCTTGCGCGGTAAAGAGGGCGAGCGAAACGCCCAACGCGCCGATAAAACCTTTCATATGTACTCCCTGTTTGTTTTGTTATTAGTGGTAGTCCTACTTCCGGAAAAGGAGGACCTCCCATTAATTAGTTGTCGAAATTTTGCCTGTAGGAAAGATTTAGGTCAATTCCCGACTCTCTACCGCCTAGATGAAAATACCGCCAAAGCGATCGACAACAGATTTGAGGCCCTCGGTCGGTGAGGTAATCAATGCCGCGGGGCCTGGATGGCTAGTTTGGTCGGTGCTGCCCGCTTCCACTTCCGCAATTTCGTCCAAGCTGAAGGGAACGTCGGATTCGGCCGGCAACGGCGATATGCGCTGTAGGAACTTGCTACCGCACGCCTTCGCTTTCGGATTGATGAAATGTGACTGCATCACAAAGCCGTCCTCACTTCCATAAACGTTCTCCTGACACCAGACGAACGCGGTCATGCCGGCGGTGGTGGCCCGTATCGCGTGTTCACACTGTGCGCATGTTCTCATTGCTTTTCTCCATAGATGGCAAATGCCGTTATCGGTGTCTATGGAGATGTCTATCATTGGTTGAGAAAGATGTAACAGGTGACAAATGCCGCCACGGCCAACGGCCACGACCGGAACGACAGACGCCAATCGATGGTCGACGGCCAAGCTGAAAGTAACGTTCCCGCCAATACATACCATCGGAGCAGATCCCATGGTTCAAAATGCCAACCGCCCAGAGTGTGAAAATAGGCATACCCGATAGCTAAGGGCAGCAACAAAATTGGAGCTAAGCAGGCTACGGCGGCGTTATACCATCGCAGGTTGGCAAAAGTGACGGACCCGAGGATATATCCATCTTTGAACCGGCTTGGCCATAAGGATAGGCCCCTCGGTTTTGCATTCGTCAAGCCGCCGGCAACGAAGTGGCAGATTTCGTGGGCGGCTATACCAGGTAGTGTGATCAGCCAAAACAGCACGAACCGATGCATCGTTGCGCGCATAAGCAGGGCAATCACGCCCGCTGGTGCAAGGTAACTGGCGGCTGGAAGAAACGGTTCGAGATTCATCAAACTGAAAAGACCATTATACGAGACTGGCTTGCGCCTTGCTTTGGGCATGTCAATGATGGACAGCGGCGAACCTGCCTGAAGAACCAAGAATGCCGCAAACAGATTTTCCGACCGCATTATAAAGAACGAAGGCGAACCGACGGTCGCGTCCATGCAGACAGGTCGTCAACTACGAAAACGGCGGGGAGTTGCCACAAAGGCAACCTGCGTTGGTGGTCGCATATGCTCGTGGCCGAGGCCACGCCATGAATTCCTATTGTACTGATACCTAACGTTTAAATATAATGCGGCTGAATTGAATTTAAAAGGATCGGTAATGCGCCTTCGATACGGACGTAGTAAAAAGACAATTGCCATGCTCTGTTTTAGCCTGCTATATGCATTCGTACAACCTGCGGAAGCAGTGGCACTGAACGAGATGGCTGAAGATGCCATCGACAACGGACACGCCAAGGGTGAGATCAGTGGCCCGATGACCGCAAAGATTCAGCGTGCAACCCGGTCTACAGCACCGATCCATGCACAAATTGACGTCGTCAAACGGTTCAATCAGGAGGGTTGTGCCCGGCTGGAGTTCGTACTGACACAAGACAACGTCCCAACACAGGATGGCAAGACGATCCAGTTCAAAAGTGCGTTTCAGATGAACTTGTGCCGCGATGGACGCGCGCCGCTTGAAGCGGTGGATATGGCCAATATCCCTGAACAGTAGGAGGGAACAGCAGTGAAAAAAATTATGCTTAACAACCTGCTTTCTGCTGTTCTCTCGCTGGCCGCCTTTGTAGGCGCTTCCAGTCATGCAGCCGACTTCCTCAGTGAGGGCAAGGCTTTGAGCGAGGCACGAAAGCAAGGTATGTTTGATTCGATCCAGCCCGCGATACCTCAAGGCGGCGGGGGCCAGGTGCCATTCTATAATCCGAACCCACCACAGGCATCGAGTTTTGGGAAAGCCACCGATCTATTATCGCTTGGTACCAATCGAATCACCGAATGCGGCTCAGCCAAACCTGGTGCCGACACCATAGCGAATCAGGAATGTGACGCGGTGAACTTCTTGACCAAGAATCCGTACGAACGAAAAACGTATTCAATTGGTAAGGACGATCCCCTGTTCGACAATATTCGTAACGCCATGGAGAACCCGCCGGCTGGCGGATCGGGCCAAACCGGTTCCGATACACAATGTGTCGAAAAGGTTGAGAAGCAGCCAGATGAATACAGGAAGATGTTCTGTGATCAGTGGCTCATCCCTGAGGACAAGATCTGCAACCCGGTGCAAAACGTCTCAGTCGACGTAGATTCCCTATTCTCTTGCAGCGTCACAACCCTGGCGACAACTAATGAAAGCTGCGCGGCAGTGAAGTATTCCAGCTATCGCATCGATACGGGGAGCTACACATCGCCGATGAATCTGCAGTGCTATGGCGGAGACCAACAGATTCAAGGCTGGTACAGGAATCTCCTAACGCGGTGTCCGGACGCGGACGGTTTAGCGTACTGGACCGGCCTTGCTCAGAAAATGGGCTATGCGGAGGCATATCCGCATTTCCAGACGGGCGTCCAGCAGGAGATGGCCAATCCCGACCGTAACTCATGGTTCTGTCCGTCCGGAGGCGATCTTAGGTACCTTTCCGACCAGTGCCAATGGTCTAAGGTTGTGATGACACCGTCATATGAATGTACTGCGCTCGCATCGCAAAGCGGAGAATCGGCAGGAACCTTTTATTCGACGCTGCTTCCAACGACCTGCAGCGGAGACCCAACAATTCAAAGCTGGTATCGGGATTACGACAAGCGATGCGCTGACGTCGACGGCCTAAATAATTGGGTGAATGCCCTCAATAATACGTTCAAGGGCGATTACGCCAAAACCAAGGAGGCTTGGCTAGCCGCACTCAACTACAACGGCGGCATGGGTACAAGTTGGAAGATCCTGTGCAATGCAGGGGACGATTATGTGCACTACACGACTACCTGTCGCCGTAACTCGCCAGGAAATCAGATGCAGTACAACGTTCTCGTGCCCACGACTTGCGGAGGGGATCCGGTGATCCAGGGTTGGTATCAGTCAAATGACCAACGTTGTGCTGATAAGAACGGCATGGACTATTGGACGGATAGGCTGAAAAACGAATTCAATAATGACTACAATGCCATGTATCAGGCATGGTATTCGGGATTCATGGCCAATGGCGGTAGAGGGCAATCGCTCGGTCACCTCTGTTACGCCGGCGACGAGTACATTCCGAACAGTACATGGTGCAGGAAGCGCGTCTTCACTTCGGAAAACGCATGTCAGCCAAGAGGAGGGACATGTATCGACTCAACGCCTGTCAAGTACTTCGGCGGTCAAGCCATCTCAGTCAATGAGGTCGGCGGATGCTGGGAATACCGGGACAGCTATCAGTGCGAGAGGCCTGTGTCGGACAACCGATGCAACTCTGTCAGCAGTTATCCTGGCTGCCGCCAGATCGGGACCACATGCACCCAAACGGCATTCAACGGCTCCTGCGCAGCGGAGCAGAAGACATACCGTTGCGAAGACGGCAATATGGGCACCCCCTCGGGAGCGACAGACCTCGGGGACGCGATAGAAATCATCGACCAGGTGAAGAACGACTCTTCATGCAAGCCGTATGCACAAAATGCGGAATGCACGCAATATCAGGAGGTATGTGTTGAGCCGCGGACGACGAAGATGGTGAACGGGGTGGCGGTCTGGCAAGAATGCTGGAAGTGGGAACGCAAATACAATTGCTATTCGTCCGATTACATCAATGATTGCCAAAACGAAGTCGCGCGTAACTGTAAGAACAACGACAAGGACGTGTGTCTGGAATATACGGCCGCCGGTCGCTGTGCGCTATGGCAGAAGGAGTTCAGCTGTAAGGTGAAGGATGGAGTCGAAACCACAGTTCAGGACTGCGGGATGCGCTCCTTCTGCAATATCGACGCAAACGGCAATGAACAATGCTGGGACACAAGCTACGAGAATGACCAGGACTTCCTAAAAGCTGTTGTCGGTATGGAGGCTGCCCGCCAGTCTGGCCGTTACATCGATGGCAGCTTCAAGATATTTACAGGGAAAGCATCGAACTGCTCCAAGGGCCTCATTGGTATCAAGAACTGCTGCGAGGAGTCCGGTGGCGCCCGCTCGAACAATACCGTGATGGGCGAACTAGGGACTTCGGTGTTGAAAGGCGCCGGCGGCGAAGTCGTCAACGTAGGTTCCAAGTACATGTATGACTTCATGTATCCGGACATGCCATGGGGTCAATTGTCAGGTGAGGCTCTGCTGGACTTTGCCCCAAGCTTCACGCCGACCAATTTCCAGCCGAGCATCGGGATGTATGGTTTTACGCTTGGTACCGCAGCTCCCCAGGGCGCAATGACCTTGGCCTCGGGGATCGGTGGAACACAATTTGGTCTTTACTTCGATCCATGGAGCTTTGCGATCGCAATTGCAATGCAGGTCGTAATGGAGTTGATGACTTGTGATCCGGGCGAACAGAACCTTTCTATGCAAAAAGGAGCAGGCCTGTGTGTGAATCTCGGACCGTTCTGCAAGAAAAAATTCCTCGGCAAGTGTATTGAAAAGGGTGAAGGTTACTGCTGTTTCAACTCAAAGCTCGCTCGCATCATTCAAGAGCAGGGCCGTCCCATGACAGGCCGTGCCTGGGGTGATCCGAAAAACCCGGACTGTAGCGGCTTCACAGCCGAGGAGTTCGAGAAGATTGACTTCGGCAAACTAGACTTGACCGAGTTCGTGAACGACATCATGGCCAACGTGCAGATACCAAATGAAGGGGAGTTAGCCGAACGAGTGAAGGCAAAGCTTGGAAAGTAACGATCGATAAGACAAAAGGCCAGCGCAAGCTGGCCTTTTTTGTTTCAATCCAATCCATCGGAACGGAAGAATGCGGCTCTGGCCGCCCGAAATCAGCCTAGCTGGCTGCTAAGGAATACGATTCGGGAATTCGCCAGGACGGCCTGCTTCGTTGCGGGACGATGCCTCGCCTTTCGTGCGCAGGCTACCGCATCTTGCCAGGACCCCCACTGGTCCGCTCCATTGAATTCGGCAATCCTTCGCAAAAACGTTAGCGATGGTCGAGACACATCTGCTTGGTTATGCGCTTCGCGCATCTGAGAACACCCGGCTCAATGCCCAACCATGGCGTCGCGGGTTACATCTCATCGCCGCTATGTAGTACCACACGGATCTCGGATGATTTAGCCTTTCATAAGCCCAGGCCACCCACCAAAGTGCGTTCGAGTCGCCTTTGGCACCGCACCGCTCCATACGTCGGACTAGCTTGTCCCAATCAAGTGGCTTGAAGTCGACGCGCGATTCAAGGTCGGTCAGCGGGATGTCTGAACTTTCTAGGGTAGAGTTGTCCGCGCACCACAGAGCACCGTTCTCAGTGCAATTTCCGAGTGCGACGACCCTTCTAGCAGCTGAAATATGCCAAGGAACTTGGCCAGTCGGAAAAGATGTGAGCATGCGAGATTTTCCTTCCACGCTGAATTGAGAGATTGTCATCGACGGGTGGGCTTCACATCGCGAAGCTCTTCACCTCATATATCGTCTTGTCAAAGGCGACTTTGTCCTGACGGCGGTGGGTAGCAATCCAATCCGTAGCGAATCTGGTGGCTTTGCGGATGCCATCTTCATCTAAACCAAATCCAGATAGCGATGAGGCGCTAAAGTTGCGCTCTCCTCTGTTTTGGTGAAGATAGATCAACCACCATCCCCCAGCCATCACACTATTTCGGTCCAAGCCAAGGCCGTCAGCGTAGGCTTTGGAGAGCAACGCAGGCGAGTTCGGTTCGCTGGCGCCGGCGGCCTTTGATAGCCAGTTGAATGCCTCCTGGTACTTCCTATCCTCGAAAAGCAACCGCCCAACGAGATAAAAGCCCATGTAGTTTCCACGATTGGCGGCTTCGTTCGCAAATTTCCATGCCGCCGGCCGATCCCCTGTTTTCATATGAAATAGAGCCAGACGGACAGCTGCTTGCTCGACGTTCCCCTTTTCAAGAGCCACACGATAATGCTCCATAGCCTTCTTCTCATCTTTTTGTACACCGCGCCCGTACATATGAAGCACGGCCAAGTTGTAATGGGCGATGGGATTTTCCTTAGCCGCAGCGCGGAAGTACGCTGATGCCATCTTGCTGTCCTGGCGCACCCCCTCACCATTGTCTAGCATATAACCAGCTAGGTTCTGGGCCACCGCGCTACCATTTTTTGCAAGGGCGAAGATCTGTGCCGGTGCGTCTTTGTCCCCGTTTTTGAAGGCCGACCAAGCCCTCAACGTCTCGGCACCTCCCTTCGCACTCTTGAAGAGGTGCACCATCGAATCGGCGACCAGGCCTTTCTCTTCAGCCATTGCCGGGGTAACGACAACACCGGCCAAGAAAGATAATACGACCGCGCCTCTGCTTAACGCATGCATATAAACGATCCTTGTGAATTATAGATAGGTGTATTGTATAATCCGCGCATGAGAAATCCAACACTCCTACTGTTTGCGTTCTTGTACGTTCTTGCCGGTAGTGCCGGCGCGTCCTGTTTCGATGAGGCGGCGAATCGCTACAACGTCGACAGAGAACTACTTCGAGCAATAGCAAAGACCGAGTCAAATTTCAGAGCCGACGCCATCAACGTCAACAAAGATGGTTCCGAGGACATCGGCATCATGCAAATAAACAGCAGCTGGCTCCCAAAGCTCAGGAGGTATGGAATTACTCGACAAGCTCTTCTAGACGGCTGCACCAATGTGCATGTCGGCGCGTGGGTCCTAGCGGGAAACTTTCGTCAATATGGACGGGTGTGGAAAGCTGTAGGCGCCTATAACGCAAGGTCTCAAGACAAGCAGGAAGTGTATGTCGCAAAGGTGTGGAAGAACCTAAAGGGGAACATGTAAATGAAAGGCGTCGGTGGCGGTTTGTTTTTTGTCCTCTTTGTTGGTTGGGCTATTTACGTCATGGCCACGCCCGATTCGTGTACCAGGGTGTCCAGAATTGGCTCCCCCGTTCGGATCGCGTTTGACGGAGTGCGATGGCTCGGCCAGAACTGGCTCTCCACTGAATCACGCCTTGAACTGCTGTTGTGGAGTATCAACGCGGATACATGGACGCAAGACATCGTAGCTCAGACCCTGTATGGGAGTGATCACCAGTGCGGAGGTAAGAAATGATTAGAGAACCGGACCTTTTTATATCTTCGGGGCATATGGATAGGGAAGCCGCCGAGATTCTGAACAAGGTTTTCTACGAAGGGGCAATACAGAAAATATCGGACATTCACTTTCTAACGACGGATGGGAAATGCCTCGTTAGATTCCGTAACTCCGGGCGACTTTACGATATTACAGAGTACGACGGCCAGACCAGCAAGCTGATCGACGAAAAAATTAGGGCCAGAGCGAACCTCAGTTCCGCGGACCGCCACGTCGCTCTAGACGGTCGTATGCGCCTACGCTATCCCGATAAGGCAATCGACGTCCGTGTCGCGATTGTCCCCAACGTTGGTGGCCAGCTCTGTGTCTGCCGACTGCTTGATGACTCCAATTCGGCCAGAACGCTCGATTCAATTGAGATGACCGAGATGGTGCGCAACGGCCTGGGTGAACTCATTGAGGAGCCAAACGGACTGCTGCTCGTCTGCGGACCAACGGGGTCAGGGAAAACCACCCTACTCTACTCTATCCTAAACGCGCTCCATAACGGTGAGCGTAATCTGGTTACCATCGAGAACCCCGTCGAATACCGCATCGCTGGTATCCACCAGATCAATATCGATCAGCACATCACGTTCCCTCAGGCGCTGCGTGCAGTGTTGCGACAAGACCCCGATGTTATTTTGGTGGGAGAGATCCGCGATCGTGAAACGGCTCAGATTGCCTTGGAGGCCGCAAATACCGGACATTTTGTCCTTGCAACGACCCATGCCAATGATTCCGCAATGGCGATCACTAGGATGTTGGACTTCGGCGTCGATCAGCAGACATTAGCAGCGGCACTTCGGGGCGTCGTCGCCCAGCGTTTGGTTCGGAAGCTAGCACAAGACCGAGATATTGAATGGAAATCTGCCACCGAGCTGCAAGTCGCCTGGATGAATCAACATGGGGTTGTTAGCGCCGGCGCCAGATTCCCGAACGGCCGCACCTGCACCTACGACGGCCGCCTGCCCGTGATCGAAATGCTCAGGATCGATTCACCCATGCGAAACGCCATCGTCGAGAGGCGTGGTCAGCTGTCCTTCCTTAACATCGCAGCACGCCAAGCTCAATTCGAGACCTTAGCGATGGCCGGTATTCGGCTCGCCTCCCGCGGTTTGACGACCATGGAGGAGGTACAACAGACCGTGGGGATGGACGCAGTCGTTCCCGAAGTCATTCGCTTGGGGCAGGTCCTAGTTAATCAAGGAAAAGCAAGTCCGGAAGCCATCCAGCAAGCTGTCGAGGATCAAGTCCATCTCCGCAAGCGGGGCGAGATCAAGATGCTCGGCGAGATACTGGTCGAGGCGGGGATCTGTACCGTGCAGGACGTTGTCATGGCCATCGGATATACCGGGGGTGCTGCAGAGGCAGCAGGCTATTTTGTGGTACAGGAGAAGATCGAACAGAAGGAGCTGGCCGCAGCTGTCAAAGAGTGGCGAGCCAATCGCAAGGGAGAATCCCTTTTCGATCTGCTGATTAATGAAGGATTTTTGAGCCCAAGGGATTTGGATGAACCGTCGATCATTTTTTGCGCTGGCCGGTGCAATGGCTGCACTGCCGGCAATTGCAAGCGCCTCGCCGCAAGCGGCACTACCGTACAGAGCGACGCCGAAGCTCTTGGATGACCACAGAAAGATCCAGGCATACATCGCATTTACGTGCCCGGTATGTCAGGCCTACCATGGCCTGATTTCCCACTGGGGTAGCACCCTGCCAAAAGGTTGGGGCTTCGAGTTCGTACCGGTAGTCGTTCCAGAGCGCGACAGCGTGCTTGCTGCACGTTCATTCTATGCCGTTAGAAACAAACGACCAGAGCGTTTGAACGACTTCATGCTCGCTTCTTTTACAGCGATCCAGCAGCAGGGAAAAGATCCCCGAAACGAAGGTACTTGGGTGCAAATCCTTCGGGATCTACGCATCACTGGCATCGAGGATGCATGGCGCGATGTGCCGGAAAAGCAGGTGCTGGCGCCTCTTGAAAAGCTGGTCAAATACAAGATAAATGCCACCCCGAGTCTCGTGATAGACGGGCGCTACATCATTACCCCTGATAACACAAATGGCGACCATAGCTTGTTCATCCAACTGGCAAACGGCATGGTTTCAAAAGCAATGGCAACTTAGCCGACGGCCTGAAGCACAAACAAAAAGGCCTGCTTTTGCAGGCCTTTTGTTTTACTGATCCCGACCAGGCGAACGCACGGAGTACTCTCGACCACTTGGTGTGGCGGTGTTCGCGGGAGGGCTCGAGCCGTCATGCGAGGGCCTCTGACTGGTTCCAGAGTTTGCAGAACCTGCTGCCGTCGCCGTTTCTGTTATTGCGGACCGAATTGGCGCAGGTCGGTTGTCAGAATTGCTACCATTGCTATCAGGTCCGAGCGGCCGCTGCGTGCCGAGTAATGGATTGGGTGAAGCGGCTTCCGGCAAGGAGCTACTTCCTTGGTTATCTGGTAGGCCCCCTCGATGCCTGCCAGTATCTGATTGGCTCAGGCCTCCCATTGCTGTTGTACCTGTAGGCATGGAGGAAGGAGCTTGTGATTCAGCACCTTTGGTCAGTGCGCCTCCTGTCACCGGTGTAGAGAACTGACTGCTGTCGGCAGCCAAAACGTTATCAATCGTGGTTTTTTGCTGACTGTCGCTTCCCATCGGGCGTGCCATGATCGGGCGATCGTCAGCTGATTGCCTATTACCACCATCCGGCGTCTTTGCCTTCAGCTTGGAGTCGTGCTCCCTGCGCATCTCGGCAGCACTCGTCCCTCCACTATCGATTACAGGGTTTTCATTTCGGAAATCCTCGACGGCCGCCTTGTATTCTTGCTTGAACTTGCCCTGACTATTTTCAAACTCCGAACGCAATCCGGCGATCCCTTGTTGGAGTGCTGCACGTGAAGTCGGTCCATTTTCTGATGGCTTGGGCACGCCTGAATGCGGATTTTGCACATCGACCTTGCTGACAATTGGTACCGCTTTTTCCGCGCGTGCGCCTCCGTCAGCTGCCTTAGTGCTTGCTTCCCTAGCCGCGTCAGCGGTCCTTGCTTCCAGAGACATATCGGGTCCCTTCAGCGGCTTTGTATGCGGCTGCGCCAGGCTGCCGGGCATTGCTGCTTCAATTGCCGAAACAACTTCCTTTTGACCCATGGCATGCGGGTAGTGCTGGCTAGCCATCGCTATGACATTGAAGTCGACCGCCGCTTCGCGTGCTTTTCCTTGCAGTGGAGCCTCGTATGTGTTACTCGCCACTGCCTGCTCAGCCGAACGCTGTAGATTTTCGTAACCACGTTCGCCGATGACCGAACGTATAGCTTCCGCCGCTGCACGGGATTTGCTCACAACGTCATTTCTGTCATTCAAAATGGCGTTTGTCCACTGCTCACTGTTGATCTTCGACGCTGTCTGGAAGGTACCGGTTCTGCTGTCCATCTCCTGAAAGCTGCGCTGCGCCTGTTGGGCCTGCTGAGTCGCCTCTTTCCACGATTTCGTATTGTTCTCGCCAAAGGTCGAACTCCTGAGCTTTTCCACAGCATGTCCGGTCTGCTCGTTTGTCGCAACCGTGCGCATGATGCCTTGGTCGGAGGAAAAGTTGAGCCCTTGCCCTGCAACGTACCGTAAGCCTTCAGTCACCTTATCGCTTACGGAGGAGCCTTTACCTTCGCTACCCCTCTTACTGACATCTCCCCCCAATCTAAAGCCGGCGTTGACAGCATTGGTCCCTGTAAGCTTATTGATCAGCCCTCCAACGTCTAGACCAAGGGACCCACCCGCGCTAAGCGAACCAATCAGTTCGGCGTTGCGTCTTAATTCTTCGGTCTGGGTGGCATCGAGATTATTTGTCTCTGCGAATTCCAGAGCTTTACTGACCGCCTTCTTTGCACCTTCAGTTTCAGTTAGGCCGGTTGATTTTGCAAACTGGTACAGGTCTTTCGTCGATGTACCGGCTGTGACCGCAGATTGGATCATCTTCCCAAACTCGGTCATTGCCGTCTTGGTACTTGTATCAACGTTGGATTTGGCATTTGACAGTGCGGTCGTGAACACTTGACCCGTGCTGATTTCCAGACCGCTGTTCATCCCTGCCATACCGACGCTATACATTTTCCCATCCAGCATGGCCCCCGTGACACCAGAGGCAACCGATACTGCAGCATCGGTCTTGAGCAACGATGGCGCACCTTGTTTTTCGTCCATGTAGTCGCGGCCGGACCAGCGACCTGCCAAGGAGCTGAGGCCATAGATAGAGCCCGACAACAGGGCAAGGCTGACCATCGGTGTTGCCGCCAACAGATCGGAAGCCAATGCCAATCGAGTCGAGAGGACGTCATACATGAACGCTTCATAATTTCCTATGGTGACCGCCTTGGTTTGGAGTGCGGCTAGCTTATCGGTCACGTTGTACTGAATGTACATCTGGATAACCGCGGAAAACGGCAGCCATGACATGGTCCAGACACCGAAACCAAGAAATTTGACGTACAGGCCCACAGAGCCCGCACCGAGGAAAAACGAGTAAAGGATTACCAGCGGAGCAAAACCAAAGAACATAAGCTGAAGGAAAATCATAGCCGGCATGGCCATCTTTGCGAACATGCTGCCTTGTGCAGCAGCATCGGTCTTCCAATGCTCCATTCCTTGCGTGAGAATGACATTACAGAGCGTGTATTCGCTTTGGTCGCCCGCGCTGTCCATACACTTAAAGGTGTCCATCACTGTGCTGTAGAACAACGCGTTCTTCATGAATTGCCCTGCACTTTGGACAGCGCCCGGAATGGTTACGGCTGTACTTGAAAATGCGTTTGCTACAGTATTCGTATAGGCAGATTCGACGTCGCTGATTGCAAAGCCGCTGGCGTTCGTCGGATTTCTCTCGCGTGCGTTCTCGTTTATGAGGCGCCGCAGTTGGGCGCTATCCATGTAGGTATCGATGGTATTCTGAAGCGCCGTTACCGCATCCGGACATGCCATCGCGGTGCCCTGGGGAGAACTGTTGCTGTAGATATTTGTCAGACCGCTCGGCCGAGAGTTGGCAAAGATGTACTCAACGAAGTCGACGCTGTCACGGAATGCAGTCATATTGACGTTGGAGCCAGGAATGCAGTCAATGATGAATTGCTGAAGGCTTGCGGCCAGATAAGGATCAGACTTCTCCACCCCTTTGCGCAGGGCGAAAAGAAGCTTCAACGGCATGACGTATCCCGAGGTGCTGACGCTTTGATAGTTGGCATTGGTGCTGCCGTACGCAGTTTCAACCGACTGAAACAGCTTGTAAGACCCTGTGGTGAAGATACTTGAGGGAACGGAGATCAGTAGCGGGATGTTCGACACGTTAACCGTGCTTCCGCTATAGACGTCTGTCACCTGTACTGTGGACTTCACCGAGGAAAGCGCCACCATGCCTGCGAAAAATACCGCGGCGGTGACTGGAGGGTTTTTCCCTTTGTCCCCGCCCATACCGGTCAACATGCTTACCATTACAGACATCAGCACAACAAGCCCAGCCGTCAGCATGACGCTATTGATGAAGCCAGTCTGGTTGAAAATCATGGCGACGGCGTTCAGCATTGCATAGAACGACGTCGACTCCCCTAGTACATAGATCGGAAAGGTGAACATGCTAGATTACCTGCGGCCTGGCTTGGAGAAGATTGAAGGATTATTGGCCACAATGACCTTCGCGTATTCCTTGGCCTTCATGACGCGTGGGAGCTGATCTGAAACCCGCTGTTGGAAGAACCGAATTTCTTCATGCAACTTATCGATGCTTTTTGATGCGTTCTCTGGAACGAGGACTTTCGAACCGTTCACTGCCATCGCAGCTGCACGAACCGCGGACTTACCGAGGCTCAAGGTATATTCTTCCGCAATGACCGGCGCTAGGATGCGAGCAATATGTTCAACCGCACCAGGACTCTGCTGCACCTGACGCAGGATGGCAAGGACTTGCACATTGGTTGAGTTGATGAATGCTTGCTGAGTGGCCGTAAAGGAACAAGCGTTTGAACTGCAACCGGTCAGCTTGCCAACAATTGAGTCGGCCGTGGTGGCATTTTGTGCTCCGGTCGCATTTCCGAACAGCATGCGATTGACGAAGCCTACTGATCCCTCAAAAGTAAGGTCGACTGTCTTCACGATCGTACATTGGTTGCGTTCATGACCGTCCTGACATTCGAACCGCTTATGCCGCGCATCCGGTCTTGACCCGTCGTGGAGCTGACTCAGGGTAAGGAGCGGGATTTCCCAATTTTGGCCAACTTCGACGGATGGCGTACCAGCCGGTGTCACCTTGTCAGCTGCAGTGGAGTTGAGGATGACTGTGCCAATCAGGCTCATGATCAGCTCATTGGAATATTCAGCCTGCTGGCCTGAGTCAGTCGTTGTCGGATTTCCGATGTACTGACCAGCCCGCGCGTCGACGATAGCCCGCCATACAGGATTGCCGCAGGCATCACACTTGTCACTGACAGTATTCTGTCGTGCTCCGCCATTTGGGTTACTAAACAAATTGGTGAAGCCCTTGAACATGTCTAAAACGGTTCCTGATGCCGAGTGTTCCGCTGTAGAAGCGTTATTGACCATCTCCTTTCGAGCGTCTGGATCGCTGAGGGTCTTTACAACAGAGTTGGCGATTGCGCAGGTGTTTTTCATCTGTTCGTTGAGTGACTGAAGTTTTGATTGGAACTCCGACATCAGTTTGCCCAACTGCGGATTGATCGCATCAATAGCGGCCTTGAACGCAACGCCAACGGCATTAGCAGCAACTTGTCTAAACAGTGCAACAAGTTGATCAGCATTGATAAAGGTGAATGATCCGCCAAAGATATCTATGCCGCCACAACCAGCTGAGAAGCGCGGTGGATCGAAGGCCACGAGATTGATGTTTCTCATGGGAGCACGTAAAGCGGCACCTCCGCCGATGAACCCACCTCTGGTTTGACTGGCGAACGCTGCCGGCGGTGTGGCGTTAGACATAAACATACTATCGAGAGCGTCCTGGAGCTTTTCCGCGTTGGCAGGAATCGTTACAGTGCTCATGATCAGCACTGTGACAAACGCGAAGATCCTCATCGTTATTTTCATCAATACCTTCCCTTCAGTCTATCTTTCAAAGTCTTGACCCAGTCCTTCGGATCGTCTGTGGCGCCGGACTTGGTATCGTTGTTCGTCAGCACCCCGCGGTCGTATGCACGTACCTTCGCGGCCAGATCGGACGGAAGCAGATTGTTAGATTCCGCTGCCAAGAGGATGCGGTCAGCGAGCTGATCCTGGGCCATCATCCCTTGCGATACGATGTAATAGCTATTTGGTGGAACAATTAGGACGGTTGTGGGCGTGATCGTGAGGCCAAGAGTTTGAGCATGCCCTTCGTTCTTCACAAAGGTTTGGATATTGGGAAGGCCCTTCCCGTCCATGGAGATGAACTTGGTATGGATTCCATATCGCTTGGCCATCTCAACGGCAGTATTTGCTTGCGGCCTGCAAAACTCGCATTTCGAATCAAAGAAGACCCAGATGCCCGCCACGGTCGATAGATGCTTGAGCGCCTCTTCTTTGCCCTCATCAGCCTTCCTCAGGAAGAACGGCTTTGCATAGGTCGCAAGCGGCACCCGGTTGTTTTCGTCCAAAAAGGGGTCGGCTGCGACCACCTTTTGCGTCATTTCTGCATAGCGCTGCGACTTATCCATGGCCACGCGCTGCGCATAGAGATAAGCCTCGACGTTCTCCTTGGTCGGATCGTTGATAGCCCGGTCCATCAGGATCGGCATATTCTTCCGGAGCCACTCAACGGAGAACGGCTCGTCCTTCGGCTCGGGAGCAGGCTTAGGGGCTGCTTTAGGCGTGGATTTCGGCTCGATTTGAACCTTCTCCTTGGGGTCATGGTACCAATACCAGCCCTCGCCTTTACGATCGAAGAACCGACCTGATGGCGAAACTTCATCGGCAAAGACCGGAAGGCTCGAAGCCAATAGGACAGCAATAGCGACTTGCTTAACAAATCTCATATTAGTAAAGGGGTTTCACCCTACCGATCAAGAAAGACTGGTCCAGAAAGCCCCAGTACCGGCCGTCGTAGCTACGCGGCTCAGTGCCAACCACAAAGACCTTCCCCTCCGGCACAATCGCCGTACGGTCGAAATCGTGGGACTTTTTACCGAGTCGGGCTAGCAAGGTAAGCTCACCAACGGGCATGCCGTTGACCGTTGCAAAGTCATCCTTCACGGTCACCTTGTCGCCCGGGAGACCGGCGACCATTTTGCCGATCATTCTTCCCTGAAAGCGATCGCCCATGATGCCGTCTCGCGCGATGAACGCAACGTAGTCGCCGCGCTCAAGGCCAGACGGCCGCCCAAGCTCCACCAGATAAACATGCCATGGCAAGCAACGGAATTCACCAAGGTCCAGGCCGATTTTGTAATGCTTGCCTACGGTATTGCCGAGCGGAATGCAAATGATGAGCGCCAGCGCTGATGAGACAATCGCGCGTTTTGCAAACCTTCTCCGAGATGGGTCGTTCGCCATATCTGCAAACCAGTGATGTAGCCTGCTTCCAGACGGTATGAGCGTAGCCATCAATCGAGTTTGACGTTGAGGCGCGCAGCCACGTCTTTAGTAATGTCCAGATGTCCGGGACGGTTCACTACAACGCTGGAGTTGACGACGACGATACCGGCGGCCGTGTACTCGGCAAGTGTCTTGTCGAGCGCATCGACAAATAACTTACCTTCGTCCGCTGCTTTCTGGAGGTTAGTCTCCGAATTGACCATCGCGTCCGCTATCTTCTTTTCCGCGATCCGAGCGGAATCAAGTAAGACGACCGGTGCGCTCATTCCTATCTCGGCCACCTTTTTCGTAGCGAAGTGCCATGACATCACGCCGGAGAACCCTGAGAAAACTGCTGCAACTGCGCATATGACAAGCAGGTTATTGCCAGGACGGACAGCCTGATTTGACGAAGCCCGTGCCACATGGGGTTCAGCCTCACCGGCTGATTGCTGATCGTTTGGTGTTTGTTCCATGGCGTTCCTTAGAATTAATATGCCACAATAACGGGTAGACATAACCGATAGGTATCGATTATGTTACGTCGTGGCATCTCGGGTCAAGTTCTTCGGTGGCCGCCTGGTGGTTTAGCCTCTCCGGCGGTGTGACTGACAGGATCATTAGGGCGAGAGCTAGGAAACGCCGTCAAATGAGTCATGGCGAGAGACCTGCGCTTCCGGGTCTACGGCGCAGGTTAGGAGGTCCATCGAGGAGGAGATTACTGAAGTGAGCGGAGGGGTAGCGCTCGGCCTGTGACCACCCTGTGGATTGGTAGGATCAGGCCGATAGCGCTGGAAGATCTAACTGCGACTACTGTTACGGGTCAAAAGCCTAGCCCGCAGCTCAAGGTCCTCCATACATTCCTTGCGACAGCACGCTGCGCCAGATATGGCACGTTCACCGCATTCGTTTGCACATAGGCCTCCCGGGGCGGCGGCAACTCTCTGTTGAGCGTTCATCCGCCGGCCCTGTAGCGCGGCATCCAAGAGGCGTTGTGTACTTTCAGACGCAATATCACATTCATCCGCCATGGCGTTCCCTCCTTCTTTGAGCAATGTGTTTCAAACAACGTTGACAGTGCAGGCCAAAAGGCGAAAAGGGCTGAAATTGCGCTGTATCGCAACTTGAGCCCTCCTCTGGATATGAAGCCTGCATATTCTATCTTTACAAAATGCAACTATTCAAGCTTTTTAGAGGGCGGCTGGCGTTTGTGCAACCGCCCTCTTTCCAAATAACGCATCCGTTAGTGCCGCGCCCGCTGCTCGTGCTCCATGAACCGATTGATCGATGTAATAACATCCTCGCCACGGTCGAGATCCGCAAGAATGACATCGCGCTCATCACCGGAGGTGGAATAGAGAATCTGTTTAAAGCGGGGAACGACGAGCCTGAGGATTCCCCAATCGTCACCCGATCGCTTCACCATGACTTCCGAATACCGTCCTTTTACCGTGTGGACTGTCCGAAGCATCTTGGCGCCGTATGGCTCGATCTTGAATTGTCCTCCCGATATCGCGGCGTCAATAGATTCAGCTTTTTGCTGCAGAATGAATTGCCATGCGCTGTTTTCATAGATCGCCCTCGCGTTTGGCGAGTTATACAGGTCCGCGACCGACTGGGTCACAACCATGACTGCGCCAGCGTGCTTACGGGCCTTCCGATAGACCGCCTCCATCGCCTTACCCATAACTGGGTCGTCCAGCATCTCCCACGCTTCATCAATGACAAGGATCTTTTTACGGCCATGGGTCAAGAACATCTCATGGTTGATCCTTGCCATCAGCTGGAGGAGGACAACCTGCTGAAGTGCTTTTCGTCCCTTCAGTTCTTGAAGCTCGAGAACCATGAAGGCATTGTCCATATCGAGATTGTTCTCGCCGTCAAACCACCTGGTATACGATCCACCTGCAAACGGGAAGAGTTGTTTCCCAAGACGTTGTGCCTCAAGATCAGATTGTTGGATGCAATATTGAGCGACAGCTGAAATCGTCGCATTGTTGCCGAACTTGGTGTAGACCGCGGTAATCGCCTGCTCAAGCAGGGACATGCGATAGTCATCCAGTTTCTCTTCCGGAGCGGCCATCTTGGCGAGCATCGCCTTGAGAATATCCATCTCCTCGTCAAGATTGCCGTCGATGAAGGTAAACGGATTGAGACATATTTGCGATTCGCTCGAAAACTCAACGAACGATCCGCCAACCGAGCGGGCTAGCTTGTAGTAGGACTTGCCGGCGTCAATGACCCAGATCTTTGCACCCTCGGCTAGGTACGCTGACAGGATTTCCTGGGTAAGAAATGACTTTCCTCCTCCGGACTCCGCAAAGACAGTGGAATTGTAGTTTGTCGAGGACTCATAGAGATCAAACAGGGCAGGCTGCCCACGTCGGGTGACCATCATCACCGATCCTGAAGTCCCGGTTCCCGTCCATTCACCGATGATGGGCAGGAATTGCACCGCATGCGAAATAGCCATCGTGTGAAAGCGGAACAGGTTCTTGATGCCTTCCAGTGTCGTATTGAGGGGTAACAAATTCGTCCATAGCGGCTCAAGAATACGACTGTCTTCGCGCATCTCAAATGCCAGTGAAGCAAAGTACGGCTGCAGACCCGCTACGGCCTTCTTGACCCTGTCTTTGCTTTTGGAGAAGACGAATATTGTGAAATTCGTCTCACAGAGTACCGCCCCTCTTCCTTCCATTTCATGCACGAGGGTATCGACGCCCGCCTTCTTATAGCCGAGAACCGGAATCATATGTGCAGTGGGGCCAAAGCACTGATGGTTGATCATCGCGGACCGAGACCGAACCCAGTCTGCCTTGGCGACCTGATCCGGATAGTGAAGGGTCAGGACCATGTAATATGGCTCAGTGAGTTGGTTGGCTGTTCCGAGCGGCTCGCCGATCATGTAATTCATGATGGCGAGGCTTGCGCGCCGCGGAAAGTATTTGACACTCAGGGCCTTCGCATAATGACTGCCGCCGTTGAAGGTAATCTCATCTCGATCGTATTCGATTGCGTCACCAGTAAAGTAAACCTGCTCCTGTAGCGGTGTACCCTCATCATACGTCCTATCTACCGGCGCCCACAGTCGCTGAAGCAGACGCATAAGGCCGAGATATTCCTCCGGTCCAACGTCCCGTAGCGGCAGGCCGGCCGCTTTGAGTCCTTCCTGAAGCCTGTCGGCCAGTTCCTTCGCGCTCTTGATTTCGCCAGCGGACGGTCTTGGCGAACGGGAGCGGAACTTCACGGTGACAATCAACCGCTTCCGGTGCAAAAGGACGCCCGAACGTTCCACCAACGGCACATCGACGCCATTCTTGAAATGCTCGACATGGCGGCTGGCAAGTTCCGAGGGTACGGCATCAGCAACGACCTTCTTGTTCCTGTAGAACTGAAAGATTTCCTCTACGTCTGGGCTTGCCAGTTGCCCTATCTGGATGAAGGAACCAGGAGGCAACGGCATACCCAGAGCGGACCTCAACTTGTCGACCGTAGAACTATCCGCACCTGCGAGCGGCTCCCCTACCAAGCAGGCCCCAAGGTAATGCTCATTGCCGTCCGAACAAAAGAAGATTCCGTCTTCGAAAGCCATTGGTGTCAGCTTTTCGAACGGTGTAGAGGCGCGGTCCGGCACCACCATCGGCGATGCGGATTTTTGGGAGGATTTGAGGAAGCCGAACATAGGTGAGCAGATATCAGATGACAGCGGTGAAAATGCCTTGCAGAACGCCGGGGCCGATCGAACCAGCCAGTGCAATCGCCACACCAGTCACCACAGACATGATGGATTGTTTGACAACCCCAATGGCAAGGCCTACGCCGAGAGAACCTACCGCAAATACCTTGCCCAGCGAGCCTGTCATCCAGTTATTGAGATTGGTAACGACGGTAGAGAAGGTAGTATCCGTACCGGCGACCGCATCGATGGTGATGGCCAGGCTGAGCGCAAGGGCCGTGAAAAAAATCTGGTTCGTTGTAAGGCGTTTCGTAGCATTCATGGTTTGAAGTCCTTCTAATGAATAGATAGTGGAGAGTTAAAGAACAGCGGTGAAGATGCCTGCCAATACTCCAGGGCCGATAGAACCGGCGAGAGCGATCGCGACTCCAGTCACTACCGACATAATTGACTGTTGCACGACGCCGATAGCCAGCCCGACACCGAGGGATCCAATGGCGAAAACCTTGCCCATGGAACCAGTCATCCAGTTATCGAGAGTGGTAACCACGGTACCGAAAGTCGTATCTGTACCTGCCATCGCATGGCCAGCGACGAGCACTCCAAGTGCCATGAGCATTAAAGCCGTTTGTTTTTTCATTCCGTTTTCCTATTAGGTTAATCAAGCTTGATATCTGACGCTGCTGGCAGACCAGGTACCGCGCTGCCGCCCTGCGTTCTGGGCTCGCCATCGCGAGATTCTGAAGAAGCGCTTGTGTTAGCCGCTAGTGCCTTGTATGGAACAGAAACCCCGGCGCCGGCGAATTCCTTGCGGCCAAATGCCCAAGTTCGTGGCTTGACCTCTGTAAAAATGAAACCGGGGAAATTGAGGTCATCGTTCTTATCCACCCATGGCGCGATCCAGATTCGCATCACTCGTGCAGGTTCACGGACAGGTCGAGCTGCCGCACTCGCTCCTGCACTCGCAACCGCCGCGCCACGGTACTCTTGTCGACCAGCAGCCAGCTCCTTAAGCGCTTGAGCTGGCAAAGCGTGAGCTTGGCTGGAAGGTCCAAACGGCATGTCAGACTCTGTCAAAGCCGGAGCCTCATGCGTTGATTGGTACACTGCCACCGGGGTCTTGCAGACAATCCCCTGAGGCATGCCAGGGCAGCTAAAGGACGACTCATTGGCCGTATTAAAGGTAGAGGCGCAGCCAGTGCACACAACGGCGGTAGCAGCGGTAATCAAGGCGGAGCGTACGTTCATGAAAGGACCTTGCATTATTTGAGCTCGATGCCCTTGATCAGGACAACGGTGAGTTTGCGGCCAGCATCAATCTCCACAACAGGAGTCATCTCGCGTGCCATTTCTAGGAAAAACTGACTTGCAGCCTTCGACGCATCAGAAAAACCACGAGCAACGCCCGTCTGTGCCACTGAGCCGAGGTCGGCACTTTGTGTTTGTTGGGTCGATCCGGGCATCAAGTTCAACTGCGGAACAGTCGTCGGGGTGAGTGCTTGTCCAAAACCGCTCAGCACACCGGCTACCAGTGACTTCGCAATCATTTGGCCCTGTTTCGACACCAGACGCCCGCGAGGAGCAACGCGACCATCTTCACCCACCACATAACCGTCGACCTTACCCTCGATAACCTGTCCGTTCTCCTTGATGCATGAGAAGGTTTCAGTCCGAAGTTGCGCACGTTCGCTGGATAGGACACCGAACCCCGAAACAAGCACAAAGCACTCTTTGATGTTGTGGGTAAAATTGTTCGGCAGAATCGCCTCGGATTTCACGCGCATGAGTGCTGGCACAGGGTTTTTCTGCGCTACAGAGGACGTCGGAGCGTCCATACCGTTCAAAAGGACAGCTTCAAACATGGCGCCTGGTGGCAAGTAGGCGATGGGCGGCGCTATCTGCTTCTGGACCTTCTTTTCGTCCACGATCTTCGCTCCGCCGGTGACACGAAGTTTTACTACCGGCTTTTCGTCCTCTAGAGGAGCCGCTGATGGTGTTGGCAGTGGCTCATTCAATGTCGGTTGTGGCCCTGTCCCCTTCTTTTCCATGTCCTCGATGCGGCTACGCAAGGCCATGACTTCCTTAACAAGATCAGCGCTGACACTGTCTGTCGAGCCGGCATTTGTCTTTTCTTCGAGCTTAAGAAGTAGCTTTCTGTTGTTCTCACGCTCCAGTTCAAGATCCCTACGAACGCTTTTGATTTCCTGTGCATTTACATCGTTTGCAGCAGCGATCTCAAGGGTCGTGTTATCTCTTTTGACAGGAAGCCTGAGGTTCGTAACATTCGCCTCAGATGGTTTCGAGCTGGTTGCGCCCGAGTCATTACCCATCACCAAGGCGCCAACCGTCATCAAGACTGTCATTAGGCCAACAACGAACGTCAACGTCCGCATTGGCTGACTCATGCCCATCCATTTCTTTTTCAGGTCAGCGACGGACATTACTGGCCTCCGGCGACCGCGGTCTTGTCGGAGATGACGAGTACACTCGTGGCTTCGGCCTTACCGATAACAGCAGTCGGGTAAAACGCCACTGCGCGGACTCCCTCCGTATAAAAGGACCCTTCGTCCAACTCGATGGTGTTCGGCGTTGTCGTTTCTACTCGGTATTTATAGATATCGTAGGTAGGACCGGAGTAACGAGACTCAGGGAACACCACGATGTCCCCCATACGAGCAGCAGCCCTCGGCAGCTTACCGAGCGAGAAGCCCTCTGGAGCTTTGCCGAGTGCAACTTGCCTCATCAAGAACTTGATTCGATCAGTGTAAGCATTCCCCGTAGGGGCTTCTTCCCGTACGTCCGAGCCGCTGTAACTCGGTGCAGGTGTGTCGAGCTGCAGGTTGATGGTTTGCGGCGGCAGGTTTTTAGGAACCAGCGTAAGGGAAACGACTGGATCGTTCGGATTACTGCCGGTGACAAACACCGCAGACGGTTTAGTCGAATTGACAGTGACGTACACCGATTGGCCCACATAGTCAACGTTTAGGTCACCCTGATCGATCATTTTCGGTGCCGCAAATGGCGTGGCTATACGGTTCGTAAAGTCTGTCGAGACATAGACGATCTCGTTACGGTCGGAGGAAACCCGTACAGAAACTGCCTTTTGGCCCTGTTTATCCCCCGGCATCATCCCTAACCCGGGCAGATGTTCCTCAGTAAATTTACGTGCAGCCGGCTTAGGGGCGGGGTCGTCCAGCCGAGGAGGTAGCGCTCGCGTATTGCTTGCCGGCGTAGCGTTAGGCGATGTGGGCGAAGCCGGATTCACTGTCGGGGCTGTCTGCCCTGCCTTGGTTTTCACTTCCGGTGCTACAACTGCAACCTTGCTGGCAGGCGCCGTAAGCTGCACTGACTGACCGGGCTGCGGAACAGAAGAGACCAGGGCATTCAAAGATGGTCCTTGCTGGGCCATGGCGGCAAACGGTACAGCGTAGACCAGTGCGAGCAATGTGCTCATTGTCGATCGCTTCACAGATCCTTCTCCTTTTCTTTAGCAGCGTCGAGTGCAGCCTTGTGCATCTGAGTCCAGGCTCGGGTCCTGGCTGTATCGCCGTCATAACTGTCAATGGCTTCCACTACAGGGCGACCGTCTCGCATCTTCACGACGAGTTCATAGGTCAAGACCATTACCTCTGCCTTGCTAGCCGCGCTTTGAGTGGTCATTTCACCGCTGACGAAAACCTTGCTCGTTTCCGGCTCGAACTGGACGCGCGACGGCTCGAAACGAACACTGGCGCCGGTATTGAGAAAGGCCGGATCGCTTGCCAATGCGAGCAATTTCTTCTGAACGGCTGGATAAATCGCAGCGGAAACGATCGATGAGAGCTGATCCGAGACAAATCGGACGTTCTTAGGGGTCACGTTCGCTGTCAGGGTGACAAAATATAAGCCGAATGATTTCAGGTACTCACCATCGGCGGACTGCCAGGCCACGGTCATCGGTTTGTCAATGTAAGGAGGCGTGAGAACAATCCGCTCATGCTCGCTGACCTTATCGACGATAAGAACGCCGACCCCAGTTGCAAGCAAAAGGTTGCTAGTTAACAGAAAGACATTGCTTTTGATTGTTGAAAGCCATGTGTTATTAAAGGCAGAGAGCTTCATAGATAAAACTCCCTTTTGGCGGCGTCGTCGAATTTTTTGTTCAGGGACAGGACGCCGGCCCAATAGCAGAGGTGAAGCAGTACGCCTTCGAGTGCTCCATTCTTGAACCGTTTAAAGACTTTGACGGCGAAAATGCCGCCCAACATTCCCACGATAGCGAACCAGCCGCCGGCTACGATACCTCCGGCGAGGCAGCTGATGAAGACGATTGCCTCGTCGAACTCCCAGAAGAACAGCTGCACCTGGGAATCCACGTAGCGTGGTATATCGATCTCGTTCATTGTTTTCCTTCTGCGGTAATCAGTTGCACTGTGGCCCTGCGATTTCGAGCTGCATCGGCGGGGTCGACCGGCTCTCGTTTTCCCCGGCCTTCAACGTGAATCATTGCTGCCGGAATTCCCGCCTGCTTGAACCAGTCAGCGACAGATCGAGCACGCCTCTCCGACAGCTTTTGGTTGTACTCGTCTGAGCCCTTTTCATCGGCATGTCCAATGACGTGAACCCTTGTGTTGGTCTTACCGGCCTGATCAAACAGACCTGCGAGCGGCGCGGTACTGGTCGGTACACTTTTGTTGAACTCGAAACGGACTTCCACCGGCGACCTGGATACTGCAGCGACCGCTTGAACACCGTTGGCAGCCGAACCTGTGGCGCTGTCCGGATTCATTACGGCCGGCTCACGTGCCGCTTCCATCATCATCCACACGCCTTCGTCACGCCTCATATGGAAATTCTTCGGCGTATCCGTTAAGGCGTGGGCGCGGTGCGACGGCTCCACTGCAACACCTACGTTTGCAGGGAGCGGCAACTGCCGGAAATCCGCCGCCGATACCGGCCCGACACAGAGCACACAACACAGCCAGACGCGAAAAATTTTATGTGGAATCATAGCGACAAATACAATCAGCAACATTTTCGATACTGTAACAGGTAAAGATAACCGAGCGCAATACAGTATCGAAATAAGTTGCATGGTTTAGCGTATAAGATTACATTCACGTGTTATAGAGGCGAACGATTCTATGAATCGGTGCTACAGCAAAGGGAGGTGTCCGCGCTTTATCTCGGGATGTGGTTCATTCCCCCGTATCAAGCCAACCAACTTGATCTATTTAGGAGGAAGAATGAGCATTACACCGGAAGAAAGCAGCGCCGACGCTTCGATCCAATCTGCCGACGCCACGCCTGTGGCGGGTACAGAAGCGCATCTCAGTCTGTGGAACGCAGTGATGGTCACTGATCCAAAATACTCCCGGGCTTTCACCCGAACTGGAGGGTTTTCGGGAACCGCTATCAATGCTACGTACCAGGTACGGAAGGCGACCGAACAGTTCGGTCCGATTGGTCTCGGTTGGGGTTACACCGTGCTCGAGGAACGCTTTCAGAACGGCGCTTCTCTTGGGTTTGACTCTCAAGGATCGTCGCTCGGGACTGAAATCATCCACATCGTCAGAATCGAACTCTGGTATCGGTGGGGGGGTAATACGGGAAAGCTTCAGCATTTCGGACAAACGACTTTTGTCGGAAAGACAAGGAACGGAGTCTTTACTGATGAGGAGGCTCCGAAGAAAAGCCTCACCGACGCCATCTCAAAGTGTCTATCACTGCTGGGGTTCGGTGCGGATGTCTTCATGGGACTGTATGACGATCAAAAGTACGTGGACGCATTGCATGACCACTTTACCGATCAGCAGACCGGCACGGTTACGGTAACGGCGGCCGGCGCGGCGCATTCAGGAGCGGGCCAAAGCCTAAGTGACCGATACAAGTCGTATATGAATCGCATTCAGTCAGGAGAACTGAAAGGCTCTCCGCAACTTCATGCACTCATCAATTCGGATATCTCACTATCGCCTATGGAGCGCACGACTCTAATCGCTGCCCTTCCCCTGAGCCTCACCGACAACTCTACACAGAACCAGAAAAATGACGGTAACCCCGTCGAAAGCATCTTTATATAAACCCAGCCTTCGCATCCGTCATGGTGCGAAGGCTTTTTTATTTTGAACCTATGTATGCGCGATATATGCAAGCGAGCGCAGCACAAACGAGGACGCTCTGGTGAAGATAGAACGATTTCTTGATCCGAAACTTGGCGGTACAAAGGATGCCGCTGCGCTGACAACCTTTGCGGCAGGCCTGGTGGGTGCACATCCAAACCTACTAGGGGGAAGCATTGCGATGGCGGGAGCCGCCTTATGCGCCGCTAGCACGAACTACATCGTCAACAGGGTTGCTAGGCCGGTAGAGAAAGCCAATGTCATCGAAGCGAAGCTAGACGTCCGGTCTGCTGCAGCGCTCACGTCGCCAGATGGCTTGCTTTTGGGTTTTGCCACGGATACAGGTAATCCGGTCTACCTACCCGACGAAGACCTTATGCGACATGGAATCATTCTTGGCCAGAGCGGGGTCGGCAAGACCGTGCTTGGCAAGTTGATGATGTTCCAGCAGATCCAGCGCGGTGGCGGGCTGATGTTCATTGATGGAAAAATGAACGCCGATGACATCAATACGATCTATCAATACTGCAAATTCTGCGGCCGCGAACAGGACCTCCTCATTCTGAACCCCGGCAAGCCGGAGCTAAGCCACACTTATAATCCGATCCTCTACGGAGACCCGGACGAAATCGCGGCGCGCGTACTCTCCCTTATTCCAAGTACGGAAAACAACCCCGGTGCCGATCATTACAAGCAATCTGCCAACCAAGGCATATCGACACTTGTTGCGGCCTTGCAAGCTGCGAACCTCGCTTTCAATTTTATCGATTTCACAATTCTTCTGATGAATCACAAGGCCATCGAAGACCTTGAAGTTCGATTGAAGCGGACCGTGCCGAATCATCCCGCAACGAAGAATCTCTCCCTCTTCCTTGAGCAATACAAGGGGGGCGGCAAGCCCGGTAGCGGAAACGAGAACATGGTCGACATCAAGCGGCTGAAGGAGACCTTTGGCGGGATCGGTGGCCGCATGTACATGTTTGGTACTGGGAAATTCGGCGAGGTTCTCAACACCTATACGCCGGACATCAATCTTTTCGAGGCAATCCGCAGCAACAAGATTATCTACGCCGCGCTTCCTACCATGGGTAAAAACGAGGCAGCGTCCAACTTCGGGAAAATGCTCCTCGGGGACCTTAGAACCTCGATCTCATGGGTACAGGGTTTGCCGGAGGCCGAGCGGCCCTGGCCGCCGTATCTCACGTTCATGGACGAGGTCGGAAGCTATGCCGTGGCGTCACTGGCACGCCCATTTGAGCAGGCCAGAAGCGCACAAATCGCATTGTTCCCGGCAGCTCAGACGCTAGCAAACCTTGAAGTCGTTTCTCCGGATTTCAAGGAAATGGTAGTTGGCAACACCTGGACCAAAATCTTCTTCAAGCTTGGAACGCAAGGGACTGCCGAGGAATGTGCGGACCTCATCGGGCAAACCATTGGCGTCTCTCGTACGCTCGCGATTGGTGCGAATACCTCTGCAAGTAGTCCTACGATCGGGTTGACCCCGGAGGGCAATAGCGGCGAGTCGGCCGGACTGAATGAAAGCGAAAAGGAGCAGGAGGAGTACAAGGTCACGCCGGATGAACTTAAGTCCCTCGGAAAAGGCGAATGTGTCGTGATGTATGGCGGCGATACGATTTTCAACGTCAGGGTGCCCATGCTAGACCTCGACAAGAAGCTAAAGGAAAAGCTGGGCCCGTTCAAGTTGCTGCCGATCCGCCGTTTGCCTGTCGTTGGCGCAGATTACTTCAAAAACAGTGACAAGTATATTGGGGGCAAATCCTCAAATGGCGGCAGAGCCAAGCAGCCGGTCGACATGCTGGCCGATGAATGAGGGACTACAGCCAATGGAAGACCTAAAAGCAATTCTGACGATTGGGGGTGTTGTTCTTGCCATCCTGATGTTTGTACCAGGGGTAAGGAATATCGTTGCCTTCATCTTCAGCGAAATGGCCTGGCCACTCCTATCAAGTGCAGTGATGAACTCGGGTGTATGGATTTTGTGGGCCGCAAAGCGGCTCTATGGCGCGCATGCGAACGTACTTACCAACCTGACTAAATCACACGCATCCATCTATCCAAGCCTTAGCAATGAACACGGCGACGACAAATAAAAGGACCGATATGACTACTACAAAATCTGGCGATCCCGCGGAAAGCATCAATGAAGCGCCTGAAGCAATCGGCGAAGAGGCGCAGCAAACGACGGCGGCAGTCCGGGCATGGCTGGAAACATCAGCACAGGACGGAATCTGGGAAAGCATCATGGCCCTAGAGCTTGACTCGGACGGGCAAGATGAACCGCTAGACGCGCTCGATTCCGATCTCGACATGTCCTCGCTTCCCAAAGGGGACGAAGCTGCCGCACTGGCCGCATTGCAAAGTGTAGAAAAACTCGGTCGGCGCCGCAGCAGCAAGAAGGAAGAGTACGTTCGCAACCTGACCGCGGAGGATTTCGAAGATGGCTCTGAACGTCTCGCATTCATGATCATCAAGGCAAACGTGGACGAGCTTTTCAATCCGAAGGTTAAGCCTACCCAGTTCATCGAAGCCGCGAAATGGATTTTCGGCCGGAACACTGACGCGTTCAACTTCGAGGAGGCTTGCCGGACTCTCTCTGTCCGTGCCGATGTAGTTCGCCTTCGGATTCAGTTCCAGTTCTGGCGTCTGTGGAAAGTATGTCCCGTTGAATTTCCCTTTATGGTTGCACGTGTACCTGAAATTTTGGAAGGCGAGATCTACATTGTCGCGGATGAAGAAGGCTACGATCTTGCCCGCACGGCGTGGCTGCAACCAGGTATCAAGACGCAGGCATTGATTGAGGAAGCATCAGGCGGTAGAGCTCAGTTTGCAAAGTCTGATTGCCCGGTTTTCGGCAAATATCACAAAGCACTGGAGGTACTGTCGTCAAGGTACATCATGTCGCAGCAGGGCGACTATTGGTGGCTCACCGGCCGCAATCCCATCATGCGCGACCTGGATCTATCGAACCCGGCATATCGTAGGAACATGACCCATCTGTCATGGAGCAAGATGTTCTGATTTCACCCCAGCGCCATCCCTCATGGCGCATTTCATCTATTTACTATGTCAAAGACTGTCTTCATACTGGGTGCGATTGCCGGCATCATATTGCTCTATGTTATTTTCGCAACGAATACTTCAGGTAAGCCACGATATAGGAAAGTCCCGCTTCTTACCGAAAACGAACACGAATTCTTCGGCCGCCTCTGCCGTGCTTTGCCAGATCATTACATTTTCCCGCAGATCGGGATGCCAGCACTCATTGAGTCGGATGCCTGGAGCAAAAAGACAAGAATGAGTGACTTTTTGCGCATCTCTCAGAAACGGATTGACTTCGGCATCTTTACCCGCGACCTGAAGATTGTCGCGGTCGTCGAACTCGATGATAGAACCCACAACACTAAGAAGGACCGTCAACGCGACGGTTACCTATTGAGTGCTGGCGTCCGCACTATTCGATTTCAATCGAAGCAAAAGCCTGACGAGAAAGCTATTGCGAATGCAATTGCCAATCTGAAGTCAACAGCTAAGCCGGCGGATGCCGAACCTGACGAAGCCCAGGTGCAATAGGCTGTCCTGCCTCCATAGCACTTAACTCCCCCACTTTATAACGGAACCAAACAATTTCCATTATGAAACCTATGATAGTTCACGCTCGCATCTCAGAAAACGATCTCGCACAGGCCGGCGTCTCGGCAGACGAACTGGCCAAGGCTATTCAGTCTGCCATACAGAACCTTACCCATCCCTCATCGGGTGGGCAGCTGGTATGGCCCTCTCCCATCCACGTTACGGTCGAAGGCGATGGCGCCGATATGCGTTGGTACTAGCCCGCTTCGATACAAATACTAACCAAGAATTATTCAAAGGATAATGATGCATAAACCAATGCTTTTTGGCGGCAGAGTGTGTGAACCGATCCTATGGCTTGCATTCATCGTACTATGGATATGGTTTTTCTTTGGGTCCAACAAGGGGCGCATCGAAGCGACCCGCTTTATAGCCGCTCCCGGGGTCGTGGAATATGCTTGGGGTGGCGCATTCGATATGCCAGCGAATGAACGCCCTTGCAATGTGCCTGAGATCGAGAAGGTGCGGTTCAAAGTGCAATCAGTGAATCCACCACAGGTGCTGTATTCATGCAATACCTGGTGGTTGGATAACTTGGGCATTGTCATGGCCGAGCTTACTGGAAATGGCTCAAGGGAGGATTATGTTGAAGAATCTACTGTTCTACCAACAGGTTACAAGCCACGCATCAATTGATTCGAAGAAGGCAAGGGATTGAATGAAGCGAGGCTCCTTCAGGTCTGATGGAGATCGCTTCAAACATTCGCCGACGGGTGCGGTACCACAGACCGTTGTAGCGTCGGCAGCATTGGTTCGGAACGGATTCTGACGGTAACCGGCTACTCCCCTACCGCTCAGGTGGAGGGCTGCGCGGATGACGGGAGTCCGAAAATTCTGTCAAAGCAGTAATTGAAGATGAACGTATAGGTCAGGAAGAACGCAACCAAGCCAATATCCATCACTAGTGCGTGGAGCAGGCTCATATCAAGCCACCAAGCCATCATTGGCACGATCAGGACGATCAGCCCCAACTCGAAGCAGCAGGCATGGGCTACCCTCCTCTTGATACTCCGCCCCCGTACGGCCTGGCGCCGCTCCCAAGCCTCAAATGCCGATGTGAACGTAAAATTCCATACGACCGCGACGATCGAGGTCATCACAGCCAGCATACTGGAATGTCCAAGACTCTTATCGGCTATTCCCGCAAAAGCGAAGCTGCACACGGTGATTGCGATCGCTTCGAAAGTGGCTATGTAAATTACTTTGCGCCTTAGGCCTTGCATTTAGTTGGTAACCTTCCATGTCATTGAGCTTCTTATCCCCACAGACGGTGACCTTCAGCCTCATTGGTGTACAAAGACACGTC
This sequence comes from Noviherbaspirillum album, assembly GCF_035916955.1. NCBI lineage: Bacteria > Pseudomonadati > Pseudomonadota > Betaproteobacteria > Burkholderiales > Oxalobacteraceae > Noviherbaspirillum > Noviherbaspirillum album. The sequence continues at coordinate 135,627 of NZ_JAWIIV010000011.1, read as the reverse complement.
GTCTTCCTCGAGTCTGTCTTTGATTAGCGAAACGACATACTCAAGCGACATATTTTGGTGAGGCTCTTGTAAAAGGTAATCGCTAAAGAAAATTTCGTAGAATGGATGCCTTGTGAAGTAAAGGGTTTTATCACCCCTGCTGACTGCCTTGTTATGCGGGGGAGCCCCAAGTGCATCTAATACGAAGTCATAGAGCAACTCGAATTCGCAATTTTGGTCAGCAAAGCCAGCTGCTTCTAAGACCTCGCTCTTCTTCGCGCAGAATGCTACGTATCCTAGCAGGTCAATGATAGTCACGGGATCAATACTGCGATTGCAGCTGCGTGCCCAGGGCTGCTTCTCTACTTCCAATTGTTCCATACGTCCTCTTGCTAGGTACTAGGTTCAAAATTGAGACATCGAGCTGTGTGCAAAAGGCACTACCGATGGCTGCAGTAGTATACCGATGTCGAGTATAGACAGGGCACCGGCGTTTAGCGAAAACACGCCCATTTAGATTGCTGATCGCTAGCTTTTAGAACACAGCCGAAACCGCAACGCCATTTTGCAACGCATACAGTTTGAAATGTCGCGTCACTAGAGGCCGCGCCGGTGTCGAAGTCAGGACTTTTATACTTCGATCATATCAGGTATGAAAAAGCCCCAGTTCGGAATGACCGATACTGGGGCGTGACGTTACTTGGTGACTGTGATGAGGCGAGCATTAGCGCCGGTTGTGACCATCAATGACGAGTCATGGAACGTGCCTTGAGGAAGCTCCTCGATTTCTACTGCGATCTCGTTAAGCCAACTCCGGAACTCCGTTTCCGCCTTACCCTGACGGATGAAGGCACCCTCCCCAACGATCGAGACAAGCTTTCCGCCATCCTGTAGCAACGAATATGCGTGCCTGACATGCTGAATATCATTGGAGAATGGCGGATTTTGGATAATGACGTCGTACCGATCAGTGACATCCATAAAATCCCATCCCACGACATTGAACCCCTTGGCTAACAAGATTTCCCGCAGCTGACTGGAAATTTCCGCCACATCAGGTTCCACGCCCGCCTTTCGAACAGCTTCCGCAATATTTCCGTTTCCGGCCGACGGCTCCAGGATGCGAACTCCTTGCGTAACCCCCGCCAATCCGACCATCCTTTCAGCGAGGAGCTTTGGCGTCGGAAAAAAATCAATCCCGATCCTCTGCCCGATCAGAGCCCGTTCCAGTTCGACTGCGCGGTTTGCGCCCTCTTTGTTTTCTCGATAACGGAGAAACTCCCTAATCGCCATACGGAGCTGCTCGCCGGATTCAATCCCCATGCGTGCAAGCCGCTTTCGCGTGTCCCGCGACGATACCCATGTGTGCGGCATAAGAGTCTCAGCACGCTGATCCAGTTTTGCGAAAAGAGCGTCGACCAACTCGTCTTGGACCTCGATTGCTCGGTCCTTACGTGCCGCCTCGTTGGAAAGAACGCGCAATCGCTCAGTAAGCCGAATCGTTCCCTGGATGCCATCAAGATTACGGATGACATTTCGGAGCAGATCTGCATGCGCCAAATACCTTGGGTATGTGACGAATGCGACGGTTGCTTCAGTGGCAGGTTCATCCTTGCGGTTCTCCCATTCACTGTAGGCTAATGCGGCAGCTGATAGCTCTGCCGCTTTGGCAGACCGCAGCATCGATATCAGTTCCTCGACCTGCCCGCGCTCCCTGAGGCCGTCCAAGTGTGTTGCGCTTCCATCCGAGATTGCCTGTGCAATATTCCGCATCGTCTTTGCCAATGCAATATCAGCACGAGCCGAGGCCTCTGCTGATGACGCCATACGCGCGCGTCGAGCAGTGTTCGTCTTGCGGGTCGCACTCAGCCTAGCCGAAGCCACCGCTTCGATTCGGTCTGCCATCACAAGCAGGCGTCCGCCGGCGGTCTCCTTGGCAAGTTGCTTACGCTCTGCGACCGATTCGCTGGTGTCCACGGATTCCCCACGGCCGACGGTCATAAACTGCTCTGCAGCATCCTTCGACTTGAACTGGAATCCGGGGATCGCCCCGCCGCGGCCGTACGACGAATACCATCCATTGAGCCTTTTGGCTGCGGTTGACAACTCCTTGAACTGCGATGCGTCGACCCGGCGATTCAACTGGACCACGAACAGATCGTAATGCTCGCGAGTATGCTTGGTCTGGACCAGTGCCATATCCGCCTGGCTGGAGACGCCTTGTATGACCGCGTTGGCAGTTCCCTCCGATTCCCGTTTCGCACGCAAATGACCAGTGACTAAAGCATCGTAGCGGGCGCGCTGCTCCGTTGATAACTTCTCCTCCCCATTGAACTTGATGAACACCTTGAACTCGTCTACCGTTTCCGGGTTTTCGAGTGCCTTTTTGTAGTACGCCACCTGCTGCGCACGCTTTTCGCGGCTTGCAATGGCATTTTCACGATAGCGCGCGAGGTGGCTTTCCTGCAGCTGCGCCAACCGTACCCGGATGCCGGCTACACGATCCTCGTGAGTAAAGCCCGATATGGAAAGTACGCCGTTTTCCACGGTAAGAAAGCCATAGTCGTTTAGCTTGACGTCATAGGCCATGTCGACAAGGCGTGCCTTCTTTTCGCCTCGGTAATGCGGGCGTGCGACTGCCTCGAGTTCCTTGACCGTCAGCTTTTGCAGTTCAGCGACGACGTGTATCCGGTCTCTTACAAGCCGCTCAAATGCAGATTGCACCGCTTGGGGAGAAATCGATCCTTCTACGACCGAAGTAAAAATCCCCGCATGTTCTGCGAGAGTCATGACTGCTACCGGAAGGCTCTCTGGCAGGGAGGGCTGGGTCAGCTCTGATGCAGAAACAGATTGCCCAAAAAAGACTTCCTTGAAAGACTGTTGCTATAAAATTAATATCCATGTTTCCTCATTGTTTGTCCTGATTGGTATAAGGCCAGTCAAAAATTCAGCCTGGTGATCAGGGATGAGGAACATCTGCCAATAAGGAATCTGATGAGATCGAAAAGAAAAAAGCCCGACTGAATGGTCAGCCGGGCTATGAGGTTAGTTGGAGAGCATCAGTTGTTCATTGAGATCTTCGGCATCGGGCGGTAACTCGTAAATACCGACTTGCGCGCCGATTTCCTTGAGAATAGGCACAAGCCGTTCTCTGGCCGCCTTTCCCGGCCCGTCGTTGTCAAGTGCCAAGAGCACGTTTCGGCCTTTGAGCTTCAGGAACCAATCTGGCTGCCAGTTTTCACATCCAGGAAGTGCAATGATGCTACGTTTTGTACCTAACGCCACAGCGGACAGAAGGTCGATACACCCTTCGGTAATCATGATCCGATCCGTGTCTGGTCCTTGCCATGCCCACGGCACCGCCGATCCATAACGCAACGATTTAATCTCGTTTGGTTCCTTTGGGCGGGCCAGACGGAATTCGGCTGACTTCATGCCATGTCCGATAAAAACAAGCGGCCGAAACATGATTGCAGGTGCTTTACCATCCTTTTTCATGAAACCACCTTCTACCAAGGCATCCCGCCCCACGGTATCGAAGAGATAGTCTTTAGCTCGATTAGGCTCAGATGGAAGAGATATGAGCAGTCCTCTTTTAAAAGCCTCCCTGGTGACCACTTCCGGAATCCTTCGTCCCGAGAGGTATTCAACGACAGCCATATCTAACGGCCGCGCGTTGGACACTAGGCGCTGGATAACAAAGGCAAGGACTTCGTCGTCGCGATTTACCTTCGGTTGCGCTTTAGGAGGTACATAGCTGGCGATCTGGCTGACATCCGTCCCTAGTAATTGCATACCAGCTCTGCGTATCGAGACTCCCCAGAACAGCGCAGCAGCCTCGATGACATCACCGTGCTTGCGACAAGCAAAACACATCCATTTCTCATCTTGCACTGATACCTTCACCGAATGTTTTGATGCTTCACCGCATTTAGGATCGGGACAGATGTGATAGCGGATAGTGCCGGACATGAGCTTCGGTTTGGCGCCCAATGTCCTTTCGAAAAACCATGTGAGTGGTGCAGCCTTTCTAGCAGCAGCAAAATCTACACGGTGTTCCGCATTTTGTTCATTGGGACTTGAATGGTTACTCATTGGTCACTCCTTTACACGCATATTCTCGAAAACCCAGTGGCAGGAGATGAATGGCACGAAATGATAAACAGTACTTCTCTCTCCGAAACAAGAAACTGATGTCGCTACGCTCGATTCGATACTGCTGGATTGTAATGTCATGTTGAATATGATGGCAATACCGGGCAGAATGAACGTTGAGTTGAGCGGGCTTCTTCGAACCTCGCTTTTAATGTCGCTTCATAGGGATGCAATATGCTCGATTTGGACGAGCGCAACCGTGTCATCGGAGTAAAAAGAACCGACGGGCGCGATGCACTGGAAATGATTAGGGACGAACGGCAGCGACAAGCTGCCAATGGCTTTTCAGAGGAGCATGACGACTCGCTGACTACAGGGCTTCTCGCGCAGCTTGGCGCTTGTTATGCGGTAGGAAGTGTCCATTTGACGCAAGCGTTGGACGCTACCGGTTCCTCATACTGGCCAAGCGACTGGAACTACGGACTTTTGGAAGGGCCGACGAGACTCAGGCAGCTCGTCATTGCCGGCGCCTTCATCGTGGCTGAGATCGAAAGATTGCAACGGGCACGGCCTGCTGAGTTGGTTGCAGACCATAAGATAGGTCTGGACGAAATACAAATCTGATTCATATATCGAAAGGAAACGTCATGGCTTCGGTCAACAAGGTTATTCTGGTTGGGCATTTAGGCCGGGATCCAGAAACACGATACATGCCAAACGGCGATTCAGTCACCAATGTGGCAGTCGCAACTACAGAAACGTGGAAGGACAAAGGTTCAGGCGAACGTAAAGAATTAACGGAATGGCATCGCGTCACCTTTTATCGCAAGCTTGCAGAAATCGCGAAGGAATACCTCAAGAAGGGTTCCCAAGTCTACGTCGAAGGTCGACTTCAGACCCGTAAGTGGACCGACAAGGACGGTGTCGAGCGATACACCACAGAAATCATCGCTGACACGATGCAAATGCTCGGCAGCCGCAATCAAAACGGAGGCGAGACGGCGCGCGGTCAGTCAGATGCCAGGGCTTTAGGACATGACAGCACCGACCAAGAGCGATCGGCGCTGCATGATGATGCAATTCCATTCTGACTATTGCGGCTAAACCACGGAATTTATGAGAATAATCCGTTTCTTGATAGGGCAATATCAGGATTTCTCCCTCGCGTTACGACTTGCGCGTAACTTCCGGCGCCCAATTTCTGTGGCATGGCGCTCGGCGAAAGCCCGACGTCATGATGGCATTGGCCTCTGACCAACTTCTCACATGGAAAAATTAATGAGTACCGTTGAATGCAACTCGTGCAAACGAAACTGCCCCCCGCGCCTGTGGCTCTATCGACCGCGCTTAGGTCAACTGCGGCACATGAAGACCCAATACATATGCACCCAGTGCGGTGAAGTGATGTATGAGACAGGCGGCCAACTTACCGTAGTTGGCAAATTGTTCATGGCAGCAGTATTCGTATTTGCGCTGACTGGTGCCGTCGCGGCATCTGGATTGGCTACGGACGGAGGCGTACTCATTGGCGCCGCCATTGCGATTATTGTGAATGGCTTGGTAATGTACGGCGTGTATAGACTTGTCCGTCTCCTATTCAGGAAGTAGGCAAGCAATTCGGCCAAGTGCCTTGACGCTTGGCCTGCGAAACTTCGCATCCCATGTTGTTCATCTCCTCGTACCAAGCAACGCAATGTCTTGGCAACCTTTCAGGAGATGCTCATGAACTGCACTATTCGTAATGCTGCAAAAGCACGATTCAAACTGGTTTCAGATTGGACTGCTGCATTGCTGTCGGCATTCTACAACTGGATCTTCAACGTCCAGATGATAACGGTGTCGAACCGGGATGTGCACGGCTTTAATTTGTACGAGTATCAGGCGTCACCGGCCAACCGTAAGACTGAGTACCTTGTTACCTTTCGCCATATGCGAAATGGCTGTCAAGTAGACTACTGGGTCGCCCGATATCCGGCTCAAGACTGGAATACTATGAAAGAACGCCTGATCGCCTCTGGCCGCTATGCCTACTAAATACAAAGCCCACCTGGTCATCGACCGGTGGGCTTTTGTTTGCTGGCGCTAACATCTCTCAGGGTAGTTGAGCCCCTATATCCATTTAGACCTAAAGTCGACCAAAGTCATGAATGAGCCACGAATACAAGGCTCGCTTATTCTGCGAGCGCAGTGTAATAAAAATACTTACCGTCCGCGGACCGATGGCACCCCGAATCCCACCCTGATATCGGGTTCGTGAGCGCTTGGGTAGTTCCCCCTCCGACAAGCGCAGTCATCCAAGACATAGGATTTCCCGTTATCGGCAAGGAGGCCTCTGTTGCGTACGCCGAACCGTAGAGTGCATGATTGATTGCCAAGCAGGTCGTCAGCGTCAGATTCACAAGTAGGGCTGTAGGCGGTGCAAGATTCGCCAATCCCGGGATCGATAAGCCCCGATTGAGCTTCCACAGCTCTGGCGAAGTAGTGGCTATTGCCGGCGCCGGTGCCAGTGGCTGACTGAGTAACCCCCTCGCAGGGTCATAGAGGCCTGTGTTTGCGTCTGCCGTGAACGTAATCTGATTGGTATCGCCGCCGCTTGCAGCGTACCGCTTATAAGCGGCACGAAGATCCGTTCCCTGCTTCATAATCACCGAAGCATATCCTTTCGCGGTCTGACTGGAGGCGTTAGGGCCCGTGTCCCTATTCGCATAAACCAATGCGCTACCGATGGCGACAACGCAGCCGATCATAAATAGTGCGGCAGTGGCACCGAAGCCGTCTTGTTTGTGCCGTAGGCGTTTCATCTGATTGATATTCTTTACTGGGGGTGAGTTGATGTAGAAGCTTGTGGAAGGTGGCTGGTTATAATTAGGTCTGTGTCTGTTCCGGCAAGGCCGAAACCGACGCGATCTGGTCGACGTCCAGGAGATGGTCGCTTCCGTCACCACGGGCCAGCTTCAGAAACCTCGTGCTGCCTTCATTGACATACCCGACGAATTGGCGCTCCTTTGTGGAACCAGGTATAGGCTCATTCAGTGGGCTCAACCAGTCTTTGGTAGCGATGCGATAAGTGGCGCCGACTTGCAGGCTTCCAATCTCCATATTTAGCGCTTTTCCTGCATCTGGAATGCCCCCGTCAGCCAGCATTGACTTTAGGGTCCTGATCGGCAAGTTCGTTTCCTCGTGAATCCGCAGCAGGAGGTCGGCCGTTACGTTTGATCTCCCATGCCTAAGTTTGCTGATCATTGATGGGCCGACGTCCAAGGCACGCGCGAGCGCCGCGTCATTCGGTAGGCGTAGGTTAGTCATGACCGTGTTGAGTAATGCTTCAACGTTCGTACTTCTTTCTGTTGTCATTCTCGTGTTAGCTTTTTATTTTTAGTCTGCAAGTACCAATTGATTCTGTAGGTAGCGCTTACCACCTGCGTCCGGTGCCGTGACAATGCCGCGTTTCTCCAATGTTTCGATAATGCGTGCCGCGCGGTTGTAGCCGATCCGAAGGTGCCGTTGCAGCATCGATGGTGATATTTGATTCGATGCCTTCACAAGTTCGACCGCAGCTGCATATAGCGTGACGTCGTCTCCGACGGATCCCTCGGAAGCTCTTTGATGTTCTACTACCTGAGCCTTGGCTGACTCCTGAACCCAATCTCCCTGGGTCACGTCTTCCCCAGCCATGGCCGTGGCAAGGTCGGTTAGCATCCTATGTAACTCTCCGCTCATAAGCACCAGGTCCGCATCAAACTGCTCGATTGCGTCGGCACAGGGCTCTGAAGCATTTTGTTTCAGCAGATCTGTCGGCATTACCTTCTTCAGCACCATTCCATCTGCGAGAACGAAGGAAAGCCGGTCATTCCACGTCAGCGCCAAACTGGTGCACTGCTTTCCAGACGCTATATGGTTCCTCACGTCTTCATTGCTAAGGCTATGGCGCACGTACTTAACCGTAGCCTTTCCATCGTTCAATGCACGGAGTTCCGCATTGTCGTCGACGGTGAAGCCACTTGGTGCCTCATCGGCGGCCAACCAGTCAGTCATAGACGAAATCGGGCTTCGGTTAGTCTTGAATCGCTGAACTGGGAATTTGTCTATGCATTTGTGCAACAGCTTGATGACGTCGCCGGCCTTGGCGTCGCTGACAGAATCAATGACAAGCCACCCATTGATCGGATCGATCCATACCGAGGTCCGCTGGTCGACGGTGAAGGCCTTGGGCAGTAATTCGTCGATCACGGCTTCCTTGATTTCCTTCCGCGCTTTACGACCCGGTTTGAAGCCATGTTGCTGCTCGTACTCCGCCGCCTTCGCTTTGCACTGCTTGTCGACATAGGAGGGTGGAATCACCTTCTTCTCGGTCGCGTAGGTAATCAGGAGCTGGCGCTGCGCGCTATGAACAAGGGGCCCACCGGTAAGTGGCGAGCTCCAGCCTTGTGTATGCGTCTCGGCGCTGTTACATGAGGTAAATCGATGCTTGGCAAGGCAAGCTTCCAGGCGCTGGGCGTCAATGTCGTAGTTTGACGGCAGCCGGTAGACCTGCGCGTTTTTAAACATGCTCTTCTCCCTGTTCAATATCGAGATCAACGCAACATGCCTGGCTTGGCGGCGCTACGAATGGTCTTCAAGCGCGCTTCAGCAAGTTGCGCAATCGCGGGATTTGCCCGCCGCCTGATGGTGTCCAATGCCAGTTCGATTGAAATGTTCCCCGACACGGACGCATATGACGTCTCGGGAGAGCAACCATCCTCAAGTACTGAGGCTGCGGAAGCATCTGCAACGACGAAACTCGGCACCTTTGTTACCTTGAATGCTTTGTACAATTCAGGATGGATGTCCCATTCGGTCCCGGCCTTGTTGACCTCCTGTGCTGCCAGTTTGGTGGCGGAAAGCGTCTTGTCCTTGAATCCGCGGATCACAACGACTGCGCCAGCTTCCTTAGCTTGGCGGGAAAGCTCCGTCAGGACTTCTTTGGGCATGGAGAAGGAAACGAACACAAGAAGGTCGTGCTCGCCTGGACGCATCATCGGCTTCTTTTCTTGGCCAGATTGATACCGCTGAACAACTTCGTCAAGGTTGTCTGTTTTTGCTCCTGTCGGCGTGGGAGCGACTGGAATATCGGTCTTGAATGCGCCAGGCGCTGCGACTGTGGCGCCGCCCCTTTGGATGGCCTCCAGTGCCGCTCTCTGCTCGCGCAGCATCTGATCCTTGATCTGTGCGTCCGTTGGCATGCCGACCTGAGCCCAAGCGCAGATCGGCAACGCCGCACTACCAACTACTAACGCCGCTGCAGCAATCGCGCTTACGGAATATCGCATAACTAAAGTCTCTCCAGCCGTTGATAGGGAGTTCGGTGTTGCTTTCTACGAGAATCGTCGATCGACCGATCGGGTCGCAGCAGCGATTTTTGATCTTCTGTGTTTGAGGTTTCGGATGCAGGCGCTGGAACTTGTACTGCCGCTTGTCCATGATGATCTGGGGATAGTAGCTGCACATACCATCGTCGCCGAAGGCGGCCTTTTGCATACCAATCGCATGTGTTTTCGCCAGCACGCGTGTTGTCTGGAGGCGGGCGCTCTGCTCATTACTCTGGTGCGCGGTGTTGTTGCCGGTAAGGGGATACATGCTGCCGTAAGACCCGGCACCCCAGAAGATTTCCTGCCTTGGAAAGCCGAGCGAGGCCGAAACCGCGTCGGCGGAAATAGCGCCAATGGCAAGCAGGCTTCCGAACGGGAAAGCATATGGGGTCAACAGACCCGCCAGTTCGTCATCGTTGTGGGTTGGATCAGCGAACGATACCCACGGAATGTCGATGCCGCGATTATCAAGGCATGTGTCGTCCAGAATCGCGCCTATGACATACATCGCAGGATTGATATACAGGTTGACCTGCCGGAAGGACTCCTTCGTCTGACGCTTCAGATCGCCGATGCTGATGTCCGTCGTCATGCCGTAGGCGTCGCGATTGGCGCCGACGTTGACGCGCACGCCACCCAGTAGCGGGAAGCATCCTGGCGTCGCGGTGACATCCGTCATGAGGTCGAACTCCCAAAAGGAGATGGGAACCCCTACCTTCAACTGATTGCCGCACCAGCATAACGGTTTCTTCGGGCCAGACGGGAAATCTTCGGCACCGTTGCTGAAAAGGGACATGCTGCCGAACATCTTAATCGGGAAGGCGCAAGACCAGCAAACGTCTGAAATGAGGTTCGGAAATTTGCCGGTGCACTGGTCGCCAGCATAGCTAAGGCTTGTAGTGAGCAGGCCGAAAAAGAGGAATATTCGCGCAAAGATCTTGTTCATAATGCGAACTCCTGAATCTGCAACTGCTTACCTTTCTGGCTCACGATGGCGGGTACTCGTTGGATATTGAACCGTTTGGTCAGTGCGCCCTGTTGATCAAAGTAGACGGGCACCTTCCACTCACGGGACAACTTCAGGAAAGAGCCACCCACCAGGATGACCTTGTCCCTTGGGCGCGCCTTCACTTGTTTTTTTGCAAACTCAACCTGAGATTGGTCCCGCGCGTCGATAAAGATGAGCGCCTTGGAGAGATTGATATAGTCGAGAGGATTGACTCGTGTCCCGGCTGGCACCAAGACATTGCCGAGGTGGTCCCGAACCGATTCGTTATAGACGATTGAGGGGTCGAAAATCCACGTTTTAGCCTCCGTGGCGGTCGTGATTCCCTCGACGGGGGGAGGGTTTTCGATTCCGTTCAGCGCCCGGTTCCGATAGTCCTCCCAAAACTTCTTGAGTTTCCCCTCCTTTTCCATCTGGGAGAGGTGTCCCTTGATGGCATCGATCGCATCGGGCTCCGCAATGTCCCACACATTTCCATAAGAACCCAGCTGCTGCGCACATGCACTGCTGGAAAACCCGACCGAAAGGATTGCCGCCAGGGCGAATGCGCGCAACGCCGTCATTTACTTACCGCCGTTAATGAAGCCATCAAGGCGGTCTGCCGGCGCCATGCCGGGGAGGGATCGTCCGTCCTGCGCGATCAGATAGGGGGTGCCATTGATGCCAAGCTTGCCGGCCAGTGTGACGTTGCGACCCACCGGATTGTCACAGTTGGCATTCGGGATCGGTGCATTCTCTGTCAGGTGCTTGATCCAGAGGTTTTGGGCATCTTTTGCACACCAGATGGATTCAGCTTTCCTTCGCGCCTGAGGATGCAGCGAGTCGATCGGATACATGAATGTATAGATAGTCACGTTGGTCAGCTTTGCCAACTCGTTTTCAAGTTTGCGGCAGTACGGGCAATCCGGATCGGAGAAAACAGCAACCTTGCGGCTGCCGTTACCTTTTACTGTGACCAGTGCATCCTTCAACGGCAGATCGTTCCAGTCAATTCGACTCAATGCCTGACGCTTCGAAGCTGTCAAATCCTGTTGAGAAACCATGTCGTACATGCTCCCAAACAGGAAATAGCGCAAATCCCTGTCCGTGTATGCAATGTTCTTGCCCATCGAGACTTCGAAGATGCCGGCAATCGGAGCCCGCTCCACGGAGTTAAAAGTAGTCGATGGGTACTTCTCTTTGAGCTTCGCCATGACTGCCAAGGTTTCGGGGTCGGTGGCCTGGGCGGCAAATGCAACAGTGGCAGTGATGAGTCCGGCAAAGAATTTTTTCATACAAATCTCCGTAACGACATGTTCGATACGCCTATGTTATCCGTATCTGTTATGTAGCGCAATAACAATTCCGGTATAATCGGGGTTTGGTTTGCACAATCCAATCCATCTGCACTATGCGAGATCGAAACAGTCCGACCGCTGAAAGTTATGAGGAACTGGACGCCGCCTACGCCTTCTTCAATGAAGCGCTATTCGGCGGGGTACTCCCTGGCTGTCTGATAACGCTTCAACGCCGGAAAACCTCCTTTGGTTCGTGGACTCCTGAACGGTTTGTGAACCGCTCAGGAGTCCGGACCGATGAGATCGCATTGAATCCAGAGTATTTCGCGACCCGCCCGGTGGAGGATGTGCTTTCGACCCTAGTGCATGAGCAATGCCACCAATGGCGTTTTCGTTCGGGCGAGCCTTCTCGACGTGGATATCACGACAGACGTTGGGCAGCTAAGATGCAAGAGGTGGGTCTAATTCCTAGCGATACCGGAGCACCTGGCGGCAAAACGGTGGGTGAGACAATGTCCCACTACATCGATCCGGACGGCCGCTTCTATCAAGCTTGCAAAGAACTGCTATCAGGTTCATTCGGGATCGTCTGGTTCGACAGGTATCCGCAACCGATCGTCAAGGATTACACGTATCTTGTTGCTACCCAGGGTGCTGGCATACCGGCCAGCGTGGAAGACATCAAGGCGCCGCCGTCGGTCCCGCATGAGCCTCATCTGTCGATGCCACATGCCTCGGAATCGGCGTCGGCCCCGAATCGGCCGCTCTCCCCTATTCCTGCTTTACAAGGCCTCGATGTCGTTTCCCAAGACAGCGATTTGGGGAAAGCGAGATCGACCGACTCCAGCAACCGTACCAAATATCAATGCCCGGTATGCATTACCAATGTATGGGGAAAACCGGGCCTCTCGCTCCAATGCCTCAAGTGCCATAAGACATACCAACCGATCCGCTAGGCCCATCATTGCAAAGATGCGACCTACACCAATACGAATAGACCGCACAAAAGGTTACTTTTCTACAGGGAGAAATACAATGTTCCACAATATTCTAAAAGCCTCAGCATTGCTGCCTATGCTGTTTTCCACGGCCGCAATGGCCGGCATTCCACCGACGCCGGGGAATGTTCCCCAGTTGCCATGCGAGGTCAGCCGCGTGAGTTCTTTGCATGAACTTGGTCAGGTGGCGATTGGCAGGACTTTCGTTACCAAAGACCGAAAGTCGAGCGTGGGTAACGCAATCGGCGCAGGTGATCTTGTCTACTACGTCTCTCTCGTAGATGGAGTCAAGTACTACACTACGCCGAAACAGATCGAAATTCTGGATGGGTCGCCTCTCACTCCGGACGTCGCTCTCGTGCCTGCCGGAAAGTACGAATCCTTTGGCACATTCCGTGACAAGAATGGCCGACGCTTCGATCTCGTCGCCGTCGGCGGCTTTACCGTGATGGTCGATGACACTGGCATGATCTGCTCTACGCGCCTGAACGATCGGCTAGTCTCAGTGGCCATGCCAACGGTTTATCAGGAGGTTCCCGTGACCGCCACCATGGGCGAGGCAGCTGCAGCCAATCCGCGGCGAGTCTCGATTGCCGTTACAGTACGCGAAATTGACGCAGCGTCATTCAGCCTGGATGTCTCAGTGCTGGTGAATGGGCAGGCGCAACAGCGCAGGACGAGCACCTTCGACCTGTTTAGCGGCCAAGCGAAAATTGGAGACCTCGAGGTTGCGGTGTCTCGCGGGCCAGCTGGTGGCCTGAAAATCGACTCGCTCGTCGAGCCGGCCGATTATGACATCTGGCTCAAGCAGATCTTTCGCCGCTAGTCTCGTAACTCAGCCTACCGTCCGCTAGGATGAACCTACATGTTCCGTATCCGAAACTTTGGCAATGACATGGAGTGCGCAGATATCGCCGAGCTGCAGCGACACATCACTCGCTATGCAGGCTGCTCGATCAGTGTGGTAGACAAACGGCCCGGTGGTCGCATTCATTTCTTTGACGTATCTGTTTCAGGCGTCATTTGCGAAAGCTATGGCAGTGGTCAAACGGTCGAACTAGGCGAATTGCTGGGTCGACCTCCCTTGCCGCAGTCTCAATGATTCCGCCACAACCATGCGTCGGTGTTGCTACATTTAGCGATACCACTAAAGAAAAGGCCCCTTCAAGTGGCCTTTTTTATTGTCTTGACGTACGGTGGCTTAGCGCCCAGCGTCATGCCGATCCAGTTCCTGCTTGACCGACCGGACAGCACCGACCAGGGGGGCGAAGAAGATCCTTGGTGCCTCAGCGCAAGCTTTGACGAATTCCTGCAAAACTGCTTTCATATTGCCTCCTCAAATTGCTGGGTTTGCAATAACGATATACCTCTTTCATCGTGGCCGCAAGCCGAGACCTGATGCGCACCTTCAATAGAAAAACCCCGTTCATCCAAGATGAACGGGGTTTGATGCAGGCTCTATAGTTGACCTTGGCGATCATTCTCGATGATGCCGGCTTCTACCGGGCTGGTAGTATTGATTCGTCTGAATTCAGAGCGGACTGCTTGGAATGCTCCTGAAAGTGGTGCAAAAAAGAGGCGCGGCGCCTCTGATGCAGCCTTTGAGAATACCTGCACGACCTCACATGTCATTTAAACCACTCCTTTATGTCCTTGTATGTGACTGTTACGAGGTACACGATGAATAGAAAAACATCGCAGATGAGGATGAAGTGTTCCAGAAATTCCAGAACGTTGATGGTGAAGGCTGAAACATAAGCCTTAAGGAACGATACCAGGAGGGACAGGCCCACGGCTGGCGCCCCGATAATGATGAAGAGGATGGAGCCAGAGAGCACATGTGCTGCGAAGTGCACAATTGGCTTCCACCACTTGTTGTTTGAGTTGTTCATAGGTCTCCCTGAATTGAAAAGGTGCGGATTGCGTAATCTTTGCAATACGGGAGATGAACAACAATCGTTGATAATCTGAGGGTCAGGAGCCTGCGCCACTACATTGCTTGTCCTTCCAGCAGGTTCGGCGCCACAACCATGGCTCGATCGGCCGGTTTCCGCTCCACAGGCCGATCCCCTTCCCTCGGGCGGCCTTCTCATGCTCATAAGCTTGTGGATCCCGCACATAACGCCGGTTCGCCGCATTGGCCCATGCTAGACCAGCTTTGATTTGCTCCATGCTGAGATCCCGACCATCGACAATCACTCGGCAGACCGGACGGTCAAACGCGTCGTATTCATAGCAGTGTGCCGCAGCATTCTTTCCCTTTGCCAGACGTGCGAGATTGTTAGCAGATGCCCGTGAGAAGGGCTGGCCAGGCTTACCCTGATTGTCCTTTGGTGTCTCCGGTGCGTCAGCGTCGGTGAGACGAATCCGGATCTGCTTTCGGTCCTGACTCAATATCACCAGGGTGTCGCCATCGTCGATATAGACAACCCTGCCCGATACTGATGGCGGTATTTCCTTCGTGGCCGCCGGCATAGGGATGGCCGAAATGAGGGCGAAAAAAAGGCTACATGCCAAAGTCATTCCTGCAGTTGTTCTTGATGTGTTCATAGTAAGGAGAGATAAAGCCGCTTCAATCGTAGCGACGGCGTCTGTCGATGGCAAGGGCGACATGCCGCCCATACCATGGAAGCCTAGCCGTCTTCGTATCTACCTATTGCGTGCCGTACAACTGAGCACTGTGAACCGTCCCTCACTGCTCCGAATATAGAGAGCTCTGCCGTTGACGGAATCGTGGTGACTCGCCAGACAATCGAAGCCGTGCTGTTTGACTGTTTGTGCACGGTCAGCGATAAGACGCTCGCGGGTACCTCCAGGCCTATTCAATCGATCAGACTTGTAGAAACGATCCATCGCCTCATCGACTGAGGCGCAGGAGCAAATCACCTCGAGTTCTTCCCAATCCGGTTCATATGGCTTGGTAATGCGTTCGCCGTCACACTGGTTCACCGCTGGCGTTAGCGGCCTGATATCGCTTGTGCGCACACGCAGACCGCCCCCGATGGTGGTCGTCGCTATCGGGCCGCCATACCGGTCTTGAATCTCAAGCGCCATCCCGATTTCAATCGCTTTTGGGTCCTCCAGGAAGTCGCCAGCCACGCCAGCGAGGTAATTGGCGTAATGCTCGCCTCTATCGGCATAATTTGCGCCGGAAAGATTATTGAAGATCACGGCCGCCGAAGTCCGGTCGGCAGAAAGTAACGTTTTACCGCTGACGAGCAGCTGATATGTTGTAGTGGTCATGACTATCCTTTGTTTGGTTTGACGGAGTTGGCTTGGATGCTTAGGCTGATACGCCCGATTGCCCTCGCAGGAGGCAATGGAAAACACGATGGGATAAAAATGAAAAACCGGACCCCATTCACATGGCGGCCCGGTCGGTTAGATCGGTTCTAGAGTCTGGCCAGCTTCGCTAGCGTGACGCACTCCTGGCTGCTGGCATACCTTGACGCCCTATCCCAGAGCGTTGGATAGCGGTTGCTGCCTGCCGCATAGATGGCCATGACAGCCATATGTGCCGCCACCGGATCGGCACACGGCTCGCCGGCGAGGAATGCTTCGGCAAGACGGCCATCGATGGCGGGGTCGGAGTTCCGGAGGTCGACCGATCTAAGAACGGCAACTGTACGGGCTATACGGGGGCCGCCCTGATAATGGCCCTCAATCAGTTCCGCGAACTGGCCGAACGTAAAACGCTTGACGGCCATAAATGCGCCGGATGCCTTAATAAGATGGCAGAAGGACTGGACAGCATTCCTGACGATTTGTGCTTCCTCGTTTGTGCCGCGGTATTGTGAGACGGCGACGGTATGTCCTTGGGCGACAATCATGTATTACTTCATAGTGAGTGGTTCGGCTGCTCGAGCGAGCAGTTGTCTTGGTTGGAGAGTGATGGCTGACATGAAGACGGAAAGAATTGCCCCGCCAATGGAAAAGCCCGGCTCCTTAGAAAGGTGGCCGGGCTGGATAGGGTTAAGAGGCTGGACGCGAAGGCAAAGCCTTCTACGTCTGTTATTGCTGCTTGGCGGCGCGCGCGGCACTTTCGAGCTTCCTCATCATCGAGATGTGAAGTGTTCCCAGTTTCGGGTTTTCTCCGTGTGGTGCAAGCGGAGGTACTCCAAAAAAGGAGTCGTTCCAGGGCAAGTCCAACATGTTGTTCAAATCGAACTTTGTGTCATAGGACAAGCCAGCCAAGACATATGCAGCCGGATTCTCTACCTTGCGGATAGCAAATTCGCCGGCGAGCATCCTGTCGAGCTTTTGCGAGGTGCCGTAAGCGACCTTTACTACCACTCCATCGTCATACACCATTGTTGCGACGATAAGAGCCGGTCTTGGCTTTGGTCCAGGCTGATCACGCGGTCGTTGGGGAAATCGACACCAGACGATGTCACCGGGTTCAGGAGAAGGCCACATGGCGCCTCCTAAAACAGGGACTTCTTCGAGCGCAATTTGCCTTTCGGCATCTGAGCTTCCGCAGCCGAAGCTATCGAAGCGCGGTCCTCAGGGGTCAAGGGGCCATCGTCCATTTCGTAACCTGGCAGGACATCGTGTGCCAGTTTGGATAATGCATAGTGGATTGTCATTGTTTCGTTCACTCCGAGTTTTTCGGAGAGCGCTTGCAGGGTTTCGCGAGTCACGCCGAATGGCGTGTCCCTGTCCCTGAATTTCAAAAGTAAGCTCATGCAACCTCCTAGCTTCGTATATATAAAATATATACCAACTGACGGAAATTGCAAGATTCACCGTTGAATGCGTTCTCAGCGAGTTGATGAATGGCCTGGAATAGCCGTTGCTTTGCTCGACGTGATGAAAAACATGCGGCTCTACATTTACGAACTTGCTACGTTGATATTTATTGCCGACGGGCAATATATTCCTTACAATTGCCCCGCCTGCAAACACTCGATCTCAAAACGACCAATGTTTGCAGTACCCATCCCGAAAAGTCCTCTGGAGATTCACATGAATAAAAGCGAAATCATCAACAAAGTAGCTGGCGACCACGAGTTGACCAAGGTGAAGGCGAAGGAAATCGTAGAGCAGGTGTTTGGTTTTGTCGGCACTGATCTGAAGAAGGAAGGTCGGTTTTCCTTCCCCGACCTGGGCACTTTTACCGTGTCGCAGCGTGCTGCACGTACCGGCCGTAACCCTGCAACCGGCGAAACCATCAAGATCAAAGCCTCCAAGAATGTCCGCTTCAAGGCGGCGCCAGCACTTAAGGACCTCGTGGCCAAGGTGAAGGTGAAGTAAGCATGGTTGAGGGCGGCAGCAGATGCCCTCCCCTTATTATTGCAACTGCTCATCGGGCGGTCCATTCTGATGGTTAAGTAACCTGTTTGAATCACTCTTTTTTGATCGAGACTCTAAAATGGCAAAAGTCCATTCCGCGGCAAAGGTAATTGAAGACGAACTGAAACAAGCACGCAAGGCGGTCGCGTTCTATACCAAGCGCATCGAGGATCTCGAAGACATCCTGGCTACGCTCAGCAGCATTGATGCCCCTGTCACAGCAAAGCGTGGCCGCGCGGCGAAGGATGCATCGGCATCGAAAGCTTCTGCAACGAAAACTGCAAAGTCGTCGACCAAAGGAACACGAAGCACTAAGCTGCCATCCACAGGCAAGGACTTCTGGCCGGGTTTGCTAACCGATACGCCTCAATCCTCCGCAGAGGTCCTCAAGGCCGCTATTGCGGCCCTGCGCATCCGCCCGAATCCGGACGATCGCAAAAAGCTTACTCAGCGTATGGCGAACGCTCTCAGCGTCCTGTCCAAGAACGGCGAGATCAAGGCCGAAGGCGAGCATCGTAATCGCCTCTACTCAAAAAGAACGGCGTGAATTTTTAACGTTGAACATCCGAGCCGCTGACATACTCCGTCAAAAAGGTTCGCCCGGCGTAGCAGCGGCCTATACGTTGGATCGCTGTACAGTTGTACTCACCAATACTTTTCCTCACCTGGGAATGACATAGTTTTCAAAATGAAAACTTACCCAGAAAGACAGAGATCGCCTGAGCGGACGTTACGACGTATTGCCGCATGCACCTAATGATTGGGTCGATCTTAGTAAAGCTTTTTCACAACGGATTGACTTATAGCTGGATATTGCGCTGATCCCGATAGTGCATCTGGTCAGCCATGATAGTTCCTATTCTGGCCTTCACCTCGCTCTTGACGGAGCCAAAGGGAGTTTGCGCTGCCATCCCAAATATTGCATTGACTACATGCCCTGAGCGCAACCGATAGCGCGTGTACTGGAAATGGTAGGGGACTTTACGAGACACGGTATGCACAATTTGCCAAGAAGAAAGCCTCTCAAAACAGATCTTGGTTAGATGTCCTTCCGCTACTGATATGAGCATAAGGTCAGGCTCTAAGCGCTCAATCAATGAGTGCCACAAATCTAGTCCCGGTTCCTCCAAGATGGCTTTATCCATCGGGGAAAGATTGCTCCACGTTGGATTAGTTGCGATAGGCGACAGCAAATCTGTGTGCAATGCACGGTTAATAGGCTGATGCACTAAGTGTCGACTGCGATAGAAACTTGCACGAAAGCCACGCAGTATCGCCTCGAAGGAATGAAACCAGCGGTGGTATGGGCTATTTTCAAAATAAGCGTTGAGTGCGCGTTCGATCGCCGCTGGTGTGATCGGAATCTGTCGAGCGGATGGAAACCGCTGAAAAGGATTTTCTTCTGGGAATTCAACTAGCGACGGGTTTAAGCCGACAGTGATGATGCGTAGCGGGGATACCTGATAAGCCTCACGGTCGCCGAAATACAGAATTGGGATCGAAGGTGTCACACGCACCTCTGCGGGTGCTGACTGATAAACTTGTAGGGAATGCTGGATCAGATCATGCATAGGGGGTTACCCTTGAGATTATGTCCGTAGGTACCTAATGATGCCCGATCCCATTACCGGTCTCAATAATGTCGCGTTGGTTCGCTTCAAACTCGAGAGACGACTATGTCCTAACATCAAAATCAAACCCGACTTTTCCAGGAACTATCTCGCAGAGATTTGGCCACAGTTCTCTTCCGTCAATTAGACGCCTCATATACTCTTCGCCGCCGTGTTCTAATAACATTGAGAATGTTTCCTGTGGGCTAAACGACTGAATCAATTGATACTCGCACTGTTCAATCAGACCTTGCACCTCTAACGTGGCATCAACATAATGCCCCCTTACAAACAGAAGCGCATGACCTTCCCAATTCTGCACATCTTTGTGTTTAACTCTAGCAACGACATACTGAATGTCCGGTTCGCTTTGTGCTAGCTGCACCAAAGCACGTATGCTGTTGTGGTAGCACTTTGTTCGATCGGTCAAACCAAGGGATTTTAGACGAAGCAACAGGTCTTCTGGTAGCGGACTTATTTTGATTGGCTGGAGCATCGGGTTCTGTTTCGGAAGATTTGAAAAGGTACTTCAGGAGTAAATGCCTCACCCTCCCGAAGATATTAACACCATACTGAATACCTGATCAGGAATGACCCTGCCTTTGAATCGATAGAGGATGCGAATTAAATGGAGATCAAGGTGGTTCGGTAATGACATAGAGGTGTCCAATGCCAACCGACTAGAGATGACTTCGCTTGTATTCTGGTCGGCATGAAAAAGCCCGCCGGTGCTGCTTCAGCGGGCTTGTGTATCGATGGATCTCACGGCGGCTGTCAGCCCGCCGGATCATCATGCAAGTAGGGCCTGCTTAGAACTCCTCCCAGCTATCAGCATCAGAAGTCGGCTTTGCCTGCCTTGGAGACGAGACACGCGCCCTGCTCACAGTTAACGGTGCATTACGAGGTGCCGGGATAGTATGGCGTTCCGGAGCTGCTGGAACCAGGAATACTTGAGCCTGAATTCCTTGTGCAACGACGGACTCATCCAGCTTGAACACACCTACGATTCGCTCAAGATTGACTGTCTGATCCTGAAGTGACTTGGCCGCTGCAGCAGCTTCCTCCACCAGGGCGGCATTCTGTTGGGTTACTGTGTCCATCTGGGTGATGGCAAGATTGACTTGCCCTATTCCGTCGCTCTGCTCATTGCTTGCCGTGGCAATCTCGCTCATGATGGATGTTACGCGCTTGACTGAATCGACGATTTCACCCATTGTCATGCCGGCCTCGTCCACCAGCACGCTACCAGCTTCAACCTTGCTCACCGAATCGTCGATGAGTGCTTTGATCTCCTTGGCGGCCGTCGCACTACGTTGCGCCAGGCTTCTCACCTCAGAGGCCACTACAGCGAAGCCGCGGCCCTGCTCTCCTGCGCGGGCCGCTTCCACTGCCGCATTGAGCGCAAGAATATTGGTCTGGAATGCGATGCCGTCGATGACACCGATGATGTCGACAATCTTGCGCGAGCCTTCCCTGATGGAGCCCATCGTTTCTACAACTTGGCTAACCACATTGCCACCCTTGACGGCTTGATCGGATGCAGCAATCGCCAGTTGATTCGACTGTGCGGCACTTTCGGCATTCTGTTTCACCGTGGAGGTAAGTTCCTCCATCGCAGAGGCTGTCTCTTGAAGACTGGAGGCCTGCATCTCCGTGCGGGATGACAGATCGAGGTTGCCGGTGGCGATCTCCCGCGTTGCAGCCGCAATCGTGACGGTACTTGCCTTCACATCTCCGATTGTACGGTTGAGCGAAGTGACGAATCGATTAAAGGCAGTTGCGAGTTTGCCCACCTCATCTTCGGTTTCGACGGGCATGCGCCGTGTCAGATCGCCATTTCCGTCAGCGATTTCGCCGAGCATTTTCGCGGCTCGCGCCACTGGCGCCGCGATCGCACGGCTAATCATGAAAATCACCAGCAAGCCAATGCCGCCGCCGATGACGGCGCCGACCAGAGCCGAAATGAGAGCGGACTGGGCTACATTGCCCAGAACCTCTGCCTCTGGCACTTCAGCCACGACATAGGCATTCAACTCGGGCACAAATGAGGCCGCAACCATCTGCTTGCCGAGTTCTGAATCGTAAGTGGCATTGACGAACTTCTGACCACTCAGCAGCTTCGCGCTCAGTCCTGCATCAAAGCCCTGGGCGTCTTTGAGGTACTTCTTGCCGTTGACTAGCGACGCGTCACGATGGATTAGATAACTTCCGTCCGCACGGAGCAGATAAACGTATCCCGACTCGCCCACACGGTAGGAACGAATGGTAGTCGCCAATGCATCCACGGAAAGGCCCAGTCCAGTGACGACCTGCTTGTCAGCTGCAGCTTCTCCGCGCATGTTTATGAACAGCATATACTTGTCAGCGCCAGCATCCTTGTCGATATCAAGCGTGTACGGCTTGTTGCTCGATAGGAAGGAGTACAACCACTGGTCCCCTGCGGCCTGCTTGTCCAGCGTGCGGTTTAGCCCCGACTCAGTGAAATATTTGCCGGTCGAAGCTGACACCCAGAAAACCGATGCCGCTCCTGTCTTTTCTTTCAGATTCTTCGCATACTTTTGCCACGCGGCGGCGCCCTCTTCAGGCAGTCCACCAGCTTCCCAGTCAAGCAGATAAGTGTTGTTCGCAATGGATCGGGAAATCGCGAGCGGGTCGCTAATCTGGCGAAGGATGTCGTTTCGGATTTCACCGACGACGGCGGGCAGCTCGGTAGCAACAACGCGCTCTTTGATGCCGTTAGCGGTAAGCATCACGCTCAATGTGGATGAGACTGCCATAAAAAGCAAAAGGCAGAACCCCATGCTCAACAACAGCTTTTGTTTGATCGACAACTTCCATACCAGCTTCAAGATTGACTCCGTGCGTGTGAGACAAGGACAAACAAGGCCGACGCATTGCGAAGCGCCAGCACAAGCGATTATGGTTCTTATGGGAGACTACACGGGAGATATTGACAAATGGAAAGGATGTCCAAAAGTGCTGCGTGGGAATTACAGGTATATGCGAACGCTTATATTCAAGAGGCGCACCATTGCGGTGCGCTTATATCAGGCGGTGTCTCAGATTGGTGAGTGGCAGGATGTTGACTGACCAGGCAACAGGTAGGAAATGCGGAACCGCCGCAAGGTGCGTTGCGCGGTATCGTGTTTAGTAGGAGCAGGTTAGTAACGGTACGGGTTCCGGGGCCGCCGGTCATACCGATTAGGCACACCATCGCGGTCAAAATCTCGACGGCCATGGTACCCACGCGAAGGACCATGGTAATGGCCATACGGGTACGGTGCGCGATAAACCGGCCCATAGGAGTATGGGTAGGGATGGCGATAGACCGGCTCAGACATAACGGTTCCAGAAATGTGGACCGACGGTTCTCCGACGGGGACCGCAACACAACCTGCCAAGCCGAGACATGCAACTGACAGAACAAGAAGAGATTTCATAGTTTCCTTAGAAGACGTAATAAGTGCAGCATGACATGAATAGTCTTAATGTAGGTGCAAGCCTCTTCTGAGCCAAGTTCAACTTGGTTACAAGTTGTATGTATCGCAATGTATAACGCACTTGACCGTCTAGGCCGGCTACCTCGGCATGGTGGTAGACCATCAAGCAGTAATCGACGCCCGTTCGCAAGAATAAATACCCCGCTCACGAGGAGCGGGGTATAAACCGAAATTCGCGCATTCAATGAAGCGCATCTGGTTGAAAAGTGACCAGCACCAGCGAAAGTTGGTCACGTGCTGCCAGTTTTCCCCATTGCTGCTCTGTTATCTGCCGCACTCGAAATAGCGTAGGCAGTACGGCGTTGTCCCATACTTCGGTGATCAAGTCCACCTTCGTCGAAAAGAAGCCGAGGTAGTTGTGCTGACCCTCTGTATGGGAGATCTCCAGCTGGCCGGGTAACAACGCATACCAACCTAAACCTGCGCCAGCCTCACGGATCCGGTAGCCGGCGAGCCAAACCAGCATTTCGCGATGCGTCTCAGGCGAGCCGTTGTTAGGCAACACCGGCAGTTCATAGAAATGCCAGTCACCTAACTCGGGGCTGTAAAGTACGCTCTGATCGGGTAACACCTGAGTGACATTGATATCGGTTCCGGGCGCCAGATATCGGGATTGCTCGGCTTCCAAGGTCATGAATGGCTGCACCAATTTGTAGCTGCCAGTTTTTTCAATACGCATAATTCCCTCCATGAGTGGTTAGTCCTCGTGAAAGGGAAATGAGGCACATGCGAATGGATATCGCTATCCATACTCAGCGGAAAACGACAGGCGTAAAAAAGCCCGGCGATGAGACCGGGCTTGGGAGGTAGTACGTTTAATTCGGCAGGTAGTTATGCCGGTTCGAGCGACGCTCCTGATCCTATCGCCAATCAAGCCGCAATCAAGTTGTCTTCCTCAAGGAAGGAAAGCTGAGCAGAATCCGTGGTCGCCTTGTGGGCCCACGCCTTGCGGGCTTCGTCTGGCAACTGGTTGAAGCTGATCGACCGTTTGAGCAGCGCATCGATGTCGTACTCTAGCGTAAGGCCATGCCGGTCCTTGAAGGCTGTCCGCCTCAAGAACTCATCATGCTCTGACACTTGACCATGACTGAGCTGCAAGGCACCGTACTGCAGATACCATTTATAGGCTGCCGTGATCCCACCAGGCCACCATTTTCGCTCCGCTTGCTTGATGAGGTTTTCGGACTCGAACTCGAAGATCATGAAAGCTGACTCCGGATCGACGGTAAAGGACTGGTTCGTAGGTATGTCCCAAACCGCATGGCCATTCTTGAGTTCACGAATCTCCGGCATGCATCCACTGCCCTCAGTCAGCGCCTCGAACAGCGGATCGCGCAAGCCGTTCCATCCAGCGTGCTCGTCCGTTGTATCCCACTCTTTTCCAACATAAAGGTACTTTGCATCAGGGATAGGAGACGGGGGAACAGCCGGCACCTCAGGGATGTCGTACCGCACGCCACGGAAGTGGATATCGCGATAGTCCGCCCATATTGCGAACGGCGTACATATGCCATTGAGACTTTGAAGTGCGTCTACCGTAATCATCATCTCAAGCGGCAATAGGGTGAACTTCCTCGGCTCACGTGCGGCCTTGGACCGAACGTACTCATCAAAGTCTAGCTGTAGCATGTAGCGGGTCAGCTCACGCACCATCCTTGGGTGATAAGTATCAGGTTGCACGGTGATGTAGCCTTCTCGAATCGTTCGGCCTACCCAGTGCCGCCGCGACCAGTCATACTGTGTATTGCGAAGGAACTTGTTGAAGCGAATAAGTCCCCGCGCGTAAGCATAGTCATCGGAATACTCCACCATCTGCTGCAGGGATTTGTCCTCGCTTCGCAAACAGGTATGGCAACCTGTCCTGGTGCCGCAGCCGCCGGTACGCTTCTTCTGGCCGCCTTCCCTAAGCGCATCTGCCACGATGACGCAGGATGTGCCAGATGAATGGCTATAGATGCGCTTCATCTCCTCAAAGTCGGAATAGCTGTCGATCAAACCTGACGAGGCATACCCTATATACGTCCAGACATCCTCATCCGACCACCAGCAGATGGGCGACAATACCCATTCCTTGTCCTTGTTTTGCACGGGTTCCTCTGCGCGCTCCGATCGTGCCTGCATCTTAGCCGCACGAATAGTGCTTTCGAGGTATCTTGTACCGAGACACGTGACCGCAGGCGGCAGCCCGTTGTTCTTGATCTCCCTGAAGAACTTTCCTCGGAAACTTCTTTGTCCCTGTATCTTCAGGTCGCCTGTGCAATCTGACGAGCTTCCAGCGAAGGAAGGCAGACCTCGCCCACTTAACGTCTTCACCTGGAAAGTGGACAGCAGATGCGGATACACAATCTTCGTTGTCAGGTCGATGCCATGCTTTTTCGCATAGACTTCCATCTTGTGTAGCTCCTTCCTGACGTTAGCAGCTACCTCCGGATTTTCGACCAATGTGTCCGAGCTGGTCACAAGTACTACGGCATGCCCGCCGTTTGCGACATATTTCTTGGCGGCCGAAAGTACCAAGTTAGCCACCGTCGAGCTGTCTTTTCCCGAACTGAACGCCACCAGCACGGGCACGTTGTTGGCAAAGAGGCGGAAGATCGACTGCTCTGCCATAGCGATAAGGTCTTCCAGAGGCAGTCCGATATCTTCAGAGCGGAAAAGCTCCAATGTTTTCACGTCCATGTTTTCACCATTCTAGAAATCCGGTCGCTGCGATCGCGATCCGGCGTTGTGAGGGGTCAGACGGGCGAGTGCCTGTCCGATGAGTCGATTTGGGTCCGGGAAGCCGGGATACCCTGATGTGTACGAGATGGCTAACATGGGGCGCGAAGGACGCCAGTTGCCACAGAGGGGCCAGAAAAGGAAAAGGCTCCCCTCAATGAGGAAAGCCTTTGTATGACCGATCAAACGGAAGGATCGGGGGAGTTGGATCAGATAGCGGTCGGCGGCACTGGTGTTACTGGATGCAGGTCCTTATGCGTCTCCATGTCAGCACTGAGGACATACATCGGCAGTATGGATCCAGCAAGGGATGCCTCATAAAAGACGCCGCTTAGCCATGCCAGACGCCGCATGCAATGGTCGCTGCCATATTTCATGTCGCATGAGTGAAAACCGATACTGAGCGCTTTGCGCAGTACATCCTTGATCCGGTCATCACACTCTTCTATTTCAACGAGTTTGGGATCGAATTCTGGGTGACCACTACCGTCGCTTGCGTTTCTTGACCGGGCGATAATCTCGTCGCCCTCCACATACCGCAGGACCGCCTCATTACTGTCATAGCGAAATGCCGAAAGGATTATGTCGGCAGTGCGGGACACATCAGTCTGACCAGAATACATATAGGCCGCTGTCTGCTGGGAGATGCCGAGTGGACGCTTTCCGCTGTGCAGTTCGATGAAGTTTAGTGTCTCGGTAATGAAACGGGATGGGAAGGGTTCAAGGCTATCAGCATTGTTACGGTGGTACTCCGCAGCGCGGGAGTGCCGCGGTCCGTTGCGACCGTCTTCGTAGCTCACTTCAGCCCTGACATTGGGCACGAAAACGGACACCGCTACATAGATTCCGTTGACGATCGCAGTGAAGGTGTTTGTCGTACCCCGGCGCTGGAGGATAACAGCGCCATCAGCGAGCAGCACACCGGGAGTGTTGTTCTGTGCAAGGACATCAATTTTTTGCATTTTTATTATTCCTGAGAGGGTTAGTGGCATCACGCATTGCGAGCGGGATGTTGGGAATGCCCGGACTAAAGGGTTCTTGACCGTGCCTCTGGTGATGCCCAACAGGCTCTTGCAATCACCACCTGTACGTCCTCTGCGCGAGTGTCCTTACGTCCTCATGTTGCCCATTACGGAATGCGAGGTTTAGAAGTGGCCTTGCCATTTATGCAACCTCAAGTTACCAATCCATCAACCACTCTCCGGCGCCAGCGCTTCACATCCGCACTGGCCTTTAGTGATCACTCAAGGAAATCAACATGAATCAACCGACATTAGCTCTTAGCCTTATCGTCAAGGGCCGCAATCCGCGCGGACACATGGATGTAGCTGAAATGCAGGAGTTGACATCGTCTATACGTGTCAAGGGCGTGTTACAGCCGGTTCTGGTTCGTCCTCTTGAAAATGGAACCTTCCGGCTCATCGCCGGCGGCCGCCGTTTTCAAGCGGCACGGGAGGCGTTCGGCGACGACTACCAAATTCCGGTTCATATCAGGGAGATGACCGACGCTGAAGAAGACGAACTGGCGCTCATCGAGAATGTGCAGCGCGCCCAGATGTCACCCACTGAGGAAGCCGACGCTGCAGCACGCGTACTCGGCTCATGCGGTGGCGATCATGACGAGGCGGCCCGCCGCCTTGGTTGGTCCAAAACCACGCTGATCAAGCGTCTCGCGCTCACAAACTGTTCCGATGCTGTAAAGCAGGCCTTGAACGAGCGGAAGATCCAACTTGGCCATGCCGAGTTGCTTGCCGCAACGGAAAAGGCTAAGCAGGACAAAGCCATTGAGATGATCATCAAAAATGGCATTTCGGTTGCTGACCTCAAGCAGACCCTGAATCAGATCTCCAAGAACATGGCCTCTGCCATCTTCGACAAGACTGATTGCACCGGATGTCCTCACAACTCGGACAACCAGGCGGCGCTCTTCAGCGAGGCGGTCAACACAGGCGCATGCACCAACGGCACCTGTTATGACCAGAAGACCGAAGCGGAGCTGGAAAAGCGTCGCGACGGATTGAAGGACGAGTTTCAGAAGGTAGAAATTGTTCGCCCCGGCGACAAGTACACCATCGTGAAGATTCGACCCGACGGCGACAGAGGTGTAGGCGAGGAACAGGCACAGGCCTGCCGCGGCTGCGCCAAATTCGGAGCTGCGGTCTCGGCCATTCCCGATGCCATGGGAGCCGTGTACAAAAACCATTGCTTCGATGTCGCTTGCCATAACGTCAAGGTGGCAGATCGCATAAAGGCAGAGAAAGCGGCTCAAGCACCAGCTCCCGCTACCACGGCGAATGCATCTTCCAAACCGGCATCAGGCACCCCTGCTACCAGTACGACGCAAACAACGGCTAAGCCGACCACCAGTATCCAGGATTCAACGCGAATCAAGGAATACAGGGTCAAGGTATGGCGCACCGCCACCAAGAAGGTCTTGCTCGCACAGCCAGAACAGAACCATATCGTTCTTCTGGCGCTGGCTGCCGCCGGAGAAATCTCCTGCGTCAGCAGCAGCAAAGTTGGTGAGGGCGTCGGCAAGCTAGCCAATCTCACGACAACCAGCTTCATGGGCGGTTTCATGAACAAGGCGTTGGATGCAATCGCCGGCCTCGAACAGGACAAGCGGGATTTCCTGACACTCGGGGCCACAGCCTCTGCGATGGAATCCATTGTGGAGTGCCGTCTGATCGACATCATGAAGTTCCTGAAAATCGACCTCCAGAACCACTGGAAGCTCTGTACCGAGTTCCTCGACCTGCTGACCAAGACCGAGATCGAAGTCCTCTGCGAGGAAATAGGCCTCAAGAAGAAACTCGGTGACAAGTTCTCCAAGGTGATGGGTCAGAAAAAAGACGAAATCATCAAGAGTCTCCTCAACGTGCCTGGCTTTACGTATGAAGGCGTCGTGCCCCGTTCCATGCGGTTCGACAAAGCCTGATCGTCCGTCCCCTTACCCACACAACATAACCACGTGCAACCGCACTGAAGGAAAACCAATGACTACATTTGCATCTCTCATGCCTTTGCTGACGCAAAGCCAAGCTGTAACCGTAATCCTCTCTGCTAACGGCGACCAGGTCACCGCAACAGTGATGCCCAAGCCTAAGGCCGATCGCGATAACGTTCTGTCCCAGCCTCTCCAATTGACCGGAACAGCGGCTGAACTCGATGAGGGTTTTGCGACAGCAGTAACAAGCTGGTCGGGAAAACGCCTATCGTTGGTTGAGCAGGTCGAAGCAGCCAATGCGATTCTGGATGCAAACAAATCCTCAATAGCAAACAAGGCTGCAGGTGGAAAGAAGATACCGGCTACCAAGCCACCTCTTCCAGCATCGAACCAAAGCACTTCCACCGATGACGACGACGAAGGCGCCGACTCAGGCTCCGGCTCTGAACCATCGCCTTCGGACAGCGGCAACACTGTCAACAACAGCGGTAACGCTGCCCTGGCTGATCTTTTCCAATAAGGAGGCAATAACATGGCACTACAGACTACCGCTGCATTACGCAGTTTTAGCTACAACGGAGCAGAGCTGCCTGATCCCAATCCTTCCCTCTCATTGGAGGAAGTCAAGGGCATCTTCAGTGCTGCTTATCCGGAGCTGACCAACGCAACCATCGACGGTCCAAACGTCAAAGGCGATCGCCTGCAGTACACATTCGTGCGTACCGCAGGAGCGAAGGGATAAATCAACATGCCAAACATCGACCAGTGGGTCAGCGACCAGCTTGACAAACCCGGTGATGGCAAAGAGGGGCTCGCAAAGCCCCTCTTTTCTTTTGACCACAAGGAAATGGCAACATGTTCAAAGGCTACGAGAGCGATTTTCACTCACAAATCCGGGGAGTTTCTCCAACCCAATCAACAGAATCTTCCACCCTTCTTCTAGCACTGCCGACCATTGACGGATCGGTTCCGGCAAGTTACGTCCAGTCTGCTCACCCATCCATCGCCCTGCTCGCAAGGTACCTTGGCCGCCTCGGTTTGGTTAGGGATGATGACATCACTCCTATGCAATCCATCGACGGACTGATCTCCAAAGTATTCTCGCGCGAGCTTTCTGCTGCGATGGGAGACTTCCTAACCGTCGAGTTCGAAATATGCGTAGCTGACGGCGCCGTTGAAGAATATGCGGCCGTCTGCGATGAACATCGTGGTCCGTCCGAACTGACTCGCTTCAAATTCGGAATCGAGTCCGGTGGCGTGCCTACGATCCATGTCGGCAAGGTCCTGGAACGGCTTGAAGCAATCGCAGAGGGCCTTGGAGAGACGGTGTACGCTGTACTGGTCAATGCCGGATGGGGGAGCATGAATCTGTTCACCTTCGACCATGTGTTCACCCAACTCGAATGGCTTTATCGCTTCGACGAACGCAGAATGGAAAAAGAGGACAATCCAGACGATGTACCTGGCTCTGACGGTGACGAGTATGAAGGTTTGCCAACAGAGGAGGAGCTGCTTGAAGGCGTCCCCAAATGGGCAGTGAACTCTCAACTGCGCTACACCCCTGAGCAGCTTCAAAGCATCATTGATGAACCTTCCACTCCAGATTGGGCTAAAGGCATCCTTTCAAATTGCATTGGTATCGCAAGTGATTTCAAGGCAGGAAAGTATGCGCTGGGTAAGATGGAATACGGCGACGAGCATCCTGTGTACACCATGGCTTATGTCCGGTTTCATGAGAACGACCGACTCCAACAGGCTATGGACGATTACATAGAAATGGCCAATAACTGCTCTGACAACTACACGACAATGTCTCACTTGGAGATCGTTCAATTGACTTCAGAGAGCGATTTCAGAGGCTGGTGGGACAAAATGCTAGCGGGTTTCAAACTCGCCGGCGCCATCGATTCGCTGCTGTACCTACTTTCCGATGAAAGGGACTATGCCTGAGGATAGATCGACTTCCGACGGCATTCCAAAACTTTGCTCCAACCCCAAAGCCCTCTGATTCCTCAGAGGGCTTTTTCTTTTTCACGTGGGGATATGTAGTCTGGCCATGGCTCTGAGCCCCCTCGCCGCGCACTCCGCTTTCTTATCCGTTCACGTTTTTCATCACAACCGTACACAGACAAAGCCGCAGACCGGCGTCGAAATCTTGTCAACCATTCAATAGAGGAAGCCATGAACGTATCGGTTCACCAAACAAACCCATCTTACAAAGCTCAAGCCGCACTTCTTTTGTACGGTTCCAATCCCGGACAGATAGACCTCGTCACGGTCAATCCTGTCGTGTTGAGCGAACGCGGCCTTGTCATCAAGGAAGGCCATCCCGCCACAAAGCAGGGAATTCTGGAGATGCTGGGAGACCTGTCCGAAAGAGTCCGGGTAGCACCTCGACTCTTTGGGGAGAATATCCTTGCTTCCTCCGACGATTTCTTGATGTGGTGGGAGCCAGCCGCCAGAAGGCACGTGGCCTTCAACTGCACGGAACTCGGAAAGCGTGCAGCTGAGACACCGCAGCCGCCATTGCTCTTTGCGGTGGCCCGTAGCACTTGGTACGTCTTTGCGCTACCCGAGAACGCCCGTCCTGAGAGCAATACAAAACTGCTGAAAGCCCCCTACTTTAATGTTTGGGGTGGCGGCAACATCTGTGCAGGAACGACGAAAATCCCTACGAAGAACAAAAGTCATTCTCCTGCCGCATGGACGGAAGCCTTCTTTAGCTCGGCCTTTACCCATCCCAACCAGTACGGCCAGGACGCTCTCGTGAAATACGAACACGGATGCTACGCATTCTGGCGTGACATGCTCGATCAGAAATTCGCCACGTTCCCCACCGAGGTCCTTGTACCTGAGGAGAGAACAGTCGCGAGCCTTCTTAAACTCTAACTAGATTGGACACCACAATGCTTCATCCTATCGATATTGCACTTCAAACCGCTGTACCAACCATCATGGTTCCTCTTCACGGCGAATTTACAGAATTAGCCAACCATGGACATCGCTTCCTTGCCTCGTCTAACGGCCTCTGGCTGGAAGCACGGCGAGCCTGGCTCTACCTTCGCTGGCCGCTGGTTCAACAGAGCGCGGTCGCAATGCCCTATGGGACCGTTCAGAAGGCAATCCAGATCGCACGAGCACCACGCGAACTGGTGTCCGAGTTCATCAGCCATGCACGGGACGTCTGTCCGCTGGAATGTGCTGCATGGATCGTATGGAATGCCGAAACGGATACGTGGAAGCTGGTTCCAATTACACCAACGACCGCTACACCGCAGTCCGTGAGCTTCCAACGTCCGCGGCTTGGAGACAACGAACATCTCGTCGTGGATCTCCACAGTCATGGTCGAATCAATGCGTTCTTTTCGCAAGAGGACGATACCGATGACCGCGGCGAATACAAGGTTGCCGGTGTGTTCGGGTGTCTTGACGGCGAGTTGGAGGCAAGATTCCGGCTTTGCGCGAACGGCCTCTTCATTGACCTCGGTAATAAATGGGAGCAATGATGGACGTTCACTTCATTCATCCGCAACTTCTCACGCAACAGGTCAAGGTCCATGTCATTGGCGCCGGCGGCACAGGTTCCCAAATGGTCAATAACTTGGCGCGTTTGCACCTGGCGCTACTCGCATTGGGTCATCCGAGCGGGTTGCATGTAACACTTTGGGACGATGATGTTGTCAGTGAGGCCAACGTTGGACGGCAAGCGTTCTATCCATGCGACATAGGGCAGCACAAAGCACCAACGCTGATCCACAGAATCAACATTGCGTTCGGCCTGCAGTGGAAAAGCGAGGTAATCAGGGTTAAGGCAACTAGCGACCTGAAAAGCCATCTGGTGATCGGCTGTGTTGACAACCGACAGGCCCGGGCCGCCATTTTGGCGGGAGCTAGGGAAAGCAAGGTCAACTACTGGCTCGACTGCGGTAACCGACTGTCTGATTCTCAAGTCATCCTGGGCGAGGTTGACCCTACGATACCGCAGAAACGGAAGACGGTACGTCTGCCACATGCAGCGGATCTCCTGCCGGAACTGATCAATCCAAAGCTCGATGAAAAGGATGATGTGCCAAGCTGCAGTCTGGCCGACGCACTCGAAAAGCAGTCCCTTTTCATCAACAGCAGCGTGGCGCTCTATGCATGCAATCTCCTCTCAGAGCTATTCCGTCATGGCCAGATTACCTACCATGGTGGCTTCATCAACCTGAAATCAGGTCGGACATCGCCGTTGCAGATCGGCGAAGAAACCTGGAAACGCTTCGGATACGCTCCCAAAAGACGTATCCGTCCAAAGAAGAAATAAGTGCAGTTCGACCCTCTATAGCATCGCTATAGAGGGTTTTTGTTTTCGTCGAGGCTAAGAAGATCTACGAATCATTCAAACCCGTCCTCCACCTTCTCAGCATTGATACAGAATGGTGGATGGCCTTATAGAGTGAACGGGGAGTCCTTAACCAGTACAAAGGATCGGCCGATTTGGGACAAGGCGAACACTCTCCCTTCGTTGGGGCGTTACATCCCAGAACACCACTGCAGTCAACTGAGGATTTGCGGCTCCGAACCACCATTCACGGGGCGCTAGCGTATCCCTCATAGTTGCGGTCCAGGTCATACGATTGCTTCCTTGCGAAGGTGGGTCGACTTTAACCTCCCAGCGAGCACCACTGAGCCCTATTCCAAGTCCACCGCCACTTAGATTACCGCTCCCGTCCGCCTTAATAGAGCCGATATCTACCGCAACTGCATCTGGATCAACAACACCAGTCACCTCACCTGATGCGGTCACCTCAACGATACCAGTGGGGGCAGTACGCCCTAAATCGAATGAGTGGCTTTGCGTTGCATGATCTCTAAAAGTACATGTCACAGAGTTGACGGTCAGGATAGGACGGCTCGCTGGTGGTGCCGGAGGTGCTGTACCGCAATTCTCAGGAAACGTCCTAGCAATATTCGGTGGTAGGTCAATCTGAAGGCTGATCTCCTTTTCTAGAAAAGCTTTCATATTGAAAAGGCTTCTCAACAGAAGATCCGCGCCAGCAGCGTAAGCCGGACTCCCACTGATCTTGACACACAGTGGCTGTAGATCAACACCCACATCGAACTTACCGCCAAACGAAACAAATACCCCTTCCGATCCCACTATTGTTTCGTCATCACCTAATATCCATTGGAGACCAAACCGCGGCCGAGTACTCTGCACAAGTGTTGGACCGCCTTTAAGACCAATGAATGCATCCTCAAACCGCACAGATGGAGTCAAATTCTCAACCTGCGCGAAGAGAAATTGAAACGCTCCCGTAGGTGACTTGATTCCGTCTTTATAAGGGAGTGTGCCGTTGAACCCAACCTCTTGTCCAAAGATAGGTAAATTCACGTCGAGTGCAATTGGGAAGTCTAATCGCACTAATCCTAAGGTGTACCAAATTGGTGCCGCAACCCTGGCAATCGGAATCGGCTTCCGTATTAGCGGACTCCCAACGCCGCGGACGTTGGAATTACTGTTCGCGGCCGCAAGTGATACGCCTCCTGTCATATTGAATTCCGTTGAGGAGTTTCCGACATTGGTTCCACGAGCAAAATTAATATTGCTCATCTTCAGATCTGTTATACCTACCGTGCCTTGAAAACTAATCCCCTCGATTGGCGTATTCAGGGAGAAGCGGCAACTTACACCTGTGAGGTTTCTTGGGATAAATGTCCCAGTGAATCCGCATTCTGATCCAAGCCTCATCTCGGTGCGGGCAAGTGTTCTTGGTAGACCATTCATTGGGGTACTCGCAAGTCGGGGGGGCTCAACACTTGCGGCTAATGAAATTGCAGGATCCTTCTCAACTAAAGTCCGGGTAGCATCCAAATGATTTAGTGAAACGGTACCACTTACGCGAAGATCAAGTAGTACCTCTCCACTTTCTGCCGGCCGAACTGTTACTAATGTTCTGCCCGTCGCTTGCGGTGTTACAGTCACCGCCGCCCACGGCTCGTCACGGTAAGTAAAGACCGTACCATTTAATAGTTCTTGGTCTCGCCCCTGTATTTCCGGACCGTCGGTATTAGTTAGCTAAGGCCTGTCTCTTCTCCCTGAACAAGCGAGGAGACAGGTACTTCAAGGCACTGTGCGGATGCTTCGTATTGTAGTGCTCAAACCAGTTTCCCAATTGCTGCATCACTGTGCTGGCATCCGGACGTAGCGCAAGACTGGCGTAGTCACGCTTGATGGTCTTCACCAGCGACTCCGACATACCATTGCTTTGCGGGCTTCGTACCGGCGTGGTAACGGGCTTCAGGCCCAGCATGCGCGCAAACGACCGGGTTTCTGCAGCCGTATAGCAGGAACCATTATCGGACAGCCACTCAATCTCGGTCGGTGCAGTTCTGCTGGCGCCAAATCGATACTCCACCGCTTGCATCATCAAATCACCTACCATGCTGGCATCGATGCCTTTGGTCGTGGCCACCCAACTCATGACTTCACGGTCACAGCAGTCCAGTGCAAACGCCACGCGTACCCGTTCGCCGTTGTCACAGCCGATTTCGAAGCCGTCGGAGCACCATCGGGTATTGCTGGCGTCAACAGCTATCCTGCCATCATGCCGGCGCGTGTCAATCGGCCGTTGCCCATGTCGATACAGCAGCAAACCATGGTCACGCATGACTCGGTAGACTGTCTTGTGATTCGGTGTCGGCCTGCTCGCATCGACCGGTTGATGCCTCAAGACGCCCCATACACGTCGGTAGCCATAGGTGCCGAGGTCACGAACCACCTGACGGATATCTTCCAGTAGAGCAGAGTCGTCCTTGCTGTGTCGTGCTGTTCTGCGGTCTACCCAGTCGGCAGGCCGGTCCAGTAATGCCGCAATATGGCTGCGCGCCACGCCAAGAGAGGCGCATACCAGTCTCACTGGTCGTCCCCGGGCAATAACGGCGAGCGCGCAATCCACTTTTTTGCTTTGGCGTAGTCCACGGCTTCCTTGAGGATATCGTTCTCCAGCGTTTTGCGACCGAGTGCGGCTTCCAGTTGCTTGATCCGCTTCATGGCCTCCTGCAGCTCAGAAGCTGGCACCACCGGTTCGTTGGCACCTACCGCCACCAAAGAGCCCTCGGTATAGGCTTTACGCCACTGGAACAGCTGGCTAGCTGTTATGCCAGCTTGCCTGGCTACCAGGGAAACTGACATGCCCGGTTCCATCGTCTTCCTGACCCATTCCAGCTTCTCTTGCGGCGTCCAGCGTCTACGCCGCTGAACCCCGGTAATGACTTCCACTTCGCTCTTTCTTCCCAGAGGCATAGGCAAATCCATAGGTGTATTCCTGGTCGTTATTGTAAGGAATACCGCTGGTCCGGGAATCTACGGGGCTACTTCAGTTCTACCGGCGCCGCCGCGAAGTCCATCAGCGAATCGCTAAGATACGTAACGTCAGCCGTATCGCTGATTAGAAGAACGCCTGGCTTGAACACTTTTACAACGGTTAGGCCATTGTCGGACGTGGAAACATCCATCCCACTCGGCGGAACAACAATAGTACTCCAGGGAGCATTGCTAAAGGCAGTCGGATTTCCCGGAATTACTGATCCAGGCGCGGCTGCTGAAGAGTTAGACCCAACTGGCGTAGTACTTTCCGCCCCAACTTGCCGCAACGAATCCTCTCGTCCACCGTCATTACACCCTGATAAACCTATGAGAAGTAGGAAAGAAGCTAACGCTAACGTAGAGCGGCAAGATCGTCTAGGCACATGGAGAAACATATAAGCCTCCAAAGTGTGGCATTGAAGGTTTCGCTAACTGATAACAAGCGTCAGTTCATCTGGGCATCGCGCTAGTGGTGCAATACACCGGTGACAACAATGATCGTAGTGCTGAAGACATCAGCCTCTACGCACTTAACTTCCTTTGTGTTTGAAAGTGCATTGGCCAAGGAGTTAAGCGGTAGGCAGCAGAATTCTGTATGTAGCGTCATTCGCCTTGCCACCTTTAACGAACGCATCGTCTTGGAAGCCCAATCCACTACCCTGCATAAGCCAATCTCACGGCTAGCAAAGGGACGGATAGAGGGTATATTTGCCGGCAACGTAAGCATAACTTCTTCTCCACACCATCGCACGGATATAGCTGCGCTGTCATTGAGTGTGTACCCTTTTAGGTTGAAATGTAATTGCCCGTTACTCCGTTCGCCCATGCGTTTGACTTGGCTCAAACTGCGTGCCCGACCTGCACAAATGAAGTTGTTGCATGCTAGTGGCGTAACTACAATCACCACCTCAGATTACATTACAAAGGCCCGCAAATCCTTACGTGACGCCGTGCGGCTCCTTATGTCACGGAGGCATTAGCAGCCGGATTGAGGTCCTCCTACCGCCATGACTAACAAGCCTACCGAGTGCCTACATCTACCTGCCACTCTGATGCGTTTGATACGATGCTTCAATGCATCGTAGTACCAGCCATAGAATCTCCCATACCGATCTACCTAGTCTTGTCGCTGGCGCATAATGCGCCACGCCTAGTCCATGTACTTTACGCTTGCATCACGTCTGGATCGGCGAAGTACCAAGCGGGCGTATGCATACCTGCCGCCCTGCCGAAGGTGAGATTCATAATCAGAGACGTAACATGTTGTGTTGGTTTAATACCCAGATTTGCCATCATCGGATTGGCCAGGACAATCCGAATATGACATTGGCTGTTGCGGACGAAACCGCCAAACGAAGCTGCCAACGCCGGACGTTCCATTGGTCCGGCCGCCAAAATGTCCAGTAACATTCCTCGCACAGCTCCCTGAAACTCAACCGTCTCGAACCCGGACCTGAAGTATCGTTTCCATTCCCGATCATGCATAGAACGTCCCCGATGCAAAGAGAACTACTAGGGTAGCGTTGTTCACGCATATATGCTTGAGCAACCGCACGCAGTGCGCCAGCCCGACCGCAATCCAAAGATCGTATAAAACGACAAAGCCGGAAATCCTTCTAGAGAAGGAAATCCGGCTTGAATACTAGTTATGACTGAGATGGCGCCGCTGGCGGCGACACCGCAAGGCATGCAAGACCGCTTCCCGCGCGCCGCCAATCCGAGCTATTGCTTCGTTTCCCATCCAGTACGATCCTGTTGTCATCATACCGGCCAGCAGATCCTCTGCTTCCTGAAAGGACAGACAGCATCCCGTTCGCAGTTCCTCCAGCAGTCGCGGGTAATGGCGGGCGATCTCCTCTCGGTTCATGAACAGACGGCAA
Organism: Noviherbaspirillum album; assembly: GCF_035916955.1. Lineage (NCBI taxonomy): Bacteria > Pseudomonadati > Pseudomonadota > Betaproteobacteria > Burkholderiales > Oxalobacteraceae > Noviherbaspirillum > Noviherbaspirillum album. Next base: position 97,629 of record NZ_JAWIIV010000011.1, on the reverse strand, counting down.
TCTTTCATTTGCTTGCGTTGCAGAATTCCTCTCTGGTCGTTGGACGGCCCCCGGCGTAACAGGACATCATTGCCTTCGGTATCGATGACTTGCCAGAAAACGTGCCGGAACACGATGGTCCGACCTTTTAGGGATGCTACTGGAGTATGTATAAGCCTCATGACGTTCTCTCTTTTGAGTGGTAGGCAGCCCACGTTGGAATGCCTGGTATCAGAGAGATGAACAACAAGCGCTTAGAGAAAGGCATGTCGGATTCGACAATAGCTGCAACTTCACTACCTGATAATTAGGACTCGTCCTAAGCTTCTGTGGGTTTGTGCAACGCCAGCTATGCCATTGAGGGTGACTTACACGGTAAGAGTGGGAATCTCAGAGGAATCGGGCGGCTCTCAGAGGACTTCGTAGCCAACATCGATATGCCAGGGCCATTCACTATTTGGCCACATTGCCAGAGTCCGCTTTATACCAACTATCCATTCATAAGATTGTTGGCGTATTCTCGGTGAGTGATTTGGACGACCTCACAACTACGCGCGTCATCCAGTTTTGCTCGATCTTCCCTATTGAACAAAACACCTCCTGTAATCGAACGGATCGTAGTTCGACAAACAATTGTTCCTGAGCCTTCTAAGCGCTCGCAGGTTGATTCCAATGAACCAACGGCACTAGGCACCACATAACATCCTTCAGCCACTTTTATCATCTGCATAATTTCCCCTTACTGAATCACACGGTGACGTGAACTCACTATCGAGCGATCCACAGTCATTTCAGGATCGAACACTTATTTGCACGTTGCAGATGCAACCTATTTCGCCTTATTACGATAAAGGATCACACTCTCTAGACCGAGAATATCTAATATCTTTTTACCTGGTTCACGTCGCCCATTCATTACATCGCTGAGATACGCGGTCGACACCTTGTGTTCGAAACACCACGCTGCTTGACTACCGCTATCCACAACAGACTTTTGCAACAAGGATCGAACCGCATTGAGATCGAGAAGTTTGTGTGATTCTACTGTCATATACGCAGATTAGCGAATCAGCGTATGAACGTCAAGGTGCAGACTTGGTCTATGCTGTCTCCGTTGAATGGCAGCTGCTACGGGAATGAAAAACCCCGGAACGACGTCCGGGGGTAATGAAGTTCATGTCAAAGAAGTGGCTGAGGCGGCTGTACAGTTGCGCCGATGCGTGATGCGGCGCCCTCGAAAGGCGATGTACCGTTCAGTATGGACGGGTTCTTCGCACGGATACGACTGGGCGTAAACCGTCCGGACCATATGTATCCCCGTTCTTGCACTTCCCGCCGAACTCGCAGCTTGTTGGACTCCTTGCCTTTCTCCTGATGCAGACGGCAATGCGTCTTCTCCACTTCGAGCAAGAAGCAGATATCGGCCTGCGCCATTTGTAGCTTTTCTTCCAGCCGACGGCGCAACCCTATCTGCCTTCCTAGAATTGCTGCCGACACGGCCGCGATCGACGTGGCGATCACCGCACCTAATGCTTGGATAAGGGCGGCCTGGACAGCTGGGTCGGTCCACTGCACCGAATCAAATACGAACATATGTCATTCCTTTCGCTCTGGTGCCGGGTCATTCCGGCGTTACCGTGTCTCCAGATATGTGCGACAGGCGCCGGTAATCGCGAAAGGCAAAGCCCCCGGTCATCGACCGAGGGCTCCATACTTCAGATTTTGGGTGGCACGACTCGAAGGCGTGCCTTTCTTACTCTTTGGGACAGATTTGCGTCAGCGTATCGCCGTATAAAGGCAGATGCTCCTCCGACCTCGCCGTCTTTTGCGGCCGCGCCCTTTGGCTTATTTGCGGCATATAGAGCGAGGACTTCGGATAGCCAGGCCATATAAGGCTCATTGCTTTTGAGTTCTGCAGGATTCTCGACAGTATCCAGAAATGCCTGATAACGAGGGTTTTCTACGATGCCGGCAACAAAGTCGTCATGCATCCGCTTCCGCATGGCTTGCAACTCTTGCATGCATACTTCGGCTGCAGCTGAATGCTCCTTTTTAGCCGCCTCCAATTCCGCCCACCATTCCATTGCCCATTCGACGGCGTCGCTGCGCCCGTATTCTGCCGCGACGATACGTCGTGCGAACATTTCGTACCGAAAGGCCGTCATCGCCGGCGCCATTTTTTTCAAGTCCGCAAATAGCGCGGCTGATATGTCTTCCGATATTCCCTCCGTGGGGACTTCCGCCAGTTCAGCTGTCATGACGTCGTGCTCCGGCCGTCGCCATTATTGGTGAGTAAAATTCACTTGCCGAGCGCCAGACTAATGCGGCGATTTTGATGTCACGACGTGCCGCCGCAATTGCTTCGACCTGGGTGCAGGTCGGATCGATCATGCCTTCGCCAACAAGCACGCGAATAAATCTGGCCTTCTGCCGTAAGATGGCGAGCCCTTCAGAGAGGCGGTGTTGGACGGTAGGAGAGGTGAGGACCATAAGCTCCATATCGATGCGGTCAGAAAAAGTCATCCGGTGAAACAGTTCCGGAATGGCCGCATCATCTGCCGACGTATCGTCTTGCTTTGCCGTTGTTACCTCGAACGCGTCGCTCCTCCAATCCACCTTGATACCGATGCAATTATGGTCTTGTGGAGCTGAACGAGCAGCGTTTTCAATAAGGTGCTTCATATGGGTATTTTCCGTGTAATGCCCTCTATCGACAACCCTTGACGGATCATCCGAGGTCGTTGTTTGTAACCAAATGCCAGAAACGGCACTGTCCTTGTGTCGTTGATATGACGAACACTGGACAACAAGAAAAAAACGTCCTCCGGTGTAGAGGACGTCTGAGCACACATTCAGATGCGGGCGAGTTGATCAGAGAAAGACCGGTGCGTCAACGGTCCCTGCGCAGAGAAATCTTGCGTTGAACATTGCAAGGGAGTATGCATCCCATAGCCGCAACCCGTATCCCTTATCAAGACGCTGACTTTGATCGGCATCGGGCATCGGGTTAACGACCGTTGTACCGTTGAATTGGAAAACAACGGCATCAACGCCTTCACGGTGCATGATTGACCACTCATACCGTGGGTACCGGGACACCATCGTAGTTAAAATGCTGACCGCAGCAGTTGGCGGGGCTTCCTGGACCTGCAGTGCTGTTCGCTGCGGTCTCGCGCCGGCCATTGAAATAGCCAAAACAATAGCGATAGAAGTGATGAGCAATCCGCATGCTACAAGCATAGGGTCAAAACCGGCTCGCGCAGCTTCGTATAGTGTGTACATCTGTGGTCCTTACAATAGATAGGGTTGATCTAGAACGTTCCGTCTCGGGGAGACCGGGTAATGACTGCAACTCAGACAAGAGCGCAAGCAGCTTCAAGCAGGTTCCTTTTCATGGCCACGTGATCGCCGTTCATACGCATGGCCTGGAAGCGACCGCCACTACCCATCACCTCCCCAACTCGCTTGGGAAATGGTTGATGTTCAACAGACCTAATCACCCATCGAGCATTCGCTACATCCTCCGCATAGAGGTTGGGGGCAATCTTTCTACCGGCAAAAATGCCGCAGATGGTTACACCTTCTTCTTCGGTGTCATGGATGCCATTGGCATCTACTGCGGCGCCTGGGGCTGCCTTACCTACGTTGAGTACATCCGTCGTTTGGGGTTTCATGGGCTTTCCTGTTGAATGAATGGGGGTGGAATGAGCCGGCCTTTGTTAGGAAGGCGGTCTTGTCGGAAATGAGATGGCCCACACAGAAAAAGAAAAATCCCGCTGGTCAAAGACGCAGCGGGATTTGAGAGAGTTATACCGAGTACCTGTCAGTGACGGGTGACACGGCAGCCTTCATGACGGATCGTGGTATAGATCTCAGCCATGAGGGAAATGTTTTTCTGACCTGTGATAAGGCACGTTGATTCTTCGGTCCAGACGCAAAGTGCGCCGTCTTGGATAGCCTCCTCCTTCATACCTTTCAGATGGGAGAGGGTTGCCTTGGTGCCGCCGGTAACGACGCCGTAGCAAATTGCCTGCGGTACTGCTGCGAAAACCTGAGTAGTCGACATGGTGTTCTCCTGAGAAGGGAAGCGGAAGAAGCCGCCTTGAGAAAAAAATCGTCCATTGCGGTAGACGTTGACTTTGTAATATCGGTATGGCGAACACGGTTTTATAAACAGCGCCATGGAGAGAATGGGCCACCAGTTGCGATAGCCTTCATGTCGGCGTTTCTGGCACTGCTATAGATGGCACATTGGACAAGGCAGGAGAGCGAGCTCCTCTGCCTCTGAAACCACAGGTTCCTCTTCGGATGCTGTGTACCATTGTGAAACCGCTACATGCCCTACTTCGTGCTTGATCTTGGTCAAGCCGTTGCGGCTGCCCTCAACCCATTCCTCCTGGACGGTGCACGGCCGCGCTCGTTTCGACGCCTCTTGACGCATCCCTTCAGCATGCAGAGCACGTGTTGCATAGCTAACGATATGCTGCACCTGCCGATATGAACTGCCTTGTTGCCAGGTATATCCTTTTTCCTTTGGCGGCTCGGGATCGAAGACCTCGTCAGACAGCTCAATGTAGTAGATGGCGAAGCGCACTTTGGACCTGACTTCCTCCGGTGACAGGCCATAAACCTCCCCGGTCGACAGGAGATGACGATATCGATCATCCAATTGCTGAGAGATGCCGGCCAGCGTTGGAGAGTAGGAGACAACACGTTGATGCCATATGAATTCGTCGTTCGATAGCCATCCATCCATGAAGAACTCAGCGCCAACGAAAATTCCCTTCTCACCGAATAGAGAAGGCATCGCCTTTTTTGGACGCCGGCCAGTTATCTGGCCTGAAGCTGGCATCGGCAGGGTGAGCCAGTTAGAACTAATGCCAGAATCCGCATGGAGCGGAATGGCAGTCGGATGGCGGCTGGCGTCAGCCGGCGCAAGCTTCTCGTACTTCATGCCTTTGACGAATTCAACTGGCTTTTCCTGCAGCATTCCAACAATCTCGCTGCGCCGTTGAAACGGACATACCGTGCAGCCAGAACGCGATCTGACCCGATATAGCTTCGGGATGCCGATCGTGCGGTCCAGTACCGAGAAAATATCCTCCCGGCGCATGCCCATATCGATGAAGGGCATGACAGTCTCCACCTCGTCGATCGTAAAGGCTAGCCTACCCGACTCATCTGCCCTGATTCCGACGAACATCCATTTTTGACGCCCTTCATACTGTTTGATCCATTTTGAGAATGTGACCAATTTCAACTCCCTCGTGCACCACCTTGCTTGAGGGCTCGGTAAATAACCGTTGTAGTGGTCTATCAGCTCAAATAGCCCCCTATCGGGCGCGACACGCGTAATTTCCCTGCCAAGGTACCGTTCCAGCTTATTGAGCGTCTCATAGATCGAGGGGTCATCAGCCAATGTGTCTGTGAAGACCATTTCGAACCGGTGATTCGGGAACAATGCGTGCATCAAGATGGCAAGTGCGCTTGAATCGGCACCACCGGAAACTGGCAGCAGATAGACATCGGCGGAAGGATCACCAGGTAGGTCGTAGAGCGCACCCTTATGAAATGACAATACCTCACTCATGTCCATGGATGGCCTCCACAAAAACTGCCTTGCCGACAGGTACTGCTTCCTTTACGTCATAGCATGCGGCAGGTTCTGTATACCACTTGCCGTCGACGAGCAATGTGATGCTCACGTCACCGGAGGTGAATGGTATGGCAAGTGGAACCGGGAGACCTGCTTGGATCAAACGCCTGTTGATAGTGACATTGCGGCGAGAAACCGCAAATTGTTGGGACATAGCTTTTCCTCCGTTTAGTTGACGGCATCAGTTAGCCGATGCTTTGCAGAAGGAAATGACTAACATTTGCGAGGAAGGGAAAACAAAAGGCCTCAGGGCTACTTAGGCGCAAGGTTGCAGGAGAAGGGCATAGGCAGACCCGCACCGTTGGCGTACGGTCAACACCAGAGGCGTGGCACAACATCGCCCGATTTGGAACGACGAACTCCACACTTGATCTCAATAGGTACGGGTTCGGCCAGATGGATCAAACAAGAATACTGCGTGCGTTTTGGAACTGTGAAATATCCGGATGCGGCTGAGTCATCCTAGCTAGTACAACCTTGATGGAAGGAAACCATGAATTCAGATAGAAACGAGAAGGCCAAAACAGGCTACGACCCAACAGAGTCCGGTGTTCCAGACGAAATCGGCAAATCACACCAATTTGATCCTGCAAAACGAGCCCTAAGCCCTGACGAAAAGCGGCGCGCCGATGATGTCTTAGGACGATTTGAGAAGGGCAACGACGAACAGCAAGATAAGTAAGGGCGCGTGCGGATTCGTACACGGAACAATGTTGACCCTTATTGCTTGCAGCGTGCCAACCAAGGGGGTAAAGAAAATGCCCGGCGCCTCCTAGAGTGGCGCCGGGCAAGGCAGCTTTGTATTACGTTTTTGGCAAGTACTTTCTCCTGACCGCTACGTCGTCCGTCGATACGAACCAGCTATCAACGAACCACTGCGGGATTTCAGACGGCGTGAGTGCAATGCCGAAGGCTTTGAGCTGTAACCACGCCTGCGAACCAAGGCCCCTCTTCTCCCCATAGTGTCGGCAGGCCTCCTCGTCGCATGCAGCAGCATATCTTGCTCTGTCACGTGCGTATGCAAGCCGTAGCGGCACTGTTAGGTTGAACCAAAGCTGTAGCTTTGCCCAGCAAATTATCCGTGCCTCTCTTATCCGTACGATCAGACCTTTGTGCTTCTCATGTGCATCGTGTAACAAGAATACTCCTCTCGAAAAAATGGTCGACGAGCCCGCAAAGCAGGTCTATACATCAAAAGAAGCCCACCTCAAAGAGGTGGGCTGACCGATTCATTCCGACACTGCTACCTAAATCACAGTGAGGCAGCCTCTAACAGAAGCGTCGTTTGCATTGGCGGATTGTGGCCGATGAGTGAATCGACCTCAATGCCATTTCGCTTTAACACTGCAACGCAGGCCTCGCCGACCAGTTCCATGGCGCTCTGTACCTGCACATCATCATGATGATTTGGCCTTGCGATATAGTCGAGCGGATCCGAGTGGACGTTCCCGAAGTTCCGACCACGAGCTCTCACTGCCACCTCTTTGCGAAGTTCCTTATCGAATCGCTCCGCCTGGTCAAATTGAAGCCAAAAGCTTTCGCTCACCCGGGTAGACTCAGGCGGCAACCATTGGCGCTGCCGTCCGACCAAACGGTTAAGGCGGTCAATCAATTCCTTACTCTTCGGGTAGAAGTGAATGGTACCGGCGCCAGCATAGAACCGCACATCAAAGTAAGAGCTCGATGCCCTGCCCCCACTACGAAGGAAATGGAAATCTCGACGAAAGACAGTTGTAAGGCCAACTTCTGGCTCTACTTTTCCATCAAGCATCGCGAATACCTTGTCAAAGTCCTGCAGCAGGCGTTCAGACTCCCCAGACAGACTGTTGTGATAGCTCTCCCTTCCGTGGCCTGGAAGAATAACCCGTGTGGTTTTCAAACGCATGCCACAAGTCCGATGTCTGTCATTTGACCTCCAGCCCTTATAAAATACCGCATTGTCGCTATGGTAACGAGTGAATAAGTCGAAGATATCGCAGACCATTTCCATCTGTATTTCACCGCGTTTCTCAACGAGGCCACAAAGGAAACCGTAGACATTTCGAAGGGAGAACTCCAACTTCTTGATCTCGTCGAATTCACTTTCCAGTCGCTTCTGAGCAGCAGAAGACAGACGCGTGGTCACGTTCGTAGACCGCAGCAAGCCAGCCCAAGCCCTATCCTTCAACTTTGAATAGCGCTTGGCAACCTCTGTCTGTACCCATTCAACCGAGGTGTCCTTCGCCGTACAACCACCGGCCTCACGTACCGCTAAGGTCTCACCAAGCATGGTTGTGTAGTAAGAAGATCTGGCTTCAGCAAAAACACAGTCTTGCATAGCCTTGACCGCTGCATTGAACGTTAACACCATATTCTCCAGCGTGGATTCTGGCAACGCAGGCAACGCATCCTGCCGATACCCTTCTGCCAACCTAGCATCAGTAGTGCTGTCCTGCCGTAACTCCTCAATGAGAGTACCAAAGACATCGGCCTTCACGTTGGCACACTTGCGAAGGTAAACCAGCGCTATTTCGACCTCTGCTTCCCTTACAACGTCAGGCCCGATGAATGCATCTTCGATGAACTCCACTTCTCCGCACTCCTCGATCAACCGCGCTAACCGCTTTCGCTCGGCGGAGAACGGGTTGCGTATCGTTTCCGCATTTATGATGGCCACGATCTCCCCGTCCCAGAGCACATCCCACGCCTTGCAGACGTGTTTCGCTCCCTCTGCAAATGGCGGGTTCATGATGCAATGGGAATATATTGCACCACTACCGAACTCAAGGAAATCGACGCCCACAACATTGAGGTCCTTCTCCCGAAGCACCGGATGCTTCGTCGCATCAAGTTCGCAGCAATCGATAGTTGGCCGCCGGCGGTGGTAGTAGTCCGCAAGTGACTCTACCGCCACTGCTAACTCGCCTGTCCCAGCTTGCGGCTCTAGGACCCGCACGAAGTTACGGTTCTTAAATTTCTGCCAAGCTCGCAGGGCAAGAGCAGCAGGGGTCGGATAGTATTGAAAGTCCATGTCATTTCTCTCCTCTTAGTCCTATGTGGCCTTCCAGATCAATCTGGTGTGCCGACAACGACGATATTGATCAATGAGCCAATGAAAGGCCCGATGTTGAATCCGGATCAGGTCCGGGAATCATTGCGAGAGGAGATGAAACACATGAGCAATGATTCTGCTCGCCACTATGCAGGTAAGGAAAATGCCCCGGACATCGTCCGAGGCACATTACGTTAGAAAAGCCCTACGCGAGCGCGTACTTTTTGGCGATCGCCTGTTGTTCTGTTGCGAACTCGGCGAAGTCGATCTTTCCCGAGTTTAGCCTTGTGATAAGGTCTGACGACTCGATGCCGGCCGCCCATTGACGCGTTTCGGAAAGCCGATCCAATGCACCGATGTCCTTAACTCGGTAGCCACTCCGGACCATATCCTCCACTGCGGCTACGAGGTCATTGTGAGTAAAGTGGCCAGAAAACCCTCGCGAATCAAAATATTGCACCCGGAATCGGCCTGGTTCACTGGCGTCGGGAAGCACAAAAGCCCAGCGTTCGCCGTCAGACTGTCGGAACTCAATCCCGACTGGGTTTCCGGCATATTCCCCCATGATCTGACTAAAAGGGTTATCGCAGGATTCAGCCGTCTCATACAGATGGCGGACAAAAGGATCTGGATCCTCCTTACCGAGCGGGTAGCGATCGATCAGATGCAGCATGTGTTTCGTGTGATATGTGGCCTGTTCATTCATACCGTTCTCCTTGTTTGTGGGAAATGACCGACCCTTGCGTAAGCCTGTCGTATCGGTATGAAGAACATCTGTTCAGATTTAAGCCGCTGCTGTCACCTATTGAAACAGTATTTGAGGTTCCCGTGCTCGTCCGGCTCTCCGCAACCTGGTGCAGCGACTGGCAAGAACAGCCCGCTCCCGAGGCTGGACTGGGTGAGCGCCCTTTCTCCTTCGGCTTTCGCTGACTCGAGCGTACGAACTGCATCTTTGGCTGCTTGGATTGATCCTGCACCCGTTGAAAGCATCGTATTTGCACCTGATATCACTTGCTGAATGAACCCGACTTCCGGTTTTTCGTTTGTTGGCACGTCATCTGAAGAGAAGTATTGAAAACCCACATAACCGGCCAATAGCATTAGTATTAATTTCATGATTAGTCTCTTTGAGTCGATACAGTGCGATCTAGCAATGGGAACGGCAAATTATCATTAAATGTTCATCATTTCTCAGGTCCTTATGAAAATCGCTGTTGCAACTTTCAGAGATTTGCTGTTTAATAAAGCCATCGAGTGATCATTCACTCAAACAGTTTCCTGTCTCCTGAGAAGAGGGAAAAGGTGCTGCGGTTCGAAAGGATTCAGCACCGACATTGCGACCACGAAGCCCACCTCCGGTGGGCTTTTTGGTATCTGCGGTACGAATTAATCAGCTGTTATGCGACCCGATACAGCAATCTTTTTTTCTCCATCATCTGTTGGGTCGACGTGATATCGACAGGATCGCCCTTTTCCAAACCTAGAGCCTGTTCAAGACGATCGACATCCCGCTGCATGGACCGCAGTTGAAGTTCATATGCAAGAAGAATCTCGCTTCCTGATGCCGTAGCATGTGCAAGCAGATTCGCTGCGGTATCCCGTGCGCGGATCGCCTGAGCCAATTGAAGCTGTAGGTCGGTTTCCATGTTCACAGAACTCCGAAGTCAGGTTAATGGATGCGACGCACACGCCGGTCCAAAAGATGATCGCTTTCTTCAAGCCCCAGCGAGCCGGCCAATCGCAAATAAAGATGGAACAAGCCGTCAATGCGTACTACGGCATCAGCAACACTGCCTCACCCATTCGAGGTAGCTTGCGGTCCAGCGCATCTAAGGATCGAACGTAGCTTTTGCATGTGGCAATAGTACCACACGTTAAGGTACTGGATACGTATCGTTTAGATACTCTATATATCTTTCGTGTATAGAAGACCTGGATCAAGGTACGCCTCGTTGCTTGACAGGCCCATGTTTTCTTTCTTGCGATCGACTTGAGTAGCTAGTCCGCGATACTCGTATCGCTGCCCGAGAATCAGCACATAATCATATATTGGACGGTCAAGATAAAAGCCGATGACACGCCCCTTATGAAAGCCGTCGAGATCGTCCATTACGCAGTCAGCTCACGCGCATCCAAACCGCATTTACCTGCTTATCGAGAGTGGTAAACCCTACCGCACTGCCGTTTGAAAGAATCGAAATGCCATTCGCACGAACGATCGACACAACGACTTTGCGTCGGATAACCGCCACAGTGGCATAAGCGCTGGAGCCCCCATCACCCATGATGGTGACAATATACTGGCCATCATCAGAGGCCGAGAACAGAGATCGGAAATCACCATTTCCACCATCTGTTGTCTTGCTCCCAGAGTTAATCACATCGCCGCGAATAGATCCCGCTTCAATTGAGCCTGCGGTAAGTTTGCTCACTCGCGCATTCTCCGCTTCAAGGGAAGCCACTTTGGCTTCATGAGCTTCTATACGCCTCGCGATGACTTCATTTGCTTGAAAGGTCTTGATATCGACTGTTAGCACGCTCGGATCACGGAGGTGGAGGTGCTTGAGCAGGCCCTGCTGTTCCTTTATTCCTTCTACAAGCAGAGGAACAACCTGGGAATATTGCACCATCTTGTAACCTTCCGCGTCCGTCCTAACCACCTCTGGAAGGATGCCCTCAATTTGCTGTGCAATGAATCCTATCTGCCGGCCAGCCTCGAAGTTTTTATGAGCATACTTTACGCGGTCGAACTCGTAATAAACTCCCTCCATCGCCAAGATCTTACCAAGCGCGTTATTGACCCCTGACACATTTGTCTTGTAACGCGCATCCGACGCATTCGCAAACGCGGATGTGCCGCCGGAGGTTCCAGCGACGAACAATTTGTAGCTTGGATGGGCTGTTGCCTGACCAATCACGACTGAGTCTTCAGGCCTGCCAAGGACCACCGTATTGACAGAGCTGACCGTCGCACCGGCGCCTAAGGCAGTCATAAAGGCTGATGGGGTCGCAAAGCTGAGGCCCGATGCCTTCGTGTTCGCGCCAACCAAAGTGATTGCGCCCGAGTTCGCCGTTGCAATCTCCGCAGCTGGCGCAGCGTTGTAGCCAACAAATACCGAGTTGGAAAACGCAGCACCTCCGCTCACGCCAGCGAATCCGGCGTATGCGCCGATCGCCGTGTTATTCGTTCCTTCGCGAAGGCCACCGAGGGTGTACATGCCAAGTCCTGCGTTATAGCCGCCAGATCGAAGGTTTCCGGCCGCACCCCAGCCGACCGCAGTATCGCCGACTGAATCAATTTGATCTCTCAGAGACAGCACGCCGACCGCGGTTGTCCGAGTCCCATTCGCACCGGGCCGACCACTTTCGAAGATGCCGATGTTGTCCACGCCAGATTGAAAAAATGGTGCTGAGACATTGCGCCACTCCCCTGACGAACTGGACCAGCGCCATAAGGAATTGTCGCTTCCTACAAGCCTGATTTCGCCATCCTTTGCACCTTCCGGACTAAGAGCGCCTAACGCCTCAATGTCGCCAACCGGGTCGCCCCAATAGATTGTTCCGCCTACGCCTTGGCGGATCTGCGCAGAATTGAAAACGACCGCGAAGTCGTCACCCTTCGGAACTGCAGTACCGGCGAGATCCGCGCAGGTAGTCTGGTACTGACCGTCCAGACCTGACGACAGGACGGCGATCACCGGTTTGCTAAGGGAATTTGTGCCCGCTATCCGACCGACACTTACGACTTGATTGCCATTATCCCAAGAGCAATACCCCAGTTTTGTACGATATCCGTCAGACTTCGGCGCCATGCTGGAATCAGGGATGGTTCCCCCGCCAAGAGGGCCTCCCTGTCCTACCACCATAGCTGGCGCTTCCGGATACCCATCCCCGTCTTCATCGCGGGTTTCAGCTACCAGGCTTGCTAATGCCTGCTTCACTGATAATTCCTGCGTCGATCGACGAGAAAGGTCGGCGGCCGTCTTGAGAGCACCAATACTGCTGCCATTAGTCACAGCATGTGAAACAGGCATAGCAATGGCCATTACACCCACGAACGCCACCAGGACAGCTGGAAATTTGATAGAGGACATTGAGATGTAGTTGTTATCTTGTTATCGTTAATTACTTGCCAGCGTCTCTAGCTTGCTATCGCTATAGTCAGGGTGGCGCCATTGACTGAAGCTTGTGCGCCGATTCGTTCTGCTACCAGAACAAGTAGGTCACGGTGAAGCTGCGAGGTGTCTGTAACCGCTGCTATCTGCAGACGCGCACTTACTGAATCGTTGACGAAATGCCACTCAGTGAAGCCGGGGATTGGTCCAGGCTGTAGAACCCTGTTTTCACCCGACCATAGAGAAGCGCTTGCCGCCTCACCAGGGCAATGCAGCTCAGATAGTGAAGTTGGCGCGGTCGCAGCTGGATATTGAATACGATATCCGGTGCCGTTATCCCCATTGGGAAACATTACCCTACAGGCAATTAAGCGACCTACGATGTCATCTTTCTGTGCAAGTATGGCATCCTTGCTTTCTTGAAAATACTGAACGTCGCCGGCAGATCGAGCGATATGCCATGCAGCTGCTGAAGCGGCTGTCAATACTGCGATGAAGAATAAGGCGACTCCCGTACCAAAGCCGCGCTGATAGCGCTTCATATGGCCGTCAAAGGCGAGTGGGTCACCATGTACGGGCGATATAATGCGTCAACCCCTTGTATGTGCTGAATCAGCCAAGATGTTACCTCTGCATGGATTCTCCTTGCAGTACGTATCAAATGGGCATGGTTGTGGCCAGCACCGAGGGACCGCTTCCAAGCATGTACGTATGACCTTACCTGATCGTGAATGGTAATGTGGCATTCAAGTTCAGGATAATCACAGGCTCCTAGCAATTTTTCCTCTACGTCTAGCGCATGCGATAGCGTTGAGAATAATTGGCTGAACTGTCCGACAATACTCTCAGCATCATCCCGATGCACAGTGCTCTCTATGACCGCCAGAAGATCGAACACGTCTTTGTTGAGGCCATCAAGAGCGGGATGACCCACCGATATCTCAGAGCTCCATGGCAGCGAAGTTAGGTCAGTGCTTAGCATAGCGCCTCATAGGTGAATGCGGCATGTTCCCTAAAGGGAACTGCTTGTACGCAATAATAGACTGTTCCATTTACAGATAGGTGAAGTAAAAGTTTGGACCAGATCCATCCGTGGACCTCATACATCCTTCGCGCCATGCGAACGGTTTAGAAGATGTAAAAGTACCAGATCGAATCTGTCCGACGTTCTCACCTACTATGGGGATAACGATACTCCCCACCCTTTTAAGGGAGATTGGTATTTCAGCTTCGCTGCCATATGCATAATATGCATGGACGAAATCAGGTAATGCACCATGAAGCAGAAAGTTTATGAGCGCACACCCAGAATCGGTGATATTTACTGCCATTGCGATCGCAACACGCTCTCCCCTTGCAGTGACCCGCACATTGCCGCTGACAGTCCAACTCTGCAGCACGGTACCTTTCAGCAATTCCTTGGGGGCGTACTGCGCCAAAGCGTAATTATCAGGAGTACTGAAAAATGTGTCGTCCGGCAGCACTTTCCCATCGGCCGAGAAGCAGTGATATCCGTTCTTTAGGCTTACCCCCTGCTTGAGTAGAATCCCAACGAGAGCGCGTGCCTGTTCTGGAGAGGCATCCTGAGTGGAACCTCTTACTATATAAGTAAGCGCGCTACCGATCCCGACCATCAACAGAATAACAAATAGGACCGCCACCCCCCCAAACCCAGCCTGCCGTGGATTAACAGATATCGCTCGCAGTATCATGAGCTCGCCCCGCCTTGTAAGAAGTCGGCGGCATCAAAGTCATGCTCCATACCGTTGTTCATTCCTTTGAATGAGGCGAGGTAAGAGCCGCACTGGGACCTTGGAAAAGTCCAGTGCATTAGCTGCGACCTCACCTCTTCGATACATCAGTTACCGCATCAAGCTTCGTTCAACGCAACAAAGTAGAAGAACTTCGAATCAGTCGTCTTGTAGCAGCCAGCGGCCCAGTTGCCAACACCAGGGGTAACAACAGAACCGCCAGTTGCCAGCGCAGATGCTGCGAGACCGGACGCTGGGATGGATGCTGCAGTGCTATATGTCGATCCGTAGGCTGTTTGGTTGACGCTGATGCATGCGGCTTCAGTAATGCCTGCCACCATAGCCACGCCGTCACCAGCAGCCGTTCCTACAGCTGGCAGGCTAAGGTTCTTGTTCCATGTCCAGACGCCGTCTGCACCACCCGCCATCACCGCACCTGGTGCCTTTTGCTGAAGCGCATATTTCTTGGACGGTTCAAACAGACCTGTCCCAGCAGTGGAGTCGAAAGTCATCGTGTCAACAGAACCGCCGTTTGCCGCATAGAGGTTGTAGCCAAGACGCATATCGGCACCTTGCTTATGGAGTACGCCAGCAAACGCCTTAGCAGTCTCAGCTGCCGAATTACCAGATGTATCGCGATTTGCATATACAAGTGCGCTGCCGATGCCGACGATCAGCGCAATCATAAACAGTGCAGCAGTTGCGCCAAAACCCTTCTGACGGTTACGAGCGTGGAGTTGCTTTTTCATTCTACTTCCTTCTTTGATTAAGTTATGTTGGCCCAAAACTCTTTCGGGCAGCGGGGTAAGACAACTGCAGAAACCCTAGACCTGCAAGGTCTAAGCTTCCTCAAGTACTGCGAAAAAAACGTTCAGCGTGTCCGCCATCTTGATGCATCCAATATCCCATCCACTTTTACCTGGAGTAACAGCTTGGCCTCCTGCATCCATGAACATGGTCCACATATCGGCGGTTGGTATTGATGCCGTCGTACCAAATCCGGCACCATGCAGAGTCGTGTTAATGGCAACGCACGCGCTATCAGTTAGTTGTTCGACCCAAAGGACCTTGTCGCCGGCAGAGGTACCTATACCGGGCATGTTGATCCCATAGTGATTGAATCGCCACGATGTGCTTCCCCATAATGCGAGCGATGGATGAGGGGGATTCACCTTACTAGCCCACATCTTCATGAATAAAGTTGGGTCACCGCCACCACTAACGAAGCGTGTGAAATACGAACGAAAGTCACTTGCCTGCTTCAGGAAAACCCCGACATAGCCCTTCGTAGTTTCCCGACTCGCATTTCCTGCGGAGTCTCGATTGGCGTACATTACCGCTGCGCCAATTCCCACCACAAGTGCGATCATAAACAGCGCCGCAGTTGCGCCAAAGCCTCTCTGCTTACTATGTACGTCCATTACTTCGAATATCTCCCTTCTTACTCGCGTCAGAGGCCAGGATGAGAACCTTGGTTGGTTATTCACGCGGCCTGCTTACCTAAGGAAACCAGATTGCCTTACGCGACTAGTTATCCTGTACTACGGCATAGAAAACATATGCGTTGTCGGTCGACTCTAAACAGCCGATGTCCCATCCGCTGACGCCCGGTGTAATCGTCTGTCCCTGTCTACCGAAATCCCAGACTCCGATTCCCGCCGCGGGGGTAGATGCAGCCGTCTTGTATGCTTGCCCGTGAAGCATCGTATTGATTGTTGTGCAGGCGTCCTCTGTGAGGTTCTCAAAGAATACAGCCCTTTCTCCAGCGCTTGTGCCAATACCAGGAAGAACCAAGGGATGGTAGGTAAACTGCCATTCTGCCCATCCGTTGGTTGTTAGCGCCTTGTGTGGCGTGGCCATGTTTGGGCCGAAATCACTCAAGAACTCCTCCGGTTCCCCGCCATTAGCGATAAACCTCAGATATCGTGAGCGAAGGTCGCCTGCCTGTTTCAATGTCGCGCCAACGTATGCTTTCGTTGCCTCCTTAGATGCATTGCCCGATACGTCCCTGTTTGCGTAAACAAGCGCACTTCCGATTCCGACTATTAGGGCAACCATGAATAGCGCCGCAGTCGCTCCGAACCCACCTACTCTTCGTAACCGCATTCCCATATTTCCCATCTCTGACCTCCCTTTCTTTTTGATTCTTAGCTTCGCCTTAGTGCCGCTTGAGCATCATTGGCGATCGTTAGGCACTGTGAAGCACAACGTAGAAAACGTTTCTGGAATCAGTGGTCCTTACGCACCCGATATCCCATCCATTCACATCCGGCGTTATCGCTTCGGGAGACAGATGAAAGGCAACCCATGCTTTCCCCGCTGTAGGAATGGAATTGATAGTGGCGTAGGAAGAGCCATGGGCACTACTATTTGCTGCGGCGCACGCGCTATCAGTGAGGTCAGATACGAATGCAATCTGATCTGCCGCCGTCGTTGCAACGCCGGGTATAACCATGGCACTGTTATAGTGCCACTCAGCTGTGCCCAACTTAACGAGAGTACCTGGCGCCTTCTGTATTACTGCATACTGCTTTGCAGGTGCGAATAGCCCAGTGGCGGCATTATCGTCCCATGTCATGCCCTCAAGGCTTGCTTGACCATTTGCAAAAAGGTACCTGTTAGCCGCTGACCGGAGATCACTTGCTTGCCTCATGAGAACGCCAACTAATGCGCGTTCTGCCTCAATTTTCGCATTCCCTGAAGTATCCCGATTCGCATACACAAGCGCGCTTCCGATCCCTACCACCAATGCGATCATAAACAGCGCTGCGGTTGCACCAAAGCCCCTCTGCCTGTTATTCCCTGTCAAGTGCATGTGTATTCCCTGTCGATGTTATATGTGCTGCAATGGCAGCTTCAGGATTGGCTGATTTCCACTCGTACTTCTGACCTACGTTGCTTCAACTCTTCACTCAGCCGTCTGGATACGAGAATCGTCCTGATCTCTTCTCTTACCGATTCAAGAGGCGGCCGGTGCACCGCTTTTACATCTTCTACATATATGACCACTACGCCTTCGCGAGTCACCAGAGGAGGGAGCAGTTGACCAGATTGGAGGCCCGCCAGCTTTGCGCCCAATCCGTAAGGCACTTGGTCCGCTTTTATGTAACGGCGACCATCTCGCTCTACGACCTCATAGCGTGCGAGATGGTGCTTCTCCTTGCGAACAGCGCCCT
This sequence comes from Noviherbaspirillum album, assembly GCF_035916955.1. Lineage (NCBI taxonomy): Bacteria > Pseudomonadati > Pseudomonadota > Betaproteobacteria > Burkholderiales > Oxalobacteraceae > Noviherbaspirillum > Noviherbaspirillum album. Next base: position 79,921 of record NZ_JAWIIV010000011.1, on the reverse strand, counting down.
CGTAGGCTTCCTGTGCTTCTCTTGCGTCCTGGGTGATGAAGAATTTCAACCGGTACTCTGTGAAATCGTCGTCCATCACGCGGGCGTCATAGAACTGCTTTATCTCCTCCTCGGTGATCGCACGGGAGAGTTCTGTCGATCTTCCTTTGATGAAGACTGATGCCAGCACATCGGCTTTTACGTTAGCAAGCGCAGACAATGCTTGCTCCGTGTACATTGCCTCAGCCAAGCTGGCTGCGACCGCCCTGTTGATTGCGCGATCGACGGCCACAGCGCGATCCACGCCGGCCGAGAGAAAGGGACTAAGGTCGGTTTCCACTATCTCCTGACCATCGACAACTGCCACGACATTACGTTTTTGCGGGAGGCGTAGAAGCTCTGCACTGGTTGCGTCCGCAACGCTCTTCGTCAGCACGCCAGCAAATGCATAGGCTGAACATGCAACTATGATCCCAGCTGAGCAGGCTAACGCTACTTTCCGGTTCCTTATCCATTCAGTCATTGCGTCGCTCACTTACTCTGACCGGCTCTGTGGTTGCGTCGATGACCCATCGAGTCTGATGCGCTGCGTATACCCCTTTATCTCAATGGAAGCTACGGCGTTCGCTTGTTCACACTTTTTAAGACATATTTTTGCGGCCGACCAGGCGACGCCCTTCCCCGTTGAATTCAATGTCGAGACGGCATAGGTCCACTCTGGGAGCAGTGTCGCGTTGTCAATCCAGATCTGAATGACGTTGCGGCCGTTCGGAAGGTCAATATGCACTGCCGTATTTAGCCTCCGTAAGACCTCCGCGACACCGGTCAGCTCAGATTGTGAAAGCGGGATCTGCTCAATAAGGGGACCGCGGCGTTCCAGTTCACGGGTCTTGACTTGCTCTGTCAGCGCAGAAATCAGCTCGCTCGTTCTGCCGAATGCCATCAACACGACAATAATTCCGACCACGAGAAGAACGGGCGCGGCCGGCGCGAAGAACCTGTACGCCTGCATCAGGAACGGAACAACATGGTTGCTTGGCTGCGCAATAGCACCACCTAAGCGCATCTGGACAAAAGATGCACGAGTTCGCTCCAGCGCCAGATTTTCATCCTTGTCGATCTTCATGTGTTGCTCCCCTATGCGCCCGTACCGCTTTTCTTGATGGCGGCCTTTCTGATTTGAATGAGGTTCTCATCTACTCTGTCGGACGTTACGCCGGGCCCCAGTGCTTCGATGTAATCTTTCGTCACCCAAGCTGGCATCGATAGTACGAACTGCTCCTTCCCATCCTTGACGTCGTATTCATCAATCCATCCGCCTGCACGAACCACCACGGCAGACACCTTCTGCAGTTGAGCCATCTGTGTCGACAGTGGCGACACAAAGTCGATTTGGGACACGGCGTCGTTCAGTGAAAGTAGGTGCGCCTGACTGGATTTGTCGGCACGTGCATTAACGTACGAAAGAGATACCGAAGCAGCGAAGTAGACGGTGAGTCCAGCAGCAATCGACCATGCGCTATATTTCGATACCTTGTTAGATATTCCGTCGGCAAGCCGGCGATATGCCCCGGTTATTGACTCCATCTTGTATGGTAGGAAGGCGCTGACGTCGTGTATGGCCTTGCCGGCCTCTGCACGTAGCCATTCCTCCATAATGTCATGGTCGTTTGACAATAGTCTCAGTTCCCCGACCTTCATCTCCACCGCAACGGTGATATTTGGGAGCTTCAAAACATAGATGCCTTCGCCCTTGTGGTCCGGATGGGATGGCAACACAGCTGCTAAGGCCGTGGAGAATTCTGGAAGGGAGGCAAATGCCTTAGACGGTGCAGCAAAATAGTAGACAAGCCCGTTCTTCGCATCCACGCAGGTTAGAAGGTGAACGTTGTCAGTTCCAAGCGTACCTTGCACGGACAGCAATACTGACTTATCAACATTGCCGCTGTGCAGAGGAATACTGCCGGCCATCATGACGCCGTACACGCGCTCAACATGTGTGAGATTAAACACGTAGCTCTCCGCCCCTATGAAGATGTCAGGGATGTCATCATCCCTTTGTTTTGTACGATAGCCACGAACAGGGCGATCATGACCGCCACTGCTGCATATGCCATGGTTCCGATGAGACTGATGACCTGAATACGCTTGGCGGCACGTTCTGCGAAGTCGGAGCGTCTTTCCACCACCGTCTCCAGTGCCTCTGCGAGATCTTCCCTGCTATGTACCGCCTTGATGATTGTGGTTTCAGAAGGGTCCAACGGCGCGTTTACCATCGCAATGGACAGAGAATCGCCATCGTCAAGCCGACGGCCCGCGCCGCGCCAGAAGTCGACGATCCTTGGAATCCAGGACGCTTTCTCTGTGATCGCCAATGCGGGTTTGAGCGGCACGCCGCCGCGTATAAGCGAAACCGCCACGCGTGCGGAATTTGCTAATCCGCTATGCAACATCAGATCGCTTACGTGGGGAATCTTCAAGACGATGTCATCGATCTTCTTCTTGAAATGTTCATTTCCGCTTACGTAGACTGCGACGCATCCCATCACGGCCGCAATACCGACAAGCGAGACGAAAAGCATAGTGTCATTGACTGCGTATGCCAGATTGAGGCCGTCTTTGACGGCCTGTGTCTTATCGCCGGACTGCATCTCTTCCATCTGCTTTTCGATCATTGGCAGAACAGTGCTTCTATTACCGATCAGAGAAAGAATGGAGAAAATTACTTCTACCGCGGTCCATGTGGCCGTAGTCAAAATCACCTTCAGGGTAGATGCTCTGGCCTTGTAATACTGGACCGCCGTGTTGATTGCTTCGGCCATTTTTCCGGTGCGTTCACCGGCTTCCATAATGGCGAGTGTCGTACGGTCGAAGAAGCCGAGTGCTTGCATGGCCTCCAGGAAGCTGCCGCCGCTATCGAGGAGGCTGTACGCCAGATTCAGGCGCTGGCGCAGTGGGCCAGTCTCCCCATCTACGACATGGCGTAGTGCCACGCTGGCACTCATGCCGCCCTTGACGTTCGTGTAGATGGCGCGTAGGTATTGTTGCTTCTGATCTCTAGAAACCGGATTGAGAAAAGAAAGGCCAGGTCGAATCACCTTGAGATCCAAGGGAATGCCGCCGCGGCGTTGTACCTCTTCTACGACTTGCCGTTCGGTACTTGCGACGATAATGGCCCTGTGTCTGAAGTATTTTGACGCGACCTTGTCCCTTACTGCCTCGTGGTCCGACGCAAATGGGAGAAGATACGATGCTTCATAATTTCGCAAGCCACTCATGTCAACGCTCCGCCTTTACTTCCTGAATGACGGTTTCTCCGTCCATGACGTGACATTCCAGCAGCCGTGCCATCACTTCTTGGCGGGTGATATGGGTGACGCCATTCAGCTCATACACCTCTCCGAAGCGATGTGCACCGTCGGCAACCAGCCTGCCGATCGCTGAGCGCAGAGAGCTTTCTTTCGGAATAATTACAGTCTCGTGCAATGCAATGCGTCCACGATAGCCGGTATGGTTACATGCCGGGCACTCTCCTCTTTCCTTAAAGACTTTCCTGCCATGGAAACGAAATCCATATTCCGCACTCAACCTCGGCGCTGATACGCTCTCATGCTCCGTCGCACATGCACATAGGCGTCTGGCCAGACGCTGGTTGACGACGACGCGGAGCTGATTCGCGAGATCGAACAAGGCCTCGTCTCGGGTAGGTCCGCTACAAAGCTGCAGGACGCGCTCCACCGTTTCTGAGACGGAGCCGGCGTGCAAGGTGGAGATGACCAGATGACCCGTCTTTGCAAATCGCAGCGCCACCTCCAAGGTATCCTTATCGCGAATCTCACCGATGATGATGACGTCTGGATCCTGTCGGAGCAACGATCGCTCGAAGTCAACAAAGCTCTCCTTGAGAAGTGCATTGCGTTGAATCTGGGCACCGAAGGGGAGTTCATATTCCACCGGATCTTCGATCGTCATGAGATTGATCTCGTCCCGCTTGAAGAGCTTTGCCAAAGCATTCAGCGTTGTTGATTTTCCGCCTCCAGTGGGTCCGGAAATCAGAACCAACCCGCCAACCTTTCCGGTCACATTAGCTAAGTCTTTGAAAAGCTCATTCATCCTGAGCTGGAATGGGAAGAGCGCTTGGAGATCAACGACGCTATCCATATTGAGGACGCGTATGGCCAAACGCTCGCCACCGACGATCGGCTGCGATCCAACCCGGAACTCCATCCGATTCCCGCCTTCGTCGAGGAACAACTTGCCATCCTGCGGCGTACGAGAGTCCGAAATGTCCATGCCGGCCTCGTTCTTTATCCTCGCAAAGATTGCACCCATGATGCGTTCGGGTACCAAGTGCGTTGGCCGCAATTTGCCGTCGATCCGGAAGTTCACCCACGCTCCCGGGTCCGGAAGTTTCAGCATATGTACGTCAGATGCGCGTTGCGCGACGGCTTCGAAGAGAATTGCGTCGACGGCCTGCTTCAGCAGGAGTCCGTTGATTTCTTCATTTTTCAGGCGCAAAAGTGTGGATTCGAATGAATGCTTGTCATGCATTACCGAATTGAGCAGGCGTGCAATATCGGGCAGGTCAGTCGGGATGACCTTCAACTCAGTTGCCGGTACTTCGCTGGCATCAAGAATCGCCAAGCGAGCGGCCGGCGCCAGTGAACGCGCTGCTTTGACATGCAGGGTGACGCCTTCCACCCTCAAGGGGAAGACATCGTGTAGGCGACAAACGTTATACGGCAGAAGCAGCTGGAACATGCCAGTGGTACCACCTCCAGCCACTCGGCTCACAGCAAACGAAACCTGCTCCTTGCTGGCAAACTTGTTGCGGACGAGTAATTCGCCAATGAAAACGTGACGACCAGCTTCTGCTGATGCTCTCTGTTGCCGAAGCGTAAGCTCCAGCTGCTGAGGCGTGATGGCGCCCATGCGGACGAGCACCTCGCCCGTTCGATTCCGTTTGACCCCAGCTTGGATGTGAGTATCGCTCGTCATAGACTATTGGCCGTAATTTGACTGGCTTGGCGATTGCGTCCCCATATCCGGAGAATTGCCGTTTGGACCATTGCCCTGAGTGCTGGCCCCTGCCGATGCGTTGCTTTTCACCTGAACGGTAAGTCGGCGGGTATAGTTCGCATCAGGCTTTTCAAGTTTCGCCCTGTCGGGCATAACATGGGCCGAACCAGATCCCGAGGCGTCCACCGAACCTTTGAAGAGCAACACTGGCAAGGCGGGTTTCTTCCCGGCCGCCGCTTTGTCCTGCACCAGATACAAAGCCACCTCGTGAGGCGTCACCCTTGGCAGGATCACTAAGCCATCGCCTACGATCTGGATAGGCTGCGAATCTGTAACATGCATCACTTCCGGCCGGGCGACCGAAGCTTGCGGAATCAGTTGACCGTTTGCCCCCACGGCTTGAGCGCCAACTTGGCCGGCGGCGGAGCCAGAAGCAGTGACCTTGCGCAGCACAGCATCTCGCCCAATGATTGCAGTGACGGAGAATCCCGTGAAGCGATCCGAAACATCACGCGTTGGCGTCCGTGCCTCGATGCCGCGCTCCCGCTCGAATGTAGGGTACTGCGCTGTTTGGCGAGATACCGGCACGCCAGACGCAATTGGCGTGCTGAGCGAGGGTACGCCAGCCTTATGCGAATCCTGACTACTGAGCGGTTGAACAGATTTCGGACGGATCAACGGATTTGCTATGCCAATCTGCTGTGCCTTTACGTTGACAGCAGAGAAAGCAGCGAGAAGAACCGCGGAAAGCACTACCGGCTTTGCGGCACGTGCAATTGCGGGCGAACGAAAGTAGGCTGACCGAGCTACCATATGTTTCATTCTTTGCAAGACGTTGTCACGCACAGGGCCGTATTGCGAAGAGTCGCGAGTGGGGTATGTAACGTGTGCCTGGCAAGATAATCGGTAAAAGCGGAATTACCAGCCTGGCGAAATGGCGGCGTCTTACCCACGATTTGATCGGGCGTCTGCAATTGCTGGGCTTTACCGACGACTTCAGCAGCGGGTTGCTTGACGCCGGCAGCGCTTTCAGCACTCTTGAAGTTAATGACCTTGGTCTTCAGCGTAATGACCAGCTCGCTACGAACCAATTCTTTGCTTGTTCCCGTACCGGTGATCCCGCGTGAGCCTTCCTCATTGACCCGATCAATCGTAATGCCGCCTAGAACGAACATATCACCAGGCCGCTGCCGGACAATCGAGTTCAATTCGCGAGTGGCCGTAGTTGGCAGGGTAAAATCGGTTCCGAGTGCCCTGACCGCCTTTTCTCTTATCAACTCGGAGATATCCAGCGCCAGCCGCGTGTAGACGGTGTTATCGCTGTAATCGCCATAGAGAGCAAAGTTGACACCGGTGCGTATATCGCGTGTTTCCGTTGTGGTCTGGTTGAGCGATGTCGAGAAATTCGTGCCGACCTTTGAGAGGATAGTGCTTACCTGTCCAACGCTGAGTGAGCCTTTTGATCCGGACATCACGGCCAGACGGGGCCTTGACAGTGCCTTCACGGTGCCTTGAGTCTCAAGAAAGTCAATCAACATATCCACGGTAAAACGCGATCCGGACAGGATCATGCCCATACCGGTTGCCGTGCTGGTCAGGTTGGCGGTCTTGCCCCGTATTGTGGAGACAGCACCAGATCCGCCTTCACTAACCGTCACCGGACGACTGGACCAATCCAGCGCATTCCACCGAATCCCAGTGTTTGCGTTGTCTCGCAAATCGACCTGGAAAATGTTGAAGTCATAAACGATGAGCGATCTCGTATCCCGGATCTTCTTGAGATATCCCTCAATCTTTTGGAGACCCTTTTTGTTTGCTGTAAGGACTAACGACCGGCTCAAGCGATCGATATAGGTATCTTTCGCGCCAAGGAAGGCCAGCGTGTTCGTGAGGGTCGCCGCATAGTCGTCGTCCAGGGCGGGCGGCAACTCAATCACAAATTGCTGTTCGGGATAGATATAGAGTGTGTTTCTTCTGACCGAGTAGAAGAAGCCAAGCGACTCGGACAGATCATCGAGTACCTGTTTGAGGCTTCCGCGCAGATTGGCAACCGTCACGGCGCCGAACCGGTTACTCCCTGTGATGCCGCCCTCAATCGAGACTGATAGCCCGGCTGAACGGGCGAGACTCGTAATGGCGTCGTAGATCCCGGCTTCCGATACCGTCAGCGATGGCACAGTAAATGCAGGGACTTCACCACTTTCGGCGACAGGCCTCAGCATAAAGATGTCTTCGCGGTTGAAGCCAGCATCAATATCCAACGTCGGTTCACTGGAGGGCTCGACAGCGAGCGCAGCTGCATCCAACTCCTTTGGCATCTGTACAGCCGCGCGCGGAAACGCGCAGCCGGAGAGGACCGTCGCGAGAAGCGCGCAAATAACTGTCTTTTTCAGAGGAGTATGCATTTGAGCAGATACCGACCTAGCTTTATTGAACGTGGGAACTATACATCACACATCTTTATAACGCAACAGTATCGCTTGTACGCTTATATGTATTCTTTACGGCCCTACGAATTTTCTCTGGCCTAGCTTGCTTGATCCAGAATGGCGGTCAGCGCAAATAGTGGGTTCTTCATCCACCAGGTGGTAATCGGAGACAAATGCTTTCGAAGGGGACCGTGCGTATCGGCTCGGCCGGCAGTGGTCGTTGCGTCGGTGCAGCGACTATGTGCAGTAAAGCAGAATGAGACAACTCAAGTAGGACCTAGTCGCCTCGGCAGATAGTCAAGCGCTAAATGAGCTTGACCCACGCAGTTTTGGGCAGAAGATCGCTATCGCCGCTGAGGGGGCGCCAGTTTGGGGAACGGTACTTCCGTGCTACGGCATCCCACTCGAACTCAATCAAATCCCATGTATCAGCTACACAGGCCCCGATGGGCTGTAAAGCATCGAACTGGAAGCTGCTCGGGTAATGTTCTATCCACGTAACTACTTCGGGATCGGATACCCAACCGTTTTCGATCAGACCACGAAGAACGTCGGTGGCCACCATATCAGCTGCGTTCGTGATGCTCGTTCCCTGATTGCAGGGCAATTCGTGCAGGACCACAATCAGTCTCTGGACGTAAAGAAAGACCTCTACGCCGTAGACATTCTGATGGCGTCCGAAGCGTTCGGGCAAGAGCATGGTGTGATACTTCATGGGACCTGAGCTGGTGGCTACGATTTCAGAATCGTGGACTTAATTGACGACTAGCCGGGACTGGACCCCGCGCAACATCTGCGGCTGACAGTTATACACCGTACAGCGCGCTTCGCGCTTCCCCGATGGCGGAATATGCATCCTCACGGGTGACATGAAGGTCGCCGGATTGATTTGCGTATGTGTAGAGCGCCTCGTATACCAAGGCAGGTAGTCGACTACGATAAGCCCTTACACGATTTCCATACTCCCAAGACCAGGCTTCATAAATACTGCTGTTCCACTGATGGAGTTGAGCGACTTCTACCAGTCTACGCACCGACACCATCCGTCCGTCGATGATCGCGAGCACCCTGCTGGCTGAACTCAGAAGATCTTCCTCGCTCGTGGGTAGGACACAAGCTCGCACGAACTGGCCCAGTTGGGACACATACACATTCCAGTCAATCTCAAAATTTTCATGAACGTGCATCATGGCAGCTTCGAGCCGTCGTACTTTACGTCATCGCGGGGATAGATGAGGCCTAACGCAAAGGCAAAAATTACACACATGACTGGACCAAGGAACCCAAGGTACCCGCCAAAGTTTGTGGGATTGTCAGTCATGGCCATTGTATAAGTCATATCTGCAGTGACATATAGACCGGCCGCCAGACAGAGAAGCAACGTCGTTCGTAACATAAATTGCGAGCTCCTGGGCAAGATGGAATGGTGAACGGCACTTCAGCGTTACATCAAACTTCCGGCCGCATAATTCTCGCAGTATATATTACGATTCTTTCATAGTACATAATGGCGTAACCCGAGCGACGCTACGGTCACCACATTGCATGATGGTTTTAACTTCGGAAAGTGGATTGTGCAATCCAGGCAGGGCGGGGTTCGTCAACCCGAACACGGGGCTTGTGGCTTGCCCCCGGTAGTCGGCGCTACCGGCAGGGGCATGCTACGTCCTGGACCGGGTTGGCGCCAGGCGAAACGAAGGAGCAGCTTACATATCCTCGCGAGTGTCGTTACTTATAAAGATCGTCATGGATTGAGTTCGGGCCATGCGGTCTGCCCCGCTCTTCTAGCCATTCCTTTGCGTAGTTCCGGTGTTTATATCCGTCTTCTGAAGACTTGGTACCAGTTGCCTTCTCCTTATGACCTTTCTTCCTGAAACGGCCTATCAATACGCACAGTCCATACGTTCCAAACACAAATGCAGCAGCTCCAAGGGGATATAGCAGGTCCAGCATAATTTCACCTCGATTTAGTTTTTCTTTGTTCGGCCTGTGTCACTACAAGCCCGGCCGCGACTAGCTCTTTGATGCGACCGAAGACTCGGCGCGCTACAAGCCTCGACGCACCGATGCCTTCGAAACTGGCTTCCTCGCGATCGGATTCGATTTCCATAGCCCATGTCTTCAGGGTTATATCCGCAGCTACGTCTCCTCCGCTGACCATGCTGAATATTTCGTAAAGGTCCGGATCAATGGAAACCGACGTCCGCTTCTTACGGCCGTCGACCTGTTTTGTGTAATACACCCGCCTGAAGTCGTCTCTCGCCATTTTCGTGATCCCTTACATTGCCATTTCCGGAGAACGGTAGCCCTGTGCCTTCAACTTTGCCTGCACCAATCCATCAGCGACAAAGTACAGCGAGGAGAGATCACCATTGCTGATCATGCGCACGACCTCGGCAGCTACGGTTTCCTCGGACAAGTCCATTCTTTCTCCCATTGCCTGGCAAGACAGCGGACCGATGCGAAGAATCATCTTGCCGATCTTCTCTGCAAGTGACAGACCGACCGCGTGCGATGAGGCTGCGCTCGCTGTCTGGGTCGCCACCTTCTCATTTTTGCCAGTCTTCGAAGATGCACCAATGGGGTCCACGTCGCCTGCCCTGACAGCTGCAGCGAAGTCATTGAATTGCGTGTTGAGTTCTATCGCACGCTGCGCACGTGTCATGGCCACATAAAGCAGATTAACTTCCTGCTGAAACTTCTCGAAGTCCCCGATATTGAGTTTTCCGGTACCGTCGACCAGATCGTCAAAATCGTCATTCAGTACAACTTGGCGGAATTGCAATCCCTTTGACCGGTGAGCCGTCGTAAGAATGACGTCGGCATCCTCAAGCTTCTCGCAGGCCGCAGCTTTAACCTGCGCTATGAGTGCCGGCAAGTCGGACTTGAACTCTCTGGCTACAGAAATCAGCGACAGGATTTCCTTTTCGTCTGTCTCCCGCGCATAAGCTTCCAGGGCCTCGCAGTCAGCAAATTCCCGATAGAAAGCATCCTTCACCCTCGACTTTTCGCCATTCCACATGTGAAACACGTCTTCGAGTTTTCCCAAAGGATAGCTCTCGACCCCACCGACGAAATGGACTTTCTTTTCACCCAGCAACCTGACAGCGTGACCGAAAACCTTTGCATTTGTGCGGCAGATGACAGTATAGGGCTGGGAGCGGTCCACCTTGTTCGGTAAAGCATCCATCTGGCCAAGCCCAATCACAGCCCGACTCTCACCTTTCAGGAAGCGAAGCAAGAGCGTTGCAGGCTCGGCCACCGCGGCGCCGAAGCGCATGGACTGGGTCAGGTAATGGGACTCAGCATTTTTGAGCATCTCCATCGCATTTACGCATCCGCGGAAAGCATAAATGGACTGGTGCTTGTCGCCCACGATGACTTTGCCGCAGGACTGACGAAAGACGATATCCATAGTGACGGGGTTCGTATCCTGAGCTTCGTCGAGCAAAATCACATCATATCGGTTTGACAATACCGGCTTAGACAACTGGAATAGTTTCAGATAGCCGTCGTGTGTCATTGGCATAGTGCTCTTCGCATCAACCATATCATTCCAGAGGTACTGCGCACCTTTGGCTATATGGGACCTAGATGCGGCGGGCACCTCCTGAGGCACATGAGAGTCCCTGATGGCCAAGTCCGCAGAATACATAAACGCCTCAACGGTCTTGACCAGGTAATGCGCCGTCAACACGGTAACGCCCTTTTCCTTGTAAGAATTGGCGACGACGTTCGGACGGAGTTGCGCCAATTTGTGTTTGTACTGCTTTCCTACAGCGGTGAAGGCAAGTGAGTGCATCGTCCGGCATTCAACATTTCTTGGAAAGCTAGCCGCCGCCTCGTCTGCAGTCACCTTATTGAACGCCACATACAGCATAGAGGACATCGGGCGAGCAACGGCGTATGCGCGAAGCGTCGTTGTTTTGCCAGAGCCAGCAAAGGCGTTGATCACAAGATTCAATGCATTGCTATCTCTCGGACCTGCCTGCTCAGTAGTCAATTCAATCTGATTCATATTCTCACTCCCGTGTGCCGAACCTAGTGCGCCCGAATGCATAACGATTTATGCATATAGTACCGCATCGATCCGATACTGGCAACATAAATATTTATGCGTGTTATGAATTCCTAGTATCCCGTGCATTGACTTGCCCACATAACGATTTATGCGTCCTTGCGCGCCTTAGGAAAGGGTTTTCATAAACATTTATGCGGCGACAACCGCGATTGGCGGTGCCCGCCCCTGTCGTGATTCCATCGACAGACGCAGATCGCGTACCGCAATGGCGCCCTTCGCACGATGGTTGAGAGCGTCGGCCAGCCCCGAAACACGGGAAAGCGCTCCTTGCAGCCTAACTAACCCCGAGCTCTTGCGGTCGACAGTCGGGCATTCAGTGACCACAAGCCTGGCCGAACCCTACTGCAAAAGCGAGACAAACCGACCTATCAGAAAGAAGCCTCAATGCAGACCCGACGCCAAGGGCTCACTCACGCCACCACCCGACAAGCTGCCAGGACGACCAGCCATCCAGCCTCTGCAGCCCGATGCCCTACCCTTGCCTCTGCCGGCCTCAATGCTTCTGCTACCCGTACATGCAACCTTGCGCTCTGCCGCCACATTCCCACCAGGCCCCTGCCGCAGTACTCGTACCGCCTTTTCCTTCCGCCTTCCGCTGTATATGCACTACCGTCGCATTCCTCAAGGCTCCCCAGACGTGAAGCTTCTGCTACTGGTTAGATCTACCTCGCGCAGGGAGAAGACCTGGAGCCCAACCATACTCAGAACTTTTGCCGCCGGAAGAATTACCAAACCCATGGCGGGAAACAAGTTGAACGCGAGGCGAGAGTGACTCTGCCACAGGGAGAAGCAACCAAGGCCATGACCTCAAGGCGGGTCAAACCTAATGTCTCTGCGACAGGTACAAACGACCAGCCGCGGTCTGGTGGCTCCAGACCCCATGGACTCTGCCACTGGTCTTCCGGCCGGGGTCGAAGATGAGCAGACCCGCCCCTGTGTGCAGCCCAACAAAGCCGGGTTGTTCCGCTGGCAAAGGCAACGCGCCCTCCCGTTCCCGCGCAAGAAGACGAAGAGGACCAAGTAAGGCAAGGAAAGCCATTGTGCCCCGCCAACGCCGAGCGAACCCATCACCAAGGTCCGGTCAAAGTGACTCGCCAAGAAGAGGCAGGACCGGACCCGGCCATTCTTGTCGGTCCAGCACAAGACAGGCCAGATGCTATGTCGAGCCAGGGGAGAGAGATAGCTCACAGGCAGAACAGGGGCCGCTCTGCTACGGGTAGGCCGGTCAGGCATCGGGGAGAAGCGCCGGGCCGACCAGGGGGAAAAGATCTTTGGGACGGGTCAGATTGACCGGGCTATTCGTCTGCCTGCATTTCCTCTGCTGGTTCAGATTGCGCCGACAGTTTCCTGCCCTTGCTAACCCAAGTAGTTGGATCCAAGCCGTAGGTTTTGAACACGTCACCGACCAACCATTCGATCTCGCCGAAGCTGCTCTCATTCGCCTCACCCAAGTTTTCGGTCGTCAACTTAAACTTGTTGATTGATTCGATAGCTCTACCCCGAATGTTCAGCAACCACTGAACCTGGATCAACAACCCTCTCATCCAATCCGCATTCTCATTGAACGCCCCTGTCTTCCTTGCCCTTCGCGGCAGATTGGCTAACGGCAGCTCCTTATAGCGATACCTCACCTCCGGGCCTTTCAACCGCGTCCACACGACAGGCATTGGCCGGACTCTCCCTCTCTTATCTTTGGCCCATTCAATGCGGATTTTTCCGGACAAGGGAGGCTGAGCTATGTTCAAAATGTAGTCCATCTGAAGCAGCAGGGTATCGATTCGCTGCAGCAAATCGGCCGTATTTTGCAGTGCTGAAAAGAGAGTTTCATCAAGCGCGCGCTGCACTTCGACGTAGAGTTGATTCTTACCGATCTTTTTGTTCATTCAACAGGTTTTCAAAAACGATCTTGGGGGGGGTGCCCATGCAATACTGTTAAGGGCATCTCGGGGGGGGTTGCCCATGCAATATGCGTTTGTGCTGACCGTAATAATACCGCGTCCATCCGTTTACTTGTTGTGAATCTTTCCGTACACTTATCAGCGAATGAAACAGAAACAGAAACAGAATCGGTTTCCTAAACTGTTTCTGTTTCTGTTTCTGTTTCTGTTTCTGTTTCTGAAGCCAATCCGCGGCCGTCATCCGGTTGTTTGCAAGATTCGGACACCGCAACTTTCAGTACGACAGAAGGAATAACAGATGGCCGCGCGGTCATCCGCTCATCACTTGCAGTCTCAATACACCTTAATTTTGAGAGGACGATATGAATCAACGGACGGTAATCGGTTTGGACATTGGTCGCAGCGCAGTCAAGGCAGTTGCATACGCCGAGGGAAAGAAGTATCCGTTGAGCTTCGCATCAGCCGTGTCATTGGCAATTCCTATTACGCTTGAACAAGCGGCAGTTGCCGCAGAACTGGAAACAGTCACTGTGAACGGAAAAGACTATTTCACAGGAGAGACAGCACGCCTCCAGGGCGGAGCGACGATGTCTGCAGGGCTCTCGGATGACTGGATCAGGGGTGACGAGTACAAAGCCCTCGTTATGTCGGCCATGAAGCGACTAGGCGTACTGTGCGTACCCGGACTTGCTGATCCATACGTTGTAGTGGGTACGCCGGCAGCACTCTTCGCTCACCAACGAGAGGAACTCGAGAAGGTCACCCAGTCGATCGTCAAAGGCGAAGTTAAGGCGCTGAGCCAGCCACTTGGCGCCTATCTTTCGTTTCTTCTCGATGCTGACGGCCTTCCGCTCAAGGACAATATCCGCAGCGCCAACGGGCGCACGAAGTCTTGGGCCGTCATTGATGTCGGCCATTTCACAACGGATTTCCTCCTGATGCGGGAAAACACGTACATCGAGAGCAAGGCGGCCAGTTGCGAAGGAATGAATGTGGCAACAGACCACCTCATGAAGACTCTGACTGGAAAGGGATACAAGGTTTCTCTTTTGGATTGTGAACAAGCGCTGCAGACTAGAACCATCTTCCACTTTGGAGAGAAAGATATCAGTGCAGAGGTGGAAGCCGCCCTTAGCCATGTGGCCGCGAGAATCACCGCAAAGGCGACCGCGCTCTTAGCTAGTGATGCCGCTTCCTTGGACGGTATTCTGTTGGCTGGAGGAGGCGCCATGATTATGAAGGACAGACTGCATGCGGACTGGCAGAACGTCAAAATGGTAGAAAGGCCACGAATGGCAGTGGCAGAAGGTTATTGCCGCTACGGGAAGAGCGTACAGTTGAAGCGTTCGATGGCCGAATCAAAGGAACCGGCCCATGTCTAGTCTCATGAAGGTGTTTGATCCGAACACGACCAGACGCCCTGTATCAGTGGTCTACACTGAAGAGGCTTGCCCGGGGTTACTTGAGTTCTTTAGCTCCCTCCCCTATCGGACTGAATCAACCCTTATCCGTACGGTTATTTATGATTGGTTCGTAAGCCACAAGGAATCGGGCACCCTCGACGCGGCGGTTTCTGAAATACTGGGCCAAGGACCGAGTCCAGTAAAACGTATTGCAAAACGGGCTGTACCTAAGGCGGTACAGCCGACAAAGCGTAGCCTTCGGCCGGCGCCAACTGCACCTGCTGCATCCGGAAACCAACTCGGTGAGCACCAGCATGACGGTTCGATGGATGGAACAGAGAGGAGTGAGCACAGTCTCCACTCGGCAAGCAATCCTAACGCCCCTATGCACTCCGAGATGGCAAATACCGGTGCTGTCGGGCAGCCCGATTTGGAAACTAAGCATAATCCAAGCGCTGCCAATCGGTCCCTCGATACCGGCCAGTCACAGAATCGCTCGGAGATCCTGGCGAGCTTGTCGTTCCTGGATAACCTGCCATGAGTAGGTCGGAGAATATGCCAGTTGAGTCGTATGCTGGCTTTTGGCCGAGACTTGGAGCAGCAACCCTAGATATGATCCTTGTCTTTGGAATTGCGACAGTTTCCTTTTTTTGTACCACGGTCCTGTTTGGTGAATTTGGGGTGATCCTTGGCTTGGTGATCTATATCCTTGGCGCTTGGCTATACTTTGCCGCAATGGAGTCATCTCCCATGCAGGCAACGTTAGGTAAGAAGGCATTCGGAATTGCGGTCATCGGTGATCAGGGTGCAAGAATCTCCTTCAACCGTGCATCTCTGCGATTCGGTGCGAAAGTCGGATGCTGCTTTATCTTCGGAATCGGGTTTATTCTGGCGGCCTTCTCGAAACAGAAGAGAGCACTTCATGACAGAGTGGCAAATACCTATACGATTCGGCTGTAACGTTTACATGGACCGCATAGGATGGCAGAAGCTGCTCCATGACTGACAACAATGCCCGCCCAACTGGCGGGCTTTTTTCTTTCTGACTCGGCTCAGTATTCGAGGTTGAATGCAGAGTCCGTGATCTGTGCCGCCAGTCGATGTTCGTCACTCGACTAAGACATCTTGTCCGGATAGTAAGTGCGAAGCGTCAAGGTCTTTTCATTTCGCCTGTTTTTCATTGCTGTAGGTCAGGCTTTCGCTCGCTTGGCGCCTTCACCGGCACAACCAATCAGGAGAAACACACAATGGCTATGAAAATCATTTCCGGGCCCGCAGCCGTACAGGGGTCACAGGAATGGCTGGAATGGCGACTTCAGGGCATCGGTTCCTCAGATGCTCCGGTTATCATGGGGGTCTCCCCTCTTTCCACGCCTTACGCACTCTATCTGCAGAAACGCAGGCTCATGTCGCCACCGCCGGACAACCCGGCAATGGCACGTGGGCGGAAGCTAGAACCCATCGCTCGCGCATGCTATGAAAAGGAGACTGGTAACATTATGGTTCCTCTCATCGCAGAATGTACAACGCACCCGTTCATGCGGGCGTCATACGACGGCGTTGCCCCCACGTTCGATCTGGTACTCGAAGTCAAATGTCCAGGCGAAAAAGCTCATCAGATGGCATTGGCCGGCATAGTCCCTCCCTTTTACATGGATCAGGTACAACAACAGATCCACGTTGCAGGAATCGATCTGGCACACTATTACTCTTTCGATGGCCAGCACGGTAAGCTTCTCGAAGTTCGCCGTGACCAGGCCAAGATTGACCGACTGCTCGAGACTGCTGCCCTCTTCTGGGAAAAGGTCTGTAATGGTCGATGGGAAACCGACGAGTGGGCTACGGCCGCTGCATTCTGGTTGAAAGCCAACCAGGCACTAGAGGTAGCCAAGGCACAAGAAGAAGCTGCGCGAGCGAATCTTGTAGCCTGCTTAGATCCGGGCGAACCAAGAAAGGATGGCGCAGGCGTCTCCGTAGTGCGCGTTACCCGCAAGGGAGCGGTCGACTATGATGCATTGCTTGCCGCCAAAGGCCAACAGATGACTGAAGCGGAAATTGAATCGTTTCGGAAAAAGGGATCTGAAGTCATTCGGGTAACAGCAACGCAACAGGAAGACATCAGCCCTGCACTGTTCCAGCTCGCAAAACCGCCCATTCACATGCCTGCAGCATCCCCAACGGTCTTCGATGCGAATTTCGTGCTAACTATGTAGTTTGGTGCCCTTGACTTCGGTCAAGGGCATTTTTACGAACTCAACTTCGGCCGGGCGCCGGCTTCAGATTACGATACAGCCTGATCTTCTCGTCACTGACCTGGCTTGGCTAGACCACGTCAGATACCGCCCTCTTTGTCCCTTGCGCTGCGCGGATGACTTCCCTCAGTGTCGCATGGAGCGGCGCATATCTGACTGGCTTCACAAGATAACCGTCAAAAACCTGTCGCTTCTCAGGAGTGCTTAAATGGTCCGCCTGCGCCGTGATTGCGACGATAGGGGCATATTTGTTCGGCCCGTCGGAATCCCTCACCTGCTGCGCGACCCCGAAGCCATCCAGATCAGGCATCTGAATGTCCAGAAGGATTGCGTCATACGAGCGATTCGCCATCTTCTTCAAGGCATCGTAGGCGCCGTCAGAAAGCTCACAGTCATAGTCCATGCTTTCGAGTAGGTCCTTGACCGACTTCCGTATATCGGCCCGATCGTCGACAAGCAGTATTCGTCTCTTCCCCGGTATTACATTCGCGCCACGTCCGCCAAGCGTCGCCGCCGCTCCATAGGGGGCAGGCTGTGTATGTTGGAATGACCCAAACTTGGCTGCCTCGACGTTTGAATCGGCATCTTCTGCCACAATCTGTACGGGCACCCTGACTTCGAAGCGGCCGCCCTGCCCTGGTTGCGCGACTGCCTTGATCGACCCACCCATCAACTCGACCAACCGTTTCACGATCGCCAAGCCCATCCCTGCCCCTTCCTGCCTACGCGTATTCGATTGGTCAATCTGGGTAAATGGCTCAAAAAGCGTTTCTGCCTGCTGCTGGGTAAAGCCTGATCCCTGATCTTCAACCGTCAGTCGCATCATGACCGGACCGTTTTCTTGATCGACAAAGAGCAAGCGAACAGTTACCTCACCCTCGCCGCCATATTTCACAGCATTTGAAATGAGGTTCGTCGCGATCTGCTGGAATCGGTAGGCGTCCGAATGGATCTTCACATTGCCGTGTCGGAAGTCCGTGATAAAGCGCTGATTCTTCTGCTTTGCCGCCGTCTGGAAATTGGAAACCAGTTTCCGAAGCAAATCTGTTGGGTTGAAATCACCAGGACGTAATTGCATCTTTCCCGCATCAAGGCGCGCATAATCCGTCAGATCTTTCATTTGCGCTTCGAGCTGGCCCGCCGCAACTTCAAGGCGCTCAATCGCCTCCCGATCCTTGTCATTACGTGCACGAACCGCGAGCGCATCAATAGAAGCTGTGATCGCCTGTAGCGGCGACCGGAGTTCATGGCTAATCGTGGCAAAGAACATATTTTTCGCCATGATGGCTGCTTCAGCTTTACGAATACGCTCCTCGTAGAGCTGCGTCACCTTGTCATCAGACCGTTGCGCATCCTGTGGCTCAGGCCTGGGCTCATTGCGTGCCTTTGCCGAACGCATAAGGTGATAAGCAATGGAAAGCATTAACGACCACCACAGCAATTGAACTGCAACGAGTTCAACCTGTTGACGCATCGATATATGTTCAATCAAAGAATGATCTTTGCTACCGGAAGCACGTATTTTTTCCGCGACTGCATCAATCTTTTGATGCACTTCCTCAAACCGAACCAGAAGCGTTTCATCCATGTCAGGCGAAGGATTCGCACGGATTTCCCTAACGAGGTGATCCATGACGGCGCCAAGTTGGACGAGTTGGTATTTCACATCGTCCGACACATAGGACACAGCCCCCAACGCTTTGGGACTCGTCAGTTCAGTATAGGCAGAACGCAGTTCCCGGATGCAGCGATCAATAGCTGCCTTTGCCACCGTGGGATCACTACCGCTGCGATAGAGCGCAGTACCAAGTTGTTCGATGGCCAGCTGATATTGGGTAGCGCTAACAATCGCACGGCTCCTCGCTGTATGAAAATCGAAATCTGCACAGGGAGTGGAGAGCAACACATAGCTCACACAGCTGCCGGCAACCGCCACACCTGCCAAGCTCAATGCACCGACCAGTCCACTACGAGTTTTGAAGACGTTTTTCATACTGAAGCCACTTACGAAGATTTCAGGACATTACCTAGCACCAACAGAAGTTACCTTAAGGAAACATTATCACACATTGGCACCCGCTTTATTCCATATGAGCATTTATTCTATGGAGAATCGCTTATAGTTATTCAATGCTCAATTGGCAAAGAGGCAATTCACGCCCTTACGCTATTCTTTTCAACCACGGTGGTATAAAACACCTCGGGACTCATTGGACGCCCGAAAAGGTAGCCTTGAATGACCTCGCAGCCAATCCCCTTCAAAAAGTCCAGTTGGACATCCGTTTCTACTCCTTCCGCTACTACCTCTAGCCTCAAGGTATGCGCCAACGACACGATTGTTTTCACAATCGAAGCGTCGTCCTGCTCGTGTGGAACGTCGCGAATGAACGATCGGTCGATTTTCAGAGCGTTGATGGGAAAGTTCTTCAAGTAACTCAGTGATGAGTATCCGGTGCCAAAATCATCGATACTTAGTTTCACCCCGCGTTGCTTTATATTAACCAATAGTTCCCGCACTGCGTCCTGATGTTCGATGAGCATGCTTTCTGTGATCTCCAGCTCAAGGAGATCCGGCGCCAGCCCAGAGTCGATCAGGGCAGCATCCAATACCTGAAGAAAATCGGCGTGCAGCACTTGTCGAGCTGAAAGGTTCACTGACACCGGAAGTGGCTCCATTCCCAGGTTGATCCAATCCTTTATCTGATTGCACGCTGCACGCAATAATTGTTCACCCAATGCATAGATGAGCCCCGTTTCTTCTGCGAGCGGGATGAATTCCGCAGGTGACACCGCGCCCCGTACGGGATGGTGCCAGCGTGCCAGTGCCTCCATACCTATAACTTCGCCAGTACTGACACGTACCTTTGGCTGGTACCACAATGTAATTGCTTTGTGGTCAATCGCTTGGCGCAGATCGCTCTCCATCCTTACCTGTTCAGAGATGGAATGCTCCATGCCTTTCTCGAAGAACTGGAAGGTGGTTCCGTTTTTCTTTGCCAAGTACATTGCAGTCTCTGCCCGTCTCAAGAGTTCCCCGGCCTGCTGGCCATCGCCCGGGTAAATTGCGATACCAGCACTTGCCGTTACATAGAGGTCTTCCCCGTCGAGTTGATTCACCTGCGAGATGGCAGCGCAAAGCTGCTGCGCTCGCTGTGCAACGTTGGAAAGGTCGTCGCTATCTGAAAGGACGACGGTGAACTCATCACCTCCTAATCGAGCGACACAATCCGTGCCAAGAACAGTGCGCCTCATACGATTTGCGACGGCAGTGAGCACCTGGTCGCCGGCCTCATGGCCCATTGTGTCATTAATGTACTTGAACCGGTCCAGGTCCAAATATATGACCGCAAATCGTTCGGAATGCTTGCGCGCATGGTCTATTCGCATACCAAGCTGCTCAAAGAAAATCGCACGGTTGGGAAGGCCGGTCAGATGATCATTCGATGCCAACTCTTTGACTGCCTGTTCCGCTTGGTTTGCCTCAAAAATACGTCGAATACGCTGGGCGAGTACCGCAAAATGGATCGGCTTTGGAATGAAGTCGCTTGCTCCTGCGGCCAACGCACGCTCAACTGCGGCGGGGTCTTCTAAACTGGTCACCATCAGCACAGGCGTCGCCCGGCCTACAGCCGTTTCCTGAAGCTTTGCACAAGCGGTGAAGCCATCCATCACAGGCATAATCCCATCCATCAGGATGACATCAGGTTTGACCTGCTTAAGCATACTCAGTGCTTTTTCACCATCCTCAGCTTCAACGACGAAGAAACCTTCATGCTCCAAAGTCACACGTAACGCATTTCGTGTACTACGATCATCGTCTACGACTAGGACGTTTATACTCGGCCGCTGCGCCTGCGCGGCTTTGGACTCATTGCTGAAAGTTTCCGCTTGCAATGCTTCGGCCGCCATCTCGAAAGCAGTACGCAACTGAGGGATAATCACGGCAATCTCTGTCGCGCGGTCAATTCCGATTAGGTGCTCTACCTGCCTCGCCATTTGCCCAAGCTGTTTCAGCCCTAGATGGCCGCTACTACCTTTGATGGAATGAGCACATGACTGAACTGTCTCGAGCGCTTGCTGCGCGTATGCAGTCTCAAGTTGCTTCAGATAAACGGGAGTGTCTTCGATGAAGTGCTCGATCGAGTTGCGTAGGGCTGGCCCAAGTAATGTCCTTACCCGGCCAAATACCTCGCGGTCAATAACCGATGTATCACCCGCTTGATCCATATCGGCACCCAAAGCCTCATCCGAATAAGACGTTCCATTGGTCTTGCCCAGATACCTGTCCAGCGTAGCCTTCAATGATTCCAGCGTCATCGGCTTTGCAAGATGATCGTCCATACCAACAGACCGACATCTCTCCACATCCGAGGGACTAGCGTTTGCCGTCATCGCGACGATTGGAATTCTTCGGCCGGATTCGTATTCATTAGAACGAATATGTGTCGTTGCCTCATACCCATCCATATCCGGCATGCTGCAGTCCATCAGGACGAGATCAAAATGACGATCAATAACCGCATTCACCGCTGCGCGACCGGTCACTGCTATTTCATAATCCCAACCAAGGGCCTCCAACATACCTGCGGCCACTACCTGGTTCGTTCTGTTGTCCTCGGCTACCAATATGCGCCTAGCTGTTGGCAACCAGCTGCCATTCGTTGTGACGCCGCCGCCAACAGAATGTGCAGCGGAACTATGCAACTCTGTGATTGCATCGAGCAGCCGCTCGGTCGTTAGCGGTCGTCCTATGAACGCCTCGTTATGCTGATTCTGCCCCAGCATCTTTTGATGCCGGCTCATCATCATGATCTTCAAACTTGAAAACAGGTCGTCGCTACGGATCCGCAGGACCAGATCGGTTGCATATTCGTACACCGTGTCCAGATCGACGATCAACATCTCATAGGGCACTTCACTGCCGATCGCGCGTTTCAGATCAAGGACCGCCTGGTCATGACTGCCTACAACGTCACAGGCAATTCCTTTTGCCATCAGGGTCTGCGAAACGAATGCCCTAATTGCATCGTCGTTTCCTACTACCAGAACGCGTTGCGGGAGCAACTCATCTTGTTCCGTCCGTAACTGAGTAAGAACGCCCTTACAGCGTACCGTGAACCAGAAAGTGCTACCAGAACCTTCCTGGCTGTCGACCCCGATATCGCCTTGCATGAGGTGAACAAGTTGCTTACATATGGACAGACCAAGTCCGGTACCACCGAAGTGCGATGCGGTGGTACCGGAAGCTTGTTCATAAGACTCGAAAATTCGCGACAGCGCCTCGGATGCAATTCCAATCCCAGTGTCATGGACTTCGCAACGCAGTGTGAGGCCATCCTCAGTGTGGTCGGACGCTATCAGCCGCACGGTTACGCTCCCGCTCGGCGTGAATTTGACAGCATTGCTCACCAGGTTTGAAAGTACTTGCCGCAAGCGAAGTTCATCAGCAATCAGCCGATCCGGCACAAAAATGGAACGGTCGTAATGGAGGCTAATGCCTTTAGATACAGCATTTCGTTTAGAAAGAGCTAGCACTTCACCAAGGAGGCGATCAACGTCGAATTCAATCTCATTGAGCACCAGTCTTCCAGCTTCAATCTTGGAAAAGTCCAGAATGTCGCTGGTCAATTCAATCAAGGCGTGCGACGACTTCCATGCGATATCAACATATTCCCTTTGTTTTGTTGCCAGAGGCGTCTGCCTAAGCATTTCCAACATGCCGACGACGCCATTGAGCGGCGTACGTACCTCATGGCTCACAGTAGCAGCAAACTGCGACTTAGCGATTGCAGTCTTTGTTGCCTCATCTCGCGAAGACTTCAAGGCAGCCTCGCGCTCCTCCAAGACCTCCATCATTTTGTTGAATGCCGTGCTCATCTCGATAAGGTCCCGCGGTCCGTCTATGTAGGCTCTTATGCCTGAGCGGCCTCTCTGTGCCTCCCTCATGAGTGACGACATCTGAGCGAGAGGCTGAACGATGTACCTCGCAAGTATGGCAATTACCCATAAGAGCACCGCGGCAAACATCAGCGAGATCAGTACATTGAAAATGATGGACTGACGTTTCAATTCATATAATGACTGCTTGCTTACCGCTACCCGGACATGGCCAAGAACTTCCTTCTTTGGTGCCGTCATTTCAAAGGGGCTATCCTCTGCGCCATGCACCACTGGCGCTGTTATATGCCATGCCGCCTGCGTTTCGTACTCAAGCGCAGCTTCGGCGTTTGTAATGCCTATTATCGACGGAGTCTCCGGATCAGAGGGCTGCCCTGCCTTTTTGTATGTCAGCACGGGTTTCCCCGTTAGGTCGACAATGGACACTTCAATAACGCTTGGATGCGAGAGGGTCGCGTTCGCTGCCGCCTTCCCATTATCGGGGGACCTATAAAGAAGAGCTAAGTTACTTTGAGCAGCAAAGCCTTCAGCAATCGACAGGCCCTGCTTGATCACAAATTCCTCATGCCGGCGACCGGCCTCCCATGAATTCGCAACGGCAGATAGAAGTGCCAAGCCGACAATCGATAAAGAGATTATCCAGAATAGCAACTGCCTGACGCGAGTCAGGTGAAGAATCCTTTTAGCCTTTGTGCGTAGTAATTTCTTCATGGATGAATGATTTATCTCGATAATGGCGCCAGGGCGGGGAAAACCGCATCAAACTGACGGCGTAGATCGTCTGAAAGTTTCAGTCCCAGATGCCGTGCGGTTCGTTCATTGACCGCAGCTTGCACCTGTCTGGAGAACACGGCGCCATTTCGGGCACCACCGCCTACTGCATCGATGGCAATTGAACCCAAAGCATTACCTATTTTGCTGTAGTCCGGGTAAAGTGCCAACAGAACTCCACGCTCCATGTGGGAGGGAGTACTTGAAATGACCGGAAAGCTTCTCTTCCAGGACTGCTCCAATATCAGGGGCAGGATTACTGTATCGTCTACAGTTGTTGTATCAGTCGGAAGCCATACGACATCCTTGCTGCCATCGATAGACGAGAAGACAGCCTCGTACATCCATGCCGCGGACCTTCTATCTCTTACTTTGATAACAGTCAGATCAAGCCCTAGCTGACCTGCAGCATCGTTAGCCGCACGGATCACGCCCTCCGACTTATTTGGATCATGGATCACGATGATCCGCTTCGTCGCGGGCGCTACCGATTTCAACCTTCCAAACAATAGCAGTGGATCGGTATTGAGTGTTACCGTAGTATGGAACCTTGCTGTACTAGGCGACGGATGAAGAATAGCCCCTGCGATCACCGGAACGTCTGGATTGCCTGCCGCGACCATTTCAATGCCTTCCCTACCAAGAGGGATGACGACTTTAGGATTATGGCGGCCAAGCTCATGTCTTGCATTATCTGGCTTCACTCCGCGATCAACAACGACCTTCCGTGCTGGCCCCCCTATACGCCCCTCAATTCCTGCAATGATCTGTTCAAACATCTCGCTGTAAGGGCGTTCCATTCTCGGGTAAACGATTAGAACGTCGCCTGCCGCAATTGCGCGCGAGGCAGGCACGGACCTACTGAACTGATTGAGAGGGTTGAATGGTTGCGCGGAAGCCAGAAAGGGCGTGACACTTCCAGCGCTTAGTAACAGCGAAGTGGCTAACAGACTGATGCTAGGAGCGCGCATCATCAGATCGATGCGCGTGAGTGTCGGGCAGCATCAACACTAAACCAATGCAGAGCGTGACTGCGCATCAACACCGCTGGCATCGTCAATCGCGTTAGCACCATGGCTTGATCTCACCCTTCGTCTAGTCGCTTACAGCGATCTTACGAAGCCACGCTTGATAACGCCAAGGACTGGTTTAGCGCAGCGGCGACCAGCATCGGCCGGAATGGCTTCTCATGGGGTATGACTGCGTAATTGCTCACGACACTAGCTAGCTCGGCTTCGTCAGCCATGCCTGTCTCAAGTTGTCCAGTCAGCAAGAGTATGGGCACGGCTTTGCCTCTATTTGCCCTTACCGAACGTATCACCGATTCCGATGTACGCTGGCCAAGGAGCCAATCTACGACGAATGCATCAAACTGTTTCTGCGCCAGCGCTGCTTCAAGTTCCTCAACATCGTAGAATGCTTCAGAGTCAAACCCCATTGCATTCAATACATCAACCATACTGTCGGCTGCGCCTCGATCGTCTTCAAGTACAGCTACGCTGTGCTTCTTCTGCTCTTTGATAAGCAGCTCGATGCCTTTCACCGGCCGCAAGCGAGCATCCGATGGCGCGGCGCTGCATTCGACCAATATCCAGCGGCCGTCATCTAACATCGCGGCAAAGTCAGCCTGTGCCAGCGGCATATGAGCCGGGCCTGGTGTGAATAAACAATCGAACTCCCGGCTCTCGATCTGCAATGTAGCCGGCAGTTTTTCGTTGTCTTCTGCCTCCGTGCTTTCAGGAACCGAATTCTCGGGCGTAGACGCGGCATCGAAGGCAGATACACTCAAAGTGAAAGTCTCACTGAAAAATGCAAACACTTGGTCAAGCTGACCGATGATCCATTCGCTATTTTCCCTCTCCATAATGCGACGCGCTTGGGAGAGACTCAGACCAAGTATCTCGGCAACTTTCCCTGTCTGCTGGCGCGGCCCCACTCCATGGCGAACCATCATTTCACACAATGCTTCGCTGATTGACAAAGGGTTACTGAGGTTAATGGACTTCTGCATACCGGGAGTTACTTGATTGTGCATTTTATGGATGCGCAGATTATATATTCCTGCACAGCAAAAATTTCATATAGTCATTATACGAATATATGTTCATCTTACGAACACATCTGCATAAAAATCTCTTGCCTTCTGGAAACTATTCATAATATGATTCGTTCCATGCTGCTTTTGGCAATCTGAAATGACAAGTGCCTTAAGCCGTCGACAAAACACGCGTCATAAGAAAAAAACTTCATTTGGACAATGCGTGTCAAATTATTATTACTTTTGAATTGCTAAAAAATAGGGGTTTTTATGAAGGCGGTTTTGGGAGCAGAAAACAACAAACAGACGCCAGGCGCGATTGCAATGGGTCTCGACTTTTTGCAATGTGTTGCAGTCGGTGGCTGCGTTACTACTCGGACTGGTGCTCCCCGCCATCAGAAGGTCAAAGCGGCCCTGACGGACTTCGAATCTGAACGCCTTGAAATCCTTCTCTGTGCAATTCACCAGAGCGCCGAAAAGGCGAAGTCGATCGAAGAATTCCGCGCGATGCTTCCGGACTATGAAAAAATCGTCGATCAAGTACTGCATGACTGACAAAGATGCACAGACCCGCCGAGGCGGGTTTTTTTTCGACAGTGATCTAACACGCAATTAGATACAAGCTGTATGCACCAATCTCGATATAGTTTATAGACACTTGTGATCGAGCTAATTTATAATTGGCCATGGATTTGATCCTTATAGCTAATATAAATGAACCTATCTGAAATCGAGGTGCTGGAACGGATCGATACCGACGTCGATCTCACTTCAGGGTCTCAGCCATCCAAATTGGAACTCCTTTGCAAGGAGTATCTGACCTATTCTGATCCATCCAAAGCATTCATCGATCGTTTTGCGAAGACTTTCTATTACGAAGAGCGTGTTCGAAAAATCTGCCGCGTCCTTGCGCTCAAAAACAAGGTAGCGCTGGATGAATTTGATGAGGTTATGCAGAGGGTCTCCTTTGTGTTCTTTGACCGCATGCTGCCGAAATTACGTGAGGCTGACGCGATCTATGCCGTTGTATATGCCATTGCGAATAACATCTGCCGTGAGATCGTGCGGGAAACAATGGAATCCACCATCAATCACGAACCACTTGATGATCTGCTTGCAAGGGGTGAAGATCTGATTGACACCGGGAACTCGGCCCAACTTGATATAGACCGCGATGACGAGATCGATCGGCGGAATGCGAACAAGCGCATGGCGGATGCACTCAACAAACTTATGACGACAGGAGAACTGAAATTGACTAAAGCAGGCGTTTTCAACTTTGACTCGGTGCCTTTCGTGACACTGGTTCCCGTATCACAAAGGGAACTCGACGAGGCTGAGAAAATTGCGTCAGAGCCGCCTGTAAAGAAGGAGCCTGCCGCTCCGAAAGGCCGACGCAAAAAGGGCGAGACGGTTGCACCCGCAGCGGAACTTTCTCGCGATCAGCAAGAGCTCGTCGATATCAAGGCGAAGCTCGGTCTCCGCCATCAAGACTTTGCCGTCATGTTGGGTATTGGCCTGCCCCGTCTCTCGTCCTATACCTACGGACGCACCGCTACGGTCCCCGAAGACGTAATGGTCCGCGCACGCGCGCTCCTCGAGGAAAACGGCAAGTCGACAGCGATGGCTGCCGCCAAATTTGATAAGCCGATGTCAGAAATCCTGTCCGACTGGTGCAGTTTGCTTGGGACCAGTTCGAACGAAGAGATCGCTAACTATGTTGGTGTGACCGGCATGACGATCCATCGTTGGAAAAATAACGAAACAAAGCCGGATCTGACAGCCTTGGGGCGCTACGATCGTATCGTCACAAAGACAGCCAGCCACATCAATCCAACTGGAAATCGCGCAAAGACGAAATAGTCGATCCAAGATACGCAATCTCGGCCTCGCTTAGCGAGGCTTTCTTTTTTTCAGGCGAAGAAAAACCCCAAGAGAAGGACTCTTGGGGTGTGGCTGCAATGCAGCGGGATTAGTAAGCGAAAAGACGCGAGTCTTTGTATTGCCGGTAATTGCGGAGCGCCTTCACGACGGGTACGGAAATGAGCGAGCCTGTAACGATGCAAGCGAAGAGGACTGGTGCCATGGAAAACTCCGAGTTAGAGAGAGGGACGCAAAGACCTTGCGGTTGTCTTTACGTATTGGAGATGGCTCACAGGCATTTATAAGAAGCGTGGAATTACCTGCTCCAAACAGATGGACCCTACTCTCTATATCGGTCTTTGCAGTAATCCCTCCCGGTCGTAAATGAAAAGGAGGCTATGGGTTAGAAGATGGCGGTCTGCCGCAGCTTTGCCAGCAGATCCGGATACCGATCATGAGTGGCGCCGGAGAGAATTTCGTTTGCTTGATCCTTGAAGGCCTTGAACATCTTCTGAACCTCATTCAATGCTCGGCTCTCGCTGCTTTCAATGCACCAGCGCTGAATGAGCGGCACGAATGCCTTGTCTTGAATAAGGTATATTGTCCCGTCGGCTACGCTTCGCAGTTCATTCTCGCGCTCATCGATGGTTGATATAACGAGGTCGAACATCAGAGTGCAGCCATTCTTCATGCCGATATCCCATACGCACATGGAGTCGCCGTTTGCGTTCAAGGCGAACCCAACACGCTGTCGGTACACCTCCATCGTGACCGACACATCGGGGCTGGACATGAATAGTGACGCCTCAATATTCGGTTGCTGCGCGTGGACATAAAAACAGGGAATCCCTGGAAGGGATTTGCGTGATGCAATCGAATGGACAGCCACCTTGCCACCGGTTGCAGCCTCAACGACTGCCTTTATAGCTTGTGCATCCATTTAGAACTCCAATACAGAGAGGTGGTTGGATAAAACGGCCTGTTTGATTTCCAATTCCTTGGGTGGCGTGACTAGCTCAATCCAGACGTTCTCATCGAGGCCAAACTGACTTGTCTTGACGACTTCGGCGAAGCGCTGCTTTTTGCGCATATCGATAAAGACGCTCGATGGGGCTGCCTCATCAGCAATTGCCATAGCCAGTACCACCGGCGTATCTTCGCACTCAAGGGTGATTTGCAGATTCTCCGTCCGTGTCTTGGCAAAGAGATGGGAATTTCCGAGGTGAATACCGAGGTATTCCAGCTCGGCGCCGCGGCCGAAACGCCATACTGTTGTCTGGCCGTTCGACCCAACGATGAGGTCATTACTTTGTAACATGGTGGTTTCTCCTGAGTTTGCTATTGCAGAACAGGTATGACCCACACGCGAGTAGAAGCAAAAAAGGACGGCCTGGTGAACTACCCAGAACCGTCCTTTTTCACTCCCACTAGTACTCCCCATATGCATCGTGGACTGCGACATCGAAATTCGATCCCGCCGCTTGTACCAGCGACTTCAACTGCACTGCTGCTGTGGTGGACCGCCGCTGCAACGCGAGGTCCGCCAATCGTCCTAAAGCCTCGGAAGGAACGAAGTCATGCTCCGCGCCCTTCCTATCCACAAACGTGATCTCCATGTCTTCATCCGTAATCAGCTTGCTGCGTCCGGCCAAATCGAAGAAGACGTCTGGCTGGTCCGCGAGTAAGTGATCGAAGAACTGGATGAATGCACCAACCTTCTGCAGGCAGGTACCCTCGGGGAGGATGATCTGTTTGGGGTCTTGCAAAATTGACTTCATCTGCTGCAGTAGATCCTCTACTGCATCGACTTCGGTCAGGAGTAGTGTCTCAGAAGCGCTGGTAGCTTCATCAACAACATGTCCTGTCGCCTCATCGATGACGCAGGAGACATAAAAGTCTCCCCCGTCTTCAGAATACCGTCGGTCAGCTAACACAGAGATCTTCGCCTCGTGAGGAGAGGCGGCATTTACGGTACCGGAAAATGGAGTTCCGGATGCGTAAAAACCTACAACTGTCAGATCGCGTGCGCTGGATGTGGTTGAAAGTGTTGTCATGTTTATCTCCTGATGTGTAAAGCGGGTGTCGCTTACGACGCCCTTGCCTTACGTGATGGATCACACCGATTTATAAGAACCGGCATTCCGCCATCATGATGCAACAATGACAACTATTACCACATAGGCCGCGAACTGCCGCGCGGACCTTCCCTTCCCAAACGATCAGGCTTGTTCTGCCTCCCCCGACTCTCGCAATGAGGCTTTCTGACGGACGCTCAGTAAAAAAGCTTGCCAGTCGCTCTGCCGGATATAGAGCACGCCATCGACCTCAAGACAGGCACCAGCAGGCACTTGACGGAACATAGCGTCATCATCCGGCACCGGCCGGCAGTACTCAACTTCAGCGACCACGACAGAATTCCTTTTTGTCCAAAAGCGTAGCATTGTGGAACATCTTGGTATTCCATGCAGGGAGAAATGGAATCGGGTGGCGTGGTTGCCACGGGGAGAAAGGAAAACCCCCTGCTTCGAAGCAGGGGGTAAATGGTTGTGGGATTTTAGGGAAAGTACCCTTTTACAGCTTGGGAATCGTCTGGCCCGTACAAACCTACCCAACTATCGCCAATTGCATCTGGAAGCGCCTGTCCACTATTGTCCGTCACATAGATATGCTCTCCATCCGGATTGAAAATGGCATAGGCCAAGGATCCGCCTCCTGTGTCGTAAACGCCTAACCCAAGAGCGTCCAGGAAGTCGGCTGCCGGCAACTGGGGGCTTTCCTTGACCGTTTGCAAAATTTGGTCGTACAACTCAGCCAGGTTCGTCGTCGCCTTGAAAACGGCGGTAACAAATTCCCTGTTATGACGCTCCATCAGGTTAGCATCCTCCTCGGCTAGCCACCATATCTACGGTGGGTCAGCGGCGGTCTGCTTTTCAGCAGATACAACTCGCGGTGGCGTCCATACCGTTCGTATTGAAGCCGCGGCCAAAGCTGGCGGGTCCTTCGACTGGGGCAAGAAGGTCGCCATTCAGCTGTCAAAACGCGAGCTGCCGCTCGTCCTGGCTACCCTACTACTTTGGCTCCCCAAATTTGAAGGCAAGGGGCACGGCGAGAACAACGAAAAATGGTTCACGCTTGAGAAGCAAGCTGGAAAACATTACCTATCAGTGCGGAGCAAGGACAAGCCGTCTTTGAATGTACCAATCCTTCCCGGCGATGGCTATGCACTGACCACTTTGCTGATCCGACAGATGCTCGCCAATGATCCTTTCCTTTCCTCGGACGTCATTCTTGCGATCGTGCGCAAACAGGCCGAACTTGCTGGGACAGTGGAAGGCGGCGCCCATGCCGCTCAACACGGATAACCACAAATGCAAAACCCCCTTATCCGTCATGGATAAGGGGGCGAGTCGATTTATACGAAGTCGAAGTTAGGTGCGGGCATTCCTGCCGTCTGCCTTTGGGATTGGCTTGTATCGGTCTGCTGAGCCGACGTTGTCGATGACGCTGTCTTTGGTTCAATCGATATAGACAGGTACGGCTGAGAGTTGGGGCCTTTGCTCATTTTCTTCCAGGCCGCGAGACGAAGCTCCCGGTTATTGCCAAAGGTACCGGTGTAGTCCGGATGTTCGTCGGATTTCTTGTTTGTCTCCGGGAAGAGCGATGCCGATATACCGCCGGCAGATAAACTGTAGAACTTCTTCCCGTTGTCCTTGACCCACGCTGCCACTTCCAGGCGCAGCTTCTTCTGTCCATCGAGTTCAAATTCAACGAAGCCTGTCAACGTTGGCTTGTTGTCCTCTGCTGGCGCCGGATATAGCGCGCCGGTCGCTTTGGAAAGCACTAATGCGAGTGTCATTGTTTGGTCCTGAATGAGTTATCAAATAGCCAAGCGCTTGCGAAACACTTGACATGGTTGATATGAGGAACATCTTTCTGTAATATTCGCTACCTCAAGCGTACCTATATATTTACTGTATCGATGTGATGTCTTATGGTATCGGCAAAGCGAGACTCGCACAACATGAGCACCCTTACCGATCTTTGCATGTTTGGCTCCAGTCGATAGGCCGCGATTGAAAGCAGGTTGTTGGATGTGCCAAGGCGATGAACCGGAGGACAGGTGGTCGTGGCATGTAACTCAACCGGACGTGCACTTGTACAAAAAAGGGAAACTCAATCAGCGAACGTAATTGATATTAGCCTCAGTCGGACCTGGATCCATCAATGGTGAGTGTTTAGGGGAACGTTCCAGCTTGCTATGGTGAGCTTTTAGGGGAACGCTTCAGCTTCGTCATCTATGGTGAGACTTTAGGGGAACGCTCAAGCAGATTCTCGCCTGAAACGCCCAAATTTGCCCCTTCCTAGGGCCTATGGTGAGTGTTTAGGGGAACGCCTAGACCTGAGTTGGGTGCCTATGGTGAGTATTTGAGGGAACGCTAGGGGCTGCTGATCACCCTATGGTGAGGTTTTAGGGGAACGGTCAGGCCTATTCAGCCACCTATGGTGAGAGTTTAGGGGAACTCTAATAGCTCTAAACCCGTCATGGTGAGACTTTAGGGGAACGTTACGCCTGGAACACCAGCTATGGTGAGACTTTAGGGGAACGCTCTTGGTTGCTACCCCCCTGAATTAGCTACGTAGACGGACGATCCACGTCTGTATCCCCTCCTATGGTGAGTATTTAGGGGAACGCTACCTCCAGAAAAGCGCCTATGGTGAGACTTTAGGGGAACGCTCTTGGTTGCTGCCCCCTGAATTAGCTATGTAGACGGACGATCCACGTCTGTATCCCCTCCTATGGTGAGTATTTAGGGGAACGCTACCTCCAGAAAAGCGCCTATGGTGAGACTTTAGGGGAACGCTCTTGGTTGCTGCCCCCTGAATTAGCTATGTAGACGGACGATCCACGTCTGTATCCCCTCCTATGGTGAGTATTTAGGGGAACGCTACCTCCAGAAAAGCGCCTATGGTGAGACTTTAGGGGAACGCTCTTGGTTGCTGCCCCCTGAATTAGCTATGTAGACGGACGATCCACGTCTGTATCCCCTCCTATGGTGAGTATTTAGGGGAACGCTACCTCCAGAAAAGCGCCTATGGTGAGACTTTAGGGGAACGTTCCCAGTGCTGTCCGTGTTCGCTGAGCAAAAATCACCTTACTCGTTTGGTTATGGTGAGTATTTAGGGGAACTCGCGAGCTCCTTAGGGCTTCTATGGTGAGACTTTAGGGGAACGCTCAACGCATCCTCCCTCTAGCTAGACCAAAATATGCGCACTCTGACGCCTATGGTGAGACTTTAGGGGAACGTGTGATGCTTTTCACTCGTCACGTTGTCATCCATAACAAATTTCATTCAGATCGACGCCTTGTCGAAAACCTCACTTGACCAGATGCTAGCAATTGGCTGGCCGTTGGATTGCCCTTTCGTATAAGGCCCGTTTTGGTTTTCCGATTCTGCCCGGCGTCTATGGTGAGTGTTTGAGGGAACTCGAAATCTTCCGGCCGCCTTCTATGGTGAGACTCTAGGGGAACGCTCCAGTTTGGACGTTACGAACTGTCTGTGATGCTGCATTCTCTCCTTATCACCAAGGTTTTCGTACGGAAAATGAGCTAGGTATGTGTTTATGGTGAGACTTTAGGGGAACGCTCTCGTCAATTTCGATGTGCGCGTATGAAAACCTGCTTTTGAAAGCTATGGTGAGTGTTTGGGGGAACATGCGAACGACATTCATCTGTGGCGGGTGGTTATCCATGTTGAGGCCTACAGCGTTTTGCCGCCCTGTCTTTGCTATTTGCCCCCTAGGACGGTTAGCGCGCTAACTTCTACGGCGCTTCTGAGCAAGTTGGAATGCGTTTTGGTCTTCGGATGAGGCCTGTATGCCCTTCTGCAGATGCACCTAAGGAGCGTAATCTACTTTGCGCACTGCGCATCGAATGTCATCGCATGTATCACTGGATACTACATGTGCCCTTTATGGCCCACCATATACCAGGTAGAGCTGTAGGATTTCGAGTCTTACTCTGGAAGCCTCGGCTTTTTGACTTCGATCCTACTCATTGACGGTGGAAAGTGATATCTCACTCTTTCACAGTTCCTTGAGTGTTTTAGATGTAAACACTTTGTAAACCTTAAACCTGTTAACGAACCCCGGAAGCCTCTGTTTACAAGGGTTTGCTCCGGGTGAGGTGAGTGGATGAGGGAACTCCTGTGAGCATTTGAGGGAACACTGGTGAGTATCTAGGGGAACGTTATGTGTTTATGGTGAGCAATTGGAGGAACACTGGTGAGTGGATAGGGGAATGGTTACCCATTAAGGTGAGTGTTTAGGGGAACGTTCAATTTTTCGTGTTTACCGCCAACAACAATATTGCTTTACGGTGAAGACGATTCAAGTTATTCTCACCATCAGAAATTGCATGGTGAAAATAAAACGTTGCCAAAATCACCTTAGCCTCGAATGCGAGAACCAATTATGGCTGAAAAGAAGTCGACGGAGGGGAAGTCAGCGAAGCGCGCCACTGCGGCTAACATCGTCGATTCTAAGGCCGATGTATCAACGCCCTCCTCTGCTTCAGTCCCGAACAAAAAACAGAAGAGAGTTAGCGGAAAGGGAGCCTCCGAGATACAGGAGTTCCGGAAAGCCAATGACTCAATCGGACTCAGGGTGCAAGAAGGCAAATTCACCCTTTTGTCCAGAAAGATCTATAACGTTTTCATAACGTCCGCTCAGCAGCAGGGGCAGCTGGGCAGCGTAGCTCCGCCAGGAATGGAGGGAGATCGCGACTATTTTTGGATTCGTTTGCGGGAGCTGGTAAAAAGCGCAGATTTCGATAGCAATAACTATGATCTGCTCAAAGAGACCACACAGGAGCTGCAAGACATCAAGGTCGTTAAGGAAACCGATAATACGTGGACTAGCGAACGCCTCCTTGCTGGCGCAAAGATTCACAACACGAAGGGACTCAGAAGCCAAGGCGGCGAAGTTTGGATCGGTTTCGCGTTTCCACCGGAAGTGCGTAATGTAGTTCTCAACCCTGCCACATACACCAAGTTCAGTCTCAAATTCCAAACCGCACTACGGGGAAATGGCAGCCTTGGATTGTATGAGATCACAAGAAGGTTTGCGACTAATCCTTCCCATCTCACTCATCGTGCACCATGGGCGCTGTGGTACCAGTCCATCACCGGAACACCGATCAGCGAAACTATCCCTCAATACAAATACTTCAAGCGGGATATCCTCAAGAAGGCGATCGCGGAAATCAATGCAGTTACCGATATCAAGATCGAACTGATTGAGCACATGGAAGGCCGCAAGATCGTTGATTTGCAATTTCGGGTCGATTTCGCTGAGCAAGCGCCGTTGGATCTTGCTGCGGCGCCGCCGATCAATTTTGGCATCATTGAACGAATCATGCGGTTTGGGCTTTCCAAGGAAGAAGCGCGCGACATCTATCTTCAGTACGATGAGAAGACCGTTATCGACCATGTGACGCTGACTGAAGAACGGATCAGTAACACAAAGCTGCTGGCAATTGACTCCCCCGCGGCATATTTCAAGACTGCTATCAAAGCCGGCTATGCGAAAAATGCCCCTGTAGCCAAACCTTCGAAGACAAAGAGCGTGAAAAAGGAAACGGTCAAGCCTGGGACCCCTTCCGTGCGCGAACGGTACGAGGCCGCGCGTAATGAGGCTGCAATGTCTTTGTTTGCCGAGCTACCTGGTGGAGAGCAGAAGGATGTCTTCGATCGCTATGCCAAGGACGCCGACAAGTCTCTGAAGCCACATATCAAGAAACAGGGGATAGAGTCAGCTTTGGTGAAGGCTAACTTCTCGCAGTGGTTTGCACATTTGACTTGGGGACCCATTACGGACGCACAAATTATTCAATTCTTGGATAGCGGTGAAGTCGCCTAGCCTGTAGTGAATTAGCCTAGTTAAAAGATAATCTCTCGGAGTGGAGGGCGCGGCTTACTTGACCTTGCAAAGAAGGGACGAACGCTAGAAGTACGGCAAGCCTGCGACGCCCTATCCTACCTAATCTTGCTCGGACAGAAACCTAGAGACCAATTTGTTCAATTCATCTTGCAACTGGTCGATATGCTTTTCGTCGGTTACGTCCTTTATCTCAAGGATAAGCCTCCCCTGCCCTGCAAATCGCTTGACGGTCGAAGTGCCGCGGTCAAAGTTCAACGTCTGGGTGTTTCCTCTGACACGTGTAGACGGACCTTTTTGGAAAGCGACGCGCCTTGCATCAACATCGCGTGAACTCAGATCTTTACTTGCGACCTCAACGATGAGTGTTTCAGTATCTGCTTCACCGGCCACGTCAAAGAACCGTTTAATTGCATCGAGCATTCGTAGGTTCATCAACGCCGGCCGCTCCGTAAGCATTGCCATCAACGGTTTGGGCAGATTCGCCAGTCCGAGAATACGGTTCACAACAGTCGGGTCAACGTTCAAACGACGCGACAGTTCTGCTTGGCTTGGGAAGATTTGCCGATCGAGTAGCATCTTCCAGGCTAATGCATCATCAATCGGTGTTTGCGCCTCTCGGTCTATGTTCGCCGCACGTGAGGAGAGATAAAGAGCCTGTTCGTTTTCCGGTTTAGGACGGATCTCGACCCTGAGAGTGGGTATTTCGGCGATACGGCATGCCTCAAGTCGCCGATGGCCATCGATTAAACACACGGTGCCCTGATCATCTAGATAGCCGAGGGCAGCAACCTCCTGCCCTCTCTCTTTCATTCCCTGCGCAAGCTCATCCAATCCCGCAGGTGAGACAACACGTCGTGCGTTGAGTGGATTAATTTTCAGTTCGTGAACCGGGACCTGTGCGACCTGGCCAATACTGTACGTCGTGCGAGAAGCCGTGATGTCTTGAGCCGGCTCAAGGGGACTTCCTGACGGCCGTATAGCCTCCGGTTGCTTGGTGACTTCTGCGATTCTTGCAATCTCAGCCGCGTCCGGGCGTCTGGCAAACTTTCTCATTCAAAACCTCGTATTAAGCGCGTTGTTCAGTTTCAGCGAAGATTGCACGCATTTCTGCGGCTGCTTTCGGATCGGCCTCTCGACCTTTCAGCTCGTGGACGGCTAACCCGGCGCGACGGGAATTTCTCCAGACTGAGCGATAGCGTAGCGCCGCGTCGAACACTGGCAACTCCGATTCCGCAAGGTATTCCCGAAGAGCGCTCTCCTCTTTCGACTTCGCGTTGGTTGGTAATTGGTTCAGGACGACGAATGCTGGCACCCTTCCATTTTTGTGCTTGGCATCCATTTGCCGAAGTTCTTCGAAAGTATTGAATGTAGACTCAACTTCCATTTGATCGGGGCCGGTAGGAACCAGGACCATGTCAGCAACCTTTGCCGAGTTGAGCATCGTGCTGTAACTATTGGCACCGACGTCGACAATAATCAGGTCGTACTTGGAGGCAAGCTGCTTAAGCTCGTTCTGTGGATTCTCGGACACTGTCAGAAGCGGAATATTCGGCTCAACTTTTCCCTCGTTTCGAATTCGCACCCAAGCGCTCGACGAACCGTTTGTGTCCGTGTCCAACAAAAGGACTTCTAGGTTGTCTGCTACCGCCAACGCCGCCAAGTTTGTCGCCAGCGCGGTTTTCCCTACCCCACCCTTTTCTGCTCCGACAACGATTATCATAACGATCCTGTTAATAAGAAATAGTTGCTCAATAATAAAACATAACACGAGAAAATAAAAGCTTTTTAGCTCCTAGAGTAGATAATAGTTTCGGTGTCGTAGCATGCAAGGCACGACACTCTCGTAACCGCAAATTTATGATTGCTAATGATTTATATAGCAGAGTCATGCTACCTAGCCTTCCCTATCCACCCCGGTCTTCCTCTGCCTGTTTAGCTACTGGTCGGTAATCGCAATGGATATTTGCCGCGAAGATGTCGCCAAATTAGCCTTCCTGATGTGAAGATTCGATCGGCTTGAGCCGGCTCAAGATCTGAATGGCACTGGTTGCAGGAGGGCTAGCGTAACCGGTAATGATCTTAGAGCAATTGGCGATACCGTAAACGGGTCGTCACGACCTACGAATTATTGCCAGTTCTGATCCGGCTAGGGATAGTTAGTAAACTTTTAAGCAGGCGAGCATGACCTTGTACATATTCGCTACGATGTCGGAGTGTCAAATTATGAATTCGGTATATTGGATAGCGACTTTCCGTTTGCAAAGGTCTAAGCTATTCCGACGACCTTCTGCGCACCATGAAAAATTATTCGACCGCTCGAACTCAAATGGAATTCGGCTTCATGCAATCTTGAGCCGGCTCAAGATCATAACCTCCACATCTGAGGAGTAAATTGTTAAGTGTAAGGTCTGTACCGGGTTGATTGCGACCACTACGCCTTGAGCCGAAGCAAGAGCACCAAACCTGACCTTAAGAATCGGAATACGCAGAAAATGGGCGCGCGATAGGGCGATGAATCTTGAGCCGGCTCAAGGTAGCCCAACATGACATTGAGAGTTGATAGGCGCTGAAAATGGGTCGAACAAGCGTATAAATGGATCTTGAGCCGGCTCAAGATTGCGTCGGCGAATATGACGGCCCAGCCGACTGACCGGAAGCCGTTTGGCGAAGATAGGAAAGGATAAATGTAAAGGAGTGGTGCCGCTGCACAGGGCAAGACGCTGCGTCTTGAGGCGGCTCAAGACCATAAAGTGCACCCTCCAAAGCGTACAAACGAATATTTACCGATGGAAATAAACTCGATCCCAGTCTTGAACCGGCTCAAGATCGCGCGCATGAACGCAGGTGAAGTAAGGGCCGAATGAAATTCGTGGAGCGAAATAGTGTGCTTGGATTGGGACGGAAGGACCCTTCAGGCACCGCGAGAAACCTTTGCACGGACCTTATTTGGTTTTTTCTCGTGCCACAGAATATCCCCAATCTCTAATAGCACGAGAAGTAGTGTCAGCGACCCTTGCCTGATGGCATAGTTCACATTCGCTCCATGCAGAATAGGGTTGCGATTGAATGAATCTTGTGGCTGCCTACCTTTGAACAGGCTGTTCAGAAACGCATTGAAGTATCTCATGCTGTCACTTACGGATGGCATGAGCCTAGCGTTCCAAATGTTTTTCGGCAGGGTTGGAGAGAGGTTGTCCTTCAAAGGCAAGCTGCCATATTCCCGATTGGGCCCTTTAATCTGCACGAATAGTGACGGGACGGAAAGCGTGAATTTACCCTAGAAGTGAGCCTGAGCCGCATCTTTGAAAATTGTAGCTCTACATCCACGTGCCTGATGCAGCGCCGCAGCCTCATCAATGAGGCCCATTGTCA
This sequence comes from Noviherbaspirillum album, assembly GCF_035916955.1. NCBI lineage: Bacteria > Pseudomonadati > Pseudomonadota > Betaproteobacteria > Burkholderiales > Oxalobacteraceae > Noviherbaspirillum > Noviherbaspirillum album. Next base: position 40,980 of record NZ_JAWIIV010000011.1, on the reverse strand, counting down.
TTTCTTCGGTCAAATATTCTCTCTAGGAATTCAGCCGTTCCTCGATGGTGAGGATGCGTTTCCGAAGCATTTCTGGAAAGCTTAAGAAGTCGGCGAGGCGTAATTTAGAAGCGAACAGACACGAACCATGGTCCTTACAGAAATTCCTTAGAGGCAACATTAAGTTCGCTGCAAAGGCATGGATCGTTGCCTCTATCTGATTTCTATGGGATACCCACATCCCACGCAAACCTCATCTAAATGGGCAAGATGGGGACGTTTCTACTTCGATATGCAGCAGTGTTTATATGGATTGCCGAAGCCACAAGGACAGGGCGTGTTCCCGCCCGGCTTATCTTCCGTCTTTGCCTGTTCATTCATTGTTTTGGCTTCATGTGGCTATGAACCATATGTTCGTGGTTAGCTGCCAAACCAATGCATCGTCACATCGATGCGATCGGTTGTAATTGTAAATATATGGCGAGTCGCATCCAAGGGAGAAGGGTGGCGCCATGCTCGGTAATGCAACTGAGGCTTTCCATTGTAATTACCGTTTCTCGTTCAGCGCGAGACGGACGTCCAGGCGGTAAATTCTGGCACCACCACTGATGCGTCAAACTTTACATATTAGCTAAAGTGGCGGTAGGTTAGCCAAGGTCAGTATTGGAGGCGCATGACCGTCTTCAACCATCGCAACTTGACGAATGATCGCCCATGCCAAACATACTCCTCTGCAGTCGGCGGCCGTATGCCTGCTTTGCGCGCCTCTAGCGGACTGCCACGCTCAGAACTCGATTCACCAATCCGCTCGAGAATAGCCACGTCCACCCTGAACCTTACTGCCGCCGGCGACCTTGCGCCACGTTTGATGCTGCTGGCCGCGGCATGCGTCAATTCAGTAAGGCAGAAGTACGCAGTTGGATACAAAGCTTCTTAACCAGAGTGATGCTGTTTGAAGCGTGCGCAAGGTCGATCGACCAATGGAGTATGGGCAAAAGGTACTGGCGGAGTAGGGTAAGCAGTCCTACGCACCGTGAGCGTTCTAGATGCGGAGCAGGTCATCGAGGCAAGCCCAGTGGAAGTTTGCATAACCTTACTACCCGCTGAATAGGTTCTGCGGTCAATGATTTCGGCATTCCCGAATTCGAATGCGATCGCATGGCCACCGTTCAACAAGGCATCCATAACTCAAGCATTCAAAAATCGGTCGACTCGCTGGTGAGCCTTCGCTTGGGTCGCATAATGCTTTTGCAGTGAGGAAAAATAGCGTCCTTGGTCAAGTACGCCGATGAAGTCAGGATTCGAGATCCTCACAGCTGGTGGTGCATCATAGATCTGGAAGGGACTATTCTTCATTTCGTAGGTCAACGAGACGACATGAAGATTACGCATCATCTGCCTCCAGCACCGGAAGTGAACGCTGATGAAATGAATTGACAGGCCTCAGGCCTGTCGATCGCGGGCAGGGCGCCGAAGGATGAATGTCGCTAACGGTGTAGCCGCTATCGAGGATCATTTGTGCGAACGGAAAAGACAGGGTTGCGCCCCAATCTGAATGCCGTGATATCGTCAAAAGGGCCTCGGTGGGAATCCTTTACTTAATCTAGGATGCTGTCGTTGCCGACGAACTTTGTTTTAACTCCTGCACCGGACCTAAAAGGCGTCTCAGAATATTGCTATAAGTCATTGATTTTGCAGGACTTATAAATGCCACGGTCGCAAAGATGCCTCAGGTGCAAGCTTTTTTGCGATGAATGATAATGACGATGTGTCGGGCCTAGCGTTCGAACACCGAAGTACCTATTGGATCATGGGGAGGGGGTTTTCCTCCACCATGCGGATGCCATACCCTAAAGAGTGACCTAGGGTGCCATTTTGACGGAGGCGTTGGGCAGTAAGGTGAGCTTTTATGGTAACTCTTTCTCTCCCGAGCAGTATGGTGAGGCTCTAGGGGAACTCTCCGCTATTCCACGTCACCTATCGCAATAGGCCCGTAAGAAGTGAAAATCCGCGAAGGCCATTGTCATGTAAGGCCCAAATTCGTCGAGGAAAGTAATTTTGACTACGCTTTTTTCACCGCTTCCCTCTGAGATCCGGAAATTGTAGTCAAATTTACTATCGTAAATTGGAAAGTAATTTTGACGGTTGGCAGCAGAGGGAAGTAATTTTAGCTATTCGTAGCTTTGGTTTTCCCGAACAAGGCGTACGTTGTCGGAATGACGAGACTGACAACAAGCTTCCATGCCCCAGTTTCAATGGTTCGCCCGCGTGGCTCCCGGCGCATTGAGATCTATGGGCTCAAACTCGATCGGCGAGTCCAATGCTTTGGCGAGGCGGCCTATGGTCAGTGGGTCTGCCTGGAAGCTGACCCCTCGATACAGACTTATTGCGAACGCCCAGCTTTCCTTGAGATAGGCAACGAAAAACTGCTCGTTGATTTCTGGATCAAGCAAGATGACCAGGAAACGCTGTTGATTATTGGCGAGGAGTGTTCATTACAGCGCACTATGCTTGGGAATACCGATTACACGGTCAAGACGATTTCGCAGAACGGGCTCGCTTCTGCACAGGTATGGATAGAGAATTGGGAACGCATCCTGCCAGTTATTACTTCCTGTCGGGGACTCGTACCAGATACGCTGTTGAAGACGATACAGAGGTTGGTCGCTGAACCCATGCAGCTCTCGCACATTGAGAGAGAACTGGTCACTTCGGAGCCCACTATCGTACGTGGAGCGATACTCATGTTGCTTCATCGCGGCCAATTGCGAGCGCCGCAACTCCGCACAGAGCCGCTGTCGTTTCTAACCCAGTTCGCACCGGTGGAGGACGAGTCATGAATCGAAGGCGCAACTGTTTCCTCCAAATAGACACAAGCATCTGGCCCGCAGTCGATCACAATGCCATACCGGCGGAGAAACGAAGAGCGTTCATTGCGCGCTCTACGGCGATAGATCTCTATATCGCCGGAACACCGTTACGTGAGATTGGAAAGCGAACCGGAGTGCATAGCCGGCAATTGTATTGGTTGCTGGACCGATGTTTGACGGAAGCGGACGATGGGCAAATTTATGGGTACCGCGCTCTGCAAAAGAGTCGACGTATCGATCCATATACTCGCACCGCGGAGTTCTCGTCGGTGCATACGGGAACCACGGGCGGTTATGCCGGTGCCTTCAAGGTTCTGCTTGAACGCTACCCAGCCTTGGCAACGTGGCTGCATGGGAAACTTGAGCAGCGCGCGGTCGTACTCGATCAAATTAGCACCGACGGGAAACTGAAGTCGCGGCTACGAAATCTTGGCCATTTGCATGCAGGTTTCATTACGCAGTGTCGAAAGCTGGGCATCACGGGAAACGACTATCCGCTCAATACAGATCGGATGGGAATGCGCACCTTGTCGGCATATGTCAAAGGGGAATTGCTGAGCAAGTTCGGTGCCGCAGCACGTGCGGCCGGTGCCATACGGGTGAAAAGGTTGCCTCATCCCGGAATCGCCGTGCGACGAGGAGCAGTGCGTCCCTATCAGGTGGTTGAATTCGATGGGCACCGTGTCGACGTACGATTGAAGATCGTAATACGTGACCCATTGGGATTTGAAGAAGAAGTCGAAATTGAGCGTATCTGGTTACTGGTCATTATTGACGTTTGCACTCGAGCAGTTCTCGGCTATAACCTGGTTCTCTCACGGGAATATAGCCGGTACGATGTCATCCGAACGATCGAAAAAGCGCTGGCTCCTCACATGCCGCGTTCCTTCGCATTGCCCAATGTCGGATATGGTGCCTCCGGAGGCTTTCCATCCAGTCGCCTGCCTGAACTTGGTTATGCGATATGGGAGCGTATGCGCCTTGATAATGCAAAAGCCAACCTTGCTGACGACACCGTACGTGCTCTTTGTGAGTTCATCGGCTGTGCCGTGGATGCCGGGCCCCCCCATCATCCCAATGATCGGCCTTATATCGAGCGCTTCTTTGGAACGATTGGAAGTACGTTGTCGTCCCGCTTGCCGGGCTATACCGGATCGAATCCGCAGGATGTACGTCGGGCGCTCTCCGACCCTAAAGGAAATCTGCGGCTACTCATTGCACTGAGTGAGATGGAAGAACTGATGGAGGCGTCGATTGCCATCTACAACGCTACGCCACATGACGGGCTCAATGGCCGTACCCCAATAGAGGCGATGGAGTACCTCGTAAGAGGGAAGGGCCAGCTGATCTCCTGGTTACCTGAGCCAAAGCGACGCATGCTATGCCTGATGCAGAAGGCTCGCCGATGTCGTGTACGAGGCTATCTGGCAGAAGGTACACGTGCGCATATCAACCTGTTCCAAGTCCGCTATACAAACAGCGTTCTCGCATCCAGTACTGATCTCTTCGGAAGAGATTTGCGGATCTATTACAACAGCGAAGACCTCCGTACTGTACGGGCATTTCTACCAGACGGATCCGAACTTGGAATCCTGAAGGCGCAAGGAATGTGGGGAGAAATGGCTCATGACCTGAAACTGAGGCAAGAAATTCTGAGGAAACGGGCTGGAAACAAGCTCAAGGCTCGAATCGATTATGAGTTCATGGATGACTTCATGCAGGAAAAACGGGCAAAGGCCAGAACAAGCCGGCGAGCAGCAAGTGATCTCGAACGGACCACTAGAATTCTGGCGAGTGCCCCTGTCGCTATTGTCGAGCCGGAATCAAGTATTGGCCTAAGTTCGACCTCCTTGTTGCCAGAGAAGGGCGGTCAACAGCAATACAAAGACGCACAAAAACAAAAGAGAACAGAAAGCGAAAAGATAAAGCCGCAGCCGCTCACTATTCCATCCGGATTCGTTGGCGGTATCTGAATCGTATTGCTAATTAGGGAGGTCAAGGGGTATGAGACACGTTCGTCCAATCGATCCGGACATGCATCCTATCGTAACAGGCAATTATCGAATCGCGACACCCGCGATACAAGCCTTCCTGGAACTGATCAATCGCTGCTTGCGATACAGGACGACAGGCGCCTTGATTTATGGGCCATCACGCATTGGGAAGACTCGCTCAATCGAGTACTTGCGACTCCTGATGGCTGAGACTCATCCCAAAATTACGACTTACCATGTGCAGGCTGAACATAAACCCCGGCATGCGGAAGGGCCCTTCTTTACCAATCTTTTAGATGCTGTAGGTTGCCCCGATCCGGATAGGGGAACCAACCCAAGCAAGCGAATTCGGCTGATCAGCAAGATAAGGGAGGCGTGCACGAAGAATGGCAGTGGAACCGCGATCATGTTCGTTGACGAAGCCCAGCGTCTTGCGGAAAACGAGTACGAATGGCTCCGCGATGTCCAGGATCACCTCGACCGTATGCAAATCAAGCTGTTTATGTTTCTTGTTGGGCAGCAGGAACTGTATTCGATCAAGGTCAATATGCAGCGGGCAGGTCGCACACAGATCGTCGCCAGGTTGATGGTCGATGAACTTGCCTTCTTCGGCATTCGTAACGTTCATGACGTTGCATCATGTTTGAGTGGGTATGGCGAGACCGCGTTTCCGCAAGAGACTGACTGGACATTCACACGGTTCTATCTGCCTGAGGCGGTTGATGATGGGTACGCTCTGATACAGGATGCACAAATATTGTGGGATGAATTTGTAACTCTCCACAATAAGGCGAGTCTGGGCAGCAAGCTGGAGATTCCGATGGAATCCTTTACGAGGGCAGTAGAAATCGTCCTCAAGGAAAGTGAATTGCAAGACCGGCCGGATTTCCGTCCTTCAAGGGAAATGTGGCGACATGCTGTTCGTAATTCAGGTTACGTACAGGCACGTGTAGCGACAGCTCGTATCCTATCTGAACTTGCCAAGCTGGTATAGCGAGGGAGATTAGAATGACACTGCCCATTATGTTGTTCGACGAGGCCAAATTGAAGCCAGCATTCGGCTATGTGTTTGAGCAAACTTGGGTATATCCATATGAATCCATCGTATCCCTTCTATGGAAATTTGCGAGACAGAACCAGTTGCCCGGACATCTGATTGCGGCTCAGGCAGCAAAGAAGATTACTGACCCCTACGAGGGCATAGAGGCATGTGCAAAGAAAGTGGATATCAGTGGATTAGCCAAAGCACTTGGCCTCCCCAGTAAAACAATCCGCGACTCAGTACTACCGGAGGCACTCCAACGATCCAGCAGCCCTTGGCTAAAGTATTGCAAACTATGCCTCAAGGATGGGTACCATAGCGTTGTGCACCAGCTCAACAGAGTAGGAAAATGCCCTTTCCATAGAATCGACGTGTCGGACGTTTGTCCTGAATGCGGTGGGCGCACTCCTTACCGTCTAGATGCACGATTACTGAATACCCCCTATCGATGTGCAAGTTGCCGTGCGCAGTATGCTTGGCTCATTCCTTCTCCATTGCAAATCGTTCCGATGTCAAAGGAAGCGAGAACGGCCTTCACGCGTGTTCGTTTGGGTTCAGGTGCGCGCCAATAAAGGCCTACGATTGCACGAAAAGTGCAGCTAAAATTACTTTCCATTGACCGCAGCATGCGCGGTTCGTGATTTGCTCAATAAGTCCTTGATCTACAAAGAGAATTGGTGGCAGCAGCGACGTGTAGCTAAAATTACTATCGCAATGTAGCTAAAATTACTTTCCTCTACGAGAGCGCCACCGACGAAGCAGACAGGTAACCGTACTGGTGCGTCTCGTTATCCTCTCCTGTCAAAGAGCGGTCTTGAAGGTAGGCTTTAACATGTCGGGATATTGGAGCAACCCTGATGCGGCACCTAGAGTGCATCGGTTCAAAAGAAAGCCCGAACATCTTGCGATAGACGGGCGAAATCCCCTGTGAGGGCAGGGGCTGGAGACATAGGTTCACTCATGTAGCTAACGGTTCTTCTATTGTCCAGATTAGCACGCCTTTTTTCAGATGCCATTTATTCTTCGGTGCAAATAGCCCCCTGCCTACCCGACACGTCTTTTGGTGACTTTTGTTTTAGATTTCCTATCACCGTCATAAGCTGCCTCATGGATGCATTGGAAAACTTAGTGCAGCGAACCCGAGTACTGCCGGTACCATGCTGCGAACTGGTCGCCCACCATGGGCTTACACACATGGTATCCCTGGGCTTGATGACAGCCATGGCGGTGCAGGTACTGCAGGGTCGAGCCTGATTCGATACCCTCTGCGACTATCTCAAGTTGCAGCGTACGGCCCAGTGCAATGATGGCTTCAATGATCGCCCGGCTTGCCGTGTCAAACTGAAGCCGATGCACAAAGGATTTATCGACCTTGATCTTATCAAGCGGTAGGCGGCTCAGATAGCTCAGGCTGGAGTAACCCGTGCCAAAGTCGTCGAGCGACACTTTGATTCCGTAATCGCGCACGGCATTCAACACCGTAATGGCATGATCAATATCTTCCATGACTGCGGTCTCGGTCAACTCAATCTGGACGCCCTTACCTGTGATGGAGTGACTTTCGATAATGCCTTGCAGATTGTCTGCGAAATCCTCCTTCCGAAATTGCAGCGGCGATACATTGACTGCAATCGGAATGGCTGGAAGGCCATCGTCTATCCAGGCTGCATGCTGTTGGCATGCGTGACCAAGCACCCACTCGCCAAGACGGCTGATCAATCCGGTCGCTTCCGCCACACGGATAAAGCGATCTGGTCCCATGCCATTGCCCGGCCAACGAAGCAGCGCTTCCACGCTGACCACCTGACGCGTCTGGATATCGATCACAGGCTGATAGTACAGTGAGAATTCATCACGCTTCAGTGCGCCTTTGATATCCTCTTCAATGAGGGACTGCATATAGAATTTTTCAGCCAGGGCCGCGTTATACAGCTGGATGGCGTTACGCCCTTTCTGCTTGGCAGCATACATTGCTGCATCCGCATGGCCAATCAACGTATCGACATCAACGCCATCGCGAGGATAGATGCTGATGCCGATTGAGCACGATAAGGACGCCTCCACCGAGCCGATATGATAAGGCTGGCTGATGGTCTTGATCAGATGCTGGGCTACTTTCTCCCCCGCGTTTGCTTCCTGATAGTGGGGTATCAGGGCGAGAAACTCGTCGCCCCCAAGCCTGAACACCATGTCCTCGCCGCGCATGTTACTCCTTAGCCGATGTGCGATCTTGCGTAATACGGCATCCCCGACCTCATGCCCATGGATGTCGTTGATTGGCTTGAAGCGGTCGAGGTCGATGAATAATACGGCCACTTCCTGCTGCGTCCTGTTTGCCGAGGCAAAACTATGACGCGCATACTCGTACAGCAGGGAACGATTGGGCAATCCAGTCAGCGGGTCATGCAAGGCTGCCTGCCGGATCTTCTCTTCGGCTTGACGTCGTTCGCTGTAATCATGGCAGATGACCATGACCTCACGCACATGGTGACCGCTTTCGCTAATCGGAACACACGTGACCCGCAGGTTGCGCAGACCGCCCTCTGAAGCGAAGTCGATATCCTCCGCCTGCAGGGCCGCCGAAATAAGTGCTTCACGTAGTAACGGCTGGAATAGCGATAGGATAGAGTTGGGTGGCGTATTCTTCGCATGCTGTCCAATCAAATCTCCATCCTGCTTGCCGAGGTTGCGGACTGCTGCCAGATTGACATACTGGATGCGCTGATCGGGATTGTAGATCACCACCATGTCCGGAATATGGTCAAACGCGAGGCGCAAGCGTTGCTCACTCACCCGTAGCGCTGTCTCCGCCATCAGGCGCTTGGTGACATCCTGCACGGTCAATACTGCAAGCGGTTCACGCGACTGCGGTGTGTAGACCAACTTGCCGGATATGTTTGCAATCCACGACCTGCCGTTATCGGGGCGATGTATAACCAGTTCAGCCTTGGATTCGGCTTCGCCGTGCAATAGTCTGTAGACAGGCCAGTCTTCGACAGGAACGGGCTCGCCATCCAACGTGCTGACCTCAAACGTGTCTGCCAGCAGCTCGGGCGATGAATCAACCTCACTCTGGGTTCTATACCCGAACAGCCGTAAAGAGGCCGGATTGGCTTCCAGCAGCTTGCCTTCACTGGAGAACACGATCACCCCTTCACTCAGGCTGTCAAGGACAGCCTTCAGGCGCGCGCGGCTTTGTTCTCCCTGGTGTTGCGCACGTATGCGGGCATCGATGTTCTTGACGATGGCAATGAAATAGCAAGGCATGCCCCATACGTCGCGCACCAGCGATACGCTCAGATGACCCCAGACCAGCTCTCCATTCTTCTTGATATAGCGCTTCTCAATCGAATAGGAGGTTCGCTTGCCAAGCAACATCTCGTTGACCAGATGGAGGTCTGGGGCCAAGTCTTCTGGATAAGTGAGTTCTTGAAAAGTCTTGGTGTGCAGCTCTTGCTTGGTATAGCCAAGCATCTCGCATAGAAAAGGATTGATGCGCAGCCATCTGCCGTCAAGTGTGACGTGTGCTATACCGACCGCTGCAAGGTCAAAGGTGGTTTGATAGATCTGTGTGACTTCATCTACCTTGGCTTCGGCGTGGGCCAAGGCGTCCTGTGTCAAGCTCAAGGTAGTGACCTTTTCCTCGAGCAAGGCTTCGAGTCTGGCAATCCGCTGCTGCAATTCTCCGACATTGGTACCCATCGTTAGCACCTCTGGAGTCGATACGACGCGATCAAAGCAATCTGACAAGCAACGGTCGCTCTGTGTCTACTAGCATCGGCGTTGACGGAGGAGCGAACGTTCCACTGTCACATTGATTCTCGCACCATATTTGTCACTGTCCCAGCATTTCGGCCACGCGATACGAGCGGCGGCAAATGTGTTCACCTCCGTATATTCTGGAAAAACCGTAGACGCTAGACGGTATGCAGCCAGAGCGGATAGCCGATGGTGTGCGCGTAATCCACTGGCACGTCAGTCTGTAAAAATATTACCGCACCGGCGAAACGGTAAGTGCAATATAGTAATATTGCATTTGAGCATTCTTTTCCAGCCCTTGTTATTTCAGTTATGGGACAGGAGTCAAGATGAAAGCCAAGCCCAGTTTGCTTGTCGCGGTTCGTCCGAAAGGCCTACCCAGATTATGCAAGGCGCTAGAGGCGGAATTTTCTCTGGCGTTTTGTCATACCCTGGCCGATGCACAAGCCATGTTGGATAAAGACATCCAAGGCATCGTCTGCGGTACCAACTTTGACGAGAGTAGGATGTTCGATTTACTTCGCTACGCGAAGTCGAAGGAGCAAGCGAGGAATCTCCCGTCTGTATGCGTAAAGGTTTTCGGTAGCGTGTTGCATGACGGGACATTTGCCGGCGTAGAGAAGGCCGCCAAATTGCTGGGCGCCTCGGCCTATATTGACTTTGCGCAGTGGAGGGTAGAGATGGGTAAGCTTGACGCTGCTATGAAGCTGCGCTCAACGCTTCATGCACTCATCGCTAACCATTAGGAATAGTTTTAACCAGCCGCTCTATATCGCATATGGCTTCTTATGGATACATCTGAACAAGCTACAAAAGCGACAACAACGTACAATCCCAGCCGGTTGCTGGATATCGTCATCGATAGATTGCAGCTAAAGAACGATGCGGCGCTGGCGCGAACACTCGGCGTCCCTGCACCAATGATTAGCAAGATCCGTCACCGTCGGCTTCCCATTGGCGCATCGCTTCTGATTTCAATGCATGAAGAAACTGGATGGAGTATTCGCGAGCTGCGGGATCTGATGGGTGACCGTCGTCAGAAATTTCGCATCAGCCTTGTTCACTTCAAGCCGAAATGAATTGGCATTCCTCGAATGGATTTTCGATCAATGCAAGTGAAGAATAATGAAAATCATCTAGCCGGCTGACCAAATGCCGAGACGGCATTGGCGTAAAGTAAGTGTCCGACTTGCTTTACCTACGGACGGAGGCTCACGATGAAGTACTGTGGCATCGACTTGCATTCGAACAACTGCCTTATCGTGGTCATTGATGACCACGATAAGGTCTTGCTGGAAGTGCGCGTTCAAAATGACTTGGCCGGCATTCTAAAGCTGCTTTGTCCCAACAGGTGCGAGCTGGGCGGGGTGGTCGTTGAAGCAACCTACAACTGGTATTGGCTGGTCGATGGGTTGATGCAGGCCGGTTATGACGTGAAGTTGGCCAACCCCTCCGCCATCAAGAAATACGACGGACTCAAGCATAGGGGCGATCAAGCCGATGCCCGATATCTGGCACACCTACTGCGCCTGGGTATTCTTCCTACCGGAGCTATCCTACCCAAGGAAGCGCGTGCCACACGAGACCTGGCAAGAAAGCGCATGCAGTTAGTGAGGAGCCGCACAGCTCATATTCTGGCAGCAGAGAACATCACGTCGCGTGAATACGGCAGTCGCATCAGCAGTAACCAGGTTAAGCAACTGGAGTCCGAACAGATCGATGCCATGGCGCTCTATGACGATGTGAAGTACGCGCTGAAAGCCAATGTGGCCATTGTTAAAGCCCTCAGCGAACAGATTGAAATGGTCGAAAAGCGCATTCATGAGCAGGTTGCATCAAAATCAGAATATCGCTTGCCCAATAGTGTGCCCGGTATTGGCAGGACTCTTGCGCCAGTCATCCTGCTTGAAACCGGACCTATCGAGCGCTTCAAGGATGTCGGCAACTTCGCCTCCTATGCTCGTTGTGTGAACAGTGAATACACCAGCAACGGCAAGAAGAAAGGCGAAGGCAACATGAAGAACGGGAACAAGTATCTTGCTTGGGCGTTCGTGGAAGCTGCCAACATTGCGCGCGTTATGACGACCAGGCCAGATGCTTTTATGAGCGTAAGAAGGCAAAAACCAACGGAGTAGTGGCGACGAAGGCGCTGGCGCACAAACTGGCCCGGGCGTGCTACCACATCCTTAAGGAAGGCAAGCCGTTTGACGGGGCACGCTGCTTTGCATAGGTTATGGCGGCAGGGATGAGCCAGCAAATTTGACTGGTAAAACCATCAATAATGAATGGACATCTCATGCTGCCACCCAATCGCATTGCGAATCGCCTGCGACATGAGCCATCTTAGGATTGGCGCCGGAAGATCGGCAACGATAGGTAATGCGACGACACATTGGACATAAAGCGGCACCAACGTTCTTCTGGGGCAGAGACTCTGCCAGGGCAAAGATAGGTAGCGGCCTATCAACTGCTTGAACCATATGGGTGTCTGGCGCGATTCGTTTGCAGCCAGCATGGGAAGAAACGGGCGCGATATGCAGGGCGAAGGGGTCGGAAAACGAAGGAATGGCATGGCCTCAGTTGCCAGGGTATCCCATTCCCCCTTGATTTTAGCCGGCTAATGGGTGTCACGTTTTCGTTGGTGGCTTGAATAGTAAAGTGAAAATCGTTTCGGGTAAGAAGAGCTTTGCATCCGATAAGGTACCTATATCTAAGAGTTAAGGAATCTCTGCAAAAGTCGTCCGTTTTATTGTGTCATGCGTTAAGCATACAGGCTTGAAACGGGAGAGGGAAATCTGACGATGAAACAACAAACGCTGGCACAAGGCAGCTTCGAGCTGTACCGCAAACCGACCAAGCGCGAGAAGTTTCTCAACGACATGGAACAAGTCATTCCGTGGCAAGCGCTGCACGACTTGCTGATGCCGTATTACCCAAAGGCGGGCAATGGTCGGCCACCGGTTGGTCTGATGAAGATGCTGCGCTTACACTTTCTGCAGCATTGGTACAACTTGTCCGATCCGGGTCTGGAAGAGGCATTGTACGAATCCGAGAGTGTGCGTCGCTTTGCCGGTAGCGACTTGGGATGCGAGCCAGTGCCCGATGAAACGACCATCCTGCGCTTTCGCCGCATGCTGGAAGAGTATGACCTGGGCCGGCGCCTGTTCGCCGAAGTCGGCCGCATGCTGCAAGAGCGAGGCATCAAAGTGTCGGGCGGAACGATCGTAGATGCCACCATCATTGCTGCGCCGTCGTCGACCAAGAATGCAGATAAGGAGCGCGATCCTGAAATGCGCTCGACGAAGAAAGGAAACCAATGGCATTTCGGGATGAAACTGCACATTGGGGTCGACAGCAAGACGGGCTTGATCCACAGTGCGGCGGCAAGTTCGGCCAACGTGCACGACAGCGAAGTCCTGCCCGATCTGTTGCATGGGAACGAAACGCGTGTGTATGGCGACAGCGCGTACAGGGATCAGGCACAAACGATACGCAGGAAGGCGCCGCGCGCAAAGGACTTCACACAAGCGCGTGCTTACCGCAACCGGCCACTGACCGAGAGTGAGACCACGGCCAACCGTACCAAGTCGACGACGCGTGCGAAGGTTGAGCATCCGTTTCTGGTCATCAAGCGGCTGTGGGGATTTTCGAAGGTGCGCTATCGCGGCATAGCGAAGAACGCCACGCGCACCTATGTCGCCTGTGCGCTGGCGAACCTGTTCCTGGCGCGACGGTGCGCAGCGCTGCAAAGGGTGTAGTCCGCCCGCTGCGCTCCGGGGCGCGCTAAAGCAGCGCATACCGGGGTGTCGAAGGGGGAACTGGCGCTAGATTCTATCGACAGTACGCAATAGCGATCAATGATAGACCCATGACTCCCGATTTTCAGACTAGAGCAGAGGTTCCCTAACCGCTTCCCATCTGGCTGTACATGCTTCAGACGTTTCACCCGATGGGTCAAGGCGGGTGTCATGAGGCAGATACTCGAAGCACTGGCGCGACACCTGGAACAAGCAGGAAAAATTGATCTGTCCGAATGCTTCATCGACGGCACTTTCGTAGTGGCGAAAAAGGGGGATCCAAAGTGGGAAAGACCAAGCGGGGCAAGGGTACGAAGCTCAGGGTCATTACAGACGCTCATGGTCTTCCACTCGCCGTGCACACGGCTTCTGCTAGCCCACATGAAGTCACCCTTGTCGAAGCTACCCTCGATGAAGCCGTCACCCTGGGACGACCCCGACGACTTATTGGGGATCGTGCCTACGACAGTGATCCGCTCGATCAAAGGCTGGCAGAGCGCGGCATTGAATTGATTGCACCGCATCGCAAGGGCCGCCTCCGGCCTGCCACACAGGATGGTCGTCCTCTGCGACGTTACAGAAGCCGATGGAAGGTCGAACGCACCTTTGCCTGGCTTAATAAGTTTAAGCGTGTCATTACACGTTGGGACCGCTGCATCGAACATTACACCGCCTTTGTTCATTTCTCACTTGTCATGATTCTGCTTCGACGCCATTTATGAAATGAGTTCTAATATACTAGGGGGGATTCAAGAGGACCTTCGAATAATATCGTTGAGCTTCATGTGTGAAGCTGTTCATAAGTAACAATCCTTGTCCTGATTGATATACCTATGAGAACGGTGCGACATCTATGGAAAAACTTTCTAACCAAAGAGTAAGGTTTCAAATATAAAACAGAATTTGGGCAATTTCATATAAAAAACATTACCATAGCTTGTTATGCAGTCACTTTCAAAGATTGTGCAGCCTCCTCGAACAAAATATGGGAACCTCTAAGAGCCCGTTTGAAAACGCATCAAAGGAGGAGTAAGTTGGTACTTTGATGTGTTGGGATCGCATGGAGGATTACCATGTGGACAGAGCGGCAGCGAGCCAAACAGATCCGTCAGGAACGCAAGGTCAAGCGTTACCCAAGCGATCTGAGCGATCAGGAATGGCAGGCCATTGAGCCCTTGCTGCCTTCACCGGCCAGAACCGGTCGCCGCCGAATAACAGACTTGCGCGAAGTGCTTAATGCCATTCGGTACCTGGTGCGCTCTGGATGCGAATGGCGCATGCTGCCGGTGCACTTTCCGCCATGGCAAACGGTGTACTGGTGGTTCCGGCGTTTTGTGAGGCGGTTGCTGTTCAAGGTCATTCATGATGTTGCCTTGATGCTGGACCGTCAGAATCAAAATAGACAAGAGTCTCCCAGTGCCGCGGTCATCGACAGTCAAACCATCAAAGCACCGGGCGGCGTGGCAAGGGGCTATGACGCCAACAAGAAGATCAGGGGCCGTAAGCGACATGTTGCAGTCGATAGTGATGGACGGCTGTTGATGGTGAACCTAACGCCGGCAGACATGGCTGATTCGACCGGAGCAGAATGGCTGCTGTTGGCACTGAAGAAGCGATGGCCGTGGGTCAAGCATCTGTTTGCCGATGCAGCGTACGACCGACGCAGATTGCTCGACGAAGCGATGATGCTTGGATTCGTAGTTGAAGTCGTGCGCAAGCTGGAGGATCAGCACACATTTGTTCCGCCGCCGCGTCGCTGGGTTGTCGAGCGTTCCTTTGGGTGGATGGTGCAATGGCGGCGCTTAGTACGTGACTATGAGGGACGCATCGACGTCTCCTGCGAAATGATATATGTCGCTATGGGCAGCTTACTTCTCAAACGTCTATTCGAAAATGAGTAGTTTTCAAACGGGCTCTAAGAGCTGCTGGCGTCTTCGTCAAAGTCAGACGAGTAGTATGAAAAGACAAAGTACGCAGAAGTAGCCTGCAGCGTATGGAGCGTTCCACCACGCCAGGCGAAAGGTCGACGTGTTGGAGATGGTCTGCACCAAGCCCAGTGTGCCGCTGAAGGGGCCAAGCATAAACGTCAGAACGGAACTGCCGACCAGAGTAATTGCAAGCTGTGTCGATGAGATGCCTAGAACTTCGGGACGTAGCGCTTCTCCCAATAAAGCAATACCTACTAGCGGATGCACACCTACGAAGGAAACAGCAAGCGCGATCACAGGCATGAACAAAAGTAGAAGTGGGGCCCCAATCACTTCATTCATCTTTATGAAAAGTTCGTTCACCATATGATTGGTGCCCGATAGCGCAATGGCAGTTGCGAGGAAGCCGGCGCTGAGGAAAACCGCATACTGATCTGCCATGCGCGGAAGACGATCGAAGAATTCGCGACTTCCTTCGGATGCAAAGCGTTTGCCTTTTCCAAGCAGCATGCACCAAATCAATGCTGCTGGTATCGCAAGCAGTGTCACTACAGTCACTAAGCCAACCCTCATCCAGTGTTCGAGCACAACGATGGATAAGAGGAGGATGAAAATCCCGAACACCATCTGCATCAGATCAGAAAGAGAGGAATAATATTCTGAATCCGGTGCGCTCGGTTCTGCTGTAAGTGCTTGGTCTGGGGGACAAGTCTCACTGCCTTCGATTAGGCTAAATATCAGCCAATTTACTCCTAGACAGACCAGACTAAGCAGCAACAATAGTGGGAAAAGCGAAAACCAGTCCATTCGCAGGGATTGCAACACCACGCCGACAATGCCTGATACCGGTGTCCAAAAGAGCGGAAGGACATATCCGGATATGGCAGACACAGTCATGAAACGTTGCTCGCTGCGTAGTGGAAAATTGTCAACGACAGGTCGCATACACGCCATCATGATCGGGATGGCGGCCATACTGACGAATGAACCACATAAGTACGCCATTGATGTCGTGATGCAGTTCAGCGAAAACTTAGTCTTGACACGTCCCAGCATTAGACTTTGGATCGCATGGCTGTAACCACCCAGCCGGATCGGTGCAGCCAGTATGGGAAGTACAGCGAACAAAGCAATAAGGTAAGCCATCTGTCCGTAGGCACCAATGAATTCCCGAAAGCCCAACCCAGCTCGCCAAAGCAGTAACCCGCCTGCAGAAACGAATACCATGGCAATGGTACGCCCCAATGGCGTTGCAACTGGCAACGAGACTACGATGGACAAGAGCGAAGCACCAGACAGAGCCAGCCCAAAGATCGGCAGACTGGTGACCTTGAAGGCCAGAAAGCAAAGGATGACAGTAAGGTAGATTGCAGCGCGCAGATATACGACGGGTGTTGACGCAATGAGATTTTGCGCAGGAGTTGAGGCTTTCATTCCAATGGCGGCCTTCACATAATGTTGGGTCGGATCGACGTGGTCATTTTGTCCTGGGAACGTCTCCGGGTTCGGTGTCGGCCGCTTGGCGAAGATAGCAGGTATGTCTACGTGGCGGCAGTCAGGGCAGGGTGCATGTCAGTAAAGAGCACGCTTTGCTGTCCACTGCAAAGCGTGCAACCTTGAGCTATCAAAAGAAGTGTCGGATTCCGACCTGCAGACTGCTGATGTCTTGTCCGCGTGCCGCAGTCCCATAGGTCTTTGAACTCGGCCACAGGCCGAAGTTTGCGGTTGCACCATTGTTGAGACGGGCATAGCCCGTGTATAGCGTAGTCCGCTTAGATAACTCGTGCGTGTACCCGATAGCAGCTACAGTCGCCTTGGAGCCGGCGACACCATCAACCTCTGCCGCGGCGTAGGAGGTACGGATGGCACCCCGGCCGATCGGGTAGGTCAACCCGAGTAGATATCCCTCAAGGTCACCCGGCGACGCTTCCAGCTTGTTCCTGAGCAAGTAGCCATGAAGCTTAACGAACTTGAAGTCATAGGTTGCGCCAAGAGTATAGGTCTTTTTCGACCGCTCACCGCCTGCCGGCGCAGTCGCAACGCCTTCGTCCTCATAGCTAAGGCCGGCATAAAATGGCCCCTGTGCGTATTCCAGCCCAAATGACTTAAATTCCCCAAGGTCCCGCGGTTCCGATGGGCGTTCGCTCAGTCCATATAGAACCCGACCGGTGAAGCCCGCGAACGTGGGCGATATATACTGGACGGCATTGTCCTGCACCAGGCGATAGCCACGCTGGGCATTGCCGGCATTTGCCTGCAGCAGGTTAAACAACGCGCCGTTGCCCGAGCGCTGGAACGGGTCGACCTTCGCCGTAATCCAGAACGCCGGCCCGTATTGACTTCCCAGCAAAACAGTACCGTATTGACTGTGTCCGACGCCAACCAACGCTTCCCGGTTCCAAAATGCTGTCGCGCTGCCTAACGCACCGGTATCGACGCTGAACCCGTTCTCCAGCTTGAATTGCGCGCGCCAGCCACCGCCGAGGTCTTCGGTGCCGCGTACGCCCCAATACGACGTGTCCGTAGACAAATACCGGGCGTTTGCGGAAGTAGTGGTCGGCGTGGACGAAAAGCGGACGGCATCGACGACCACATCCAACCGGCCGTAGATCGTGACGCCATTGCCTGGAGCCGTTTGTGCCAATGCCGTTCCTTGCGCGAATGCCGCTCCCAATGCGAGCGCTGTCCATGCCGATTTCATTGCGTTCTCTCCTCTTATTGAATGTTATAGAGGGCGGTTGTCACCGCCCGTACTGCATCTTGTATGGCTGATGCTCATTGTCCGAGCGCTTTGCCAGCATACGGCCATATGGTGGTTGATTGTTGCAGACCTTGCTCACGCCGCCTCAGCTATCACTGAAGGTGCCAGTTCCATTGCCGGGATGTAAGCATCGGCAAAGAATGCGTCATGCGCCATCCCGCCGATGTTTTCAAATGCTTCCCTTGCCGCGGTAATCATGCCGGGCGCCCCGCACGCGTACACTTCATGCCCTGCAAGATTAGGGAGGTCTTCGAGCACTGCGTTGTGAACAAGTCCGGAACGCCCATTCCAGTCCTGGAGCGCGTCGGACACCACCGGGATGTAGCTGAAATCGGGAATATCCTGCGCCCATTGATTACACAAATCGTTCATGTACAACAGTTCTGGCGTGCGTGCGCCGAAGTACAGGTGGACGGGCCGTCGCACATTATTTTTCTTCATATCTTCGATTATCGATTTCACCGGAGCAAAGCCCGTGCCGCCAACCACGAACACGATTGGAGCCTCAGTCTTACGCAGGTAAAAGTCGCCGAACGGCAGGCGCACCGTCAACGTATCCCCAGCCTTGACCGAGTTGAACAGAAGCTCGGAAAATAAGCCGCCTTTTAGGTACCGAATATGCAGTTCCACGCCGTCGTTCTGGTGCGGCGGGTTCGCCATCGAGAAGCTGCGCTCCTCACCGTTGTCCAACATCACCTTCAGATACTGGCCAGCCTTGAACTTGACTCGGGTGCCTGCGGGAAAGCGCAGTTTCAGGATCATCACTTCCGACGCTGCCTTGGCGATCTTGTATACCTTTGCCTTGACGGTTTTATGTGCATTGGGATCCAGCTTGCGGACTTCGCGCGGATGCAGAACCATATCTGAGCAGGGCTTTACCCTGCACAGCTTGACGCGCTCGGACGGACCGCAATGACCGCGATCGTCGCCAGTGCGGCCGGCGATGGCATACTCGCCCGCCACAACATCGCCCTCGCAGCTGCCACATACACCGGATCGGCAGGAGTAGGGAAATTCGAGGCCGGCGCGCATCGCGCCGTCAAGAACCGTTTCGTCGTCCTTGCAGTCATAGGACATGCCGCTCTGAGGCAAGTCTATTTTAAACATGATTACTCCTCGTTTATAGCGGTATTGCGAGTAGCGTATCGAAGACCGAGCTGTCGCAGACAACGATACGCTTTGCAATCCTCAGTGTGCCGTCGCTGCCTGTTCTAAATTCATCTTGGTAGAAACCGGTGACGAACAGGGAAGTACGTCCGTCACGCATGATCCGATACACCGCGAACGGGGTTTCCGATTTCGCGACGCCGTCGACGGCTTCCGCACGCGTGGGCATCATGACGAGATGCCTATAACGGTGCTCCTCGTAAATATTGGCCTCGCGCAGGCCTGATACACGGTCTTTAAGCATGCCTTTGGAATCGCAGTAGACAATGCCCGTCTCCAAGCCCTTGGCGTGGTTATCAAAGGATGTGATGGTGTAGAGACAGTCATCAGTAAAGTAATCCGGCCATTCTTCGAGGTGGTCAGTATCGATGGTGTGTGCGTACTGAGAGTTGAGCAGGCTGATTGAAAACAACAGGTCGGACGGCTTCATGTCAGATCCCCATGTGGTTGCGATAGGTCTTCCAGAACCCGCGTACAGCGGCCTCGGTGGCTCGGGTATCCTGCGATGAGGTGGAGTCGCCGCCCATTTCCAGAATTGCCGACTCGTCACCCGCGCTGACGACGCCACGCTGCACGAAGCCGCCGACGCAACCGTCTTCCATGGATACCAGTCCAGCAGGGCCGACCAGATTGGACTGCTTGATGCGATTGCGGATCATTTCCGGCGTATCGTCTTCGAAGCCGATATAGGTCCAGTTGAGCGTGGTCGCATCCACATCGGTGGGCAGCACTTGCCTTACCACCACGCTGTTCCAGATCTGCCCCATGACAAAGCCCGGAAATACGGTCAGGATCTGCAGCGTAATACCGTCGCCGAATTCATCGGTGCCTGTGAGAAAACCCGGATCGTGCAGTTGGTACTTGTCACTCTCCGAACGGATGCCCTGTTCACGATACTCGGTATCGGCCTGCCAGCCTTCTTCGATCATCGAATAGCTGACGTGATTGCCCCCATCCTCGGATACGATCAAGCCGCCTTTCTGGGTCAGGCGGTTGACGTTGAACGTCGTCAGGAATAGGTGAAGCAGGCTGGCGTGGTACGAATCCTTAACATTTTCGTAATACAGCTTCCAGTTATTGGGGAGAGCTTGGGAGAAGCGGCCGAGGACTTTGACCGGCTTGTTCATGATGCGTCGGATGCGTGCAAGGACGGGCTCGCCGATATAATCCTCGATGTCAGGAACGTCGTCGCTGAAGCTGCCGAATACCAGACCGCAGGTCGTCGCAATGCGCATCTTGCGCGGAGAATGCTCTTCCTTGCAGAAGCTGGCGGGCATCCCGCCTTTCCCGTTGACGCCTTTTTCAAAGGCGATGCCTTTCAGGTTGCCCTGCAGGTCATACGACCAGGCGTGATAGACGCAATTGAAGTTTTGCGCATTGCCAGCGTTCTCCAAGCAAATCAGCGCACCGCGATGGGAGCAACGGTTCTCGAAGCCATATATCTCGCCGTCATTGTCACGGGAGACAACGACCGGTGTTTCGCCCACGAACGTGCTCACAAAATCCCCAGCATTTTTCAGATCGGCTTCGAGGCATAGATAATTCCACACCGCACCCTGATAAATGTTGCGCTGTTCCTTCTGATACACCGATTTGTCTTGGTAGATCCAGAAGGGCACACGTGTAAGCTGGCCTTCAGGCCAATCCTCGCGCTTTTGCAATGCAGATGTATCGATTACCTTGGTATCCATAATGCTCTCTCTAAAAAACTTACTGCTTTATTGACCGCAGACGAGCAGGTGCTGTGTTCCCCGCAACAACTGCGCCTGCATCCAGTTGTGTTGTTCGATCCGTTTTCGAACCTCAGCGTTATCAATGCACAGGAACGTTGATGGCAGTGGCCTGCATGTACGCCTTCAACCCGTCGACTCCGTATTCGCAGCCGATACCGGATTCCTTGGCGCCGCCGAATGGAATACAGGCGTCCAGTCCGACATGCTGATTGACCCACGTTGTGCCGGCTTCCAATCGGTTTGCCAGTGCTTCCCCACGTTTGAGATCTTTGGTCCAAACCGATCCCGTCAGGCCGTAACGGGTATTGTTGGCACGGACGATCGCGTCGTCGACATTGTCGAACGGCAGGATCGGCAGTACAGGACCGAAGGGCTCTTCATCGACCAGGCGCATGCCTTCAGCGACATTGGTAACGATGGTCGGGGCGATGAAATATCCTGGGCCATTGAGGGCATGGCCGCCCGCTAGGAATTGGGCGCCCTGTTTCCGGGCATCGTCCAGCATGTCTAGCACGATGCGGTACTGTGCTGCGTTCTGCACCGGTCCAAGTTGTACCGTGGGATCGAAACCGTCGCCGACAATGGTGTTTTTCGCAATCCTTGCCATGGCTTCGCACAGGCTGGGGTAGATCGATCTTTGCACGAAGAGCCGCTTGATCGCCATACAGATCTGGCCGCTGTTACCGAATGCGGCGGCGTATAGTTTTGGCGCGACGGCGTCGACGTCGACGTCATCAAGGACGATGGCAGCATCGTTGCCACCCAGCTCCAAGGTCACCCGCTTGAGCGTGGCCGACGCGCTGGCCATGACGCGCTTGCCGGTCGCCACGGAACCGGTAAAGGAAATCTTGTCGATTCCGGAGTGCTCGGTCAGCCAGCGCCCCAGATCATTGCCACCCGCTAGCATGTTGAGTACGCCGGCCGGAAACAGATCGCAGGCGATCTCGCCGAGCCGAAGCGCAGACATCGGGGTGTAGGGCGACGGCTTCACTATGACGGTGTTGCCTGTATATAAAGCATGTGCAATCTTCGGTACACAGAGCACCAGCGGCATGTTCCAGGGGGTGATCGCGCCGACAACTCCTAGTGGGCGGTGGCGCATCGTGATGCGGCCTTGTGCATCGTCGCGCAGCACGACATCTTCCACCTGCAGCGTCACGAGTCTCTCCATCTGAGAGGCAGAGCGCTCGACCTCGTCGCGGGCACGTGCGATCGGCTTTCCGTTTTCGGATGTGATGAGCCGTGCTAGTTCCTCTCGATGGTCTCTGATTGCGGCGGCAAGGCCCAGCAGATGCCGCCGGCGCTCCTCCCAAGACAAAGTCGCCCAAGAGTAGCACGCACCACGTGCGGCCTCTACCGCTTGTTGCAGATTTTCCTGCGTCGCATCCGGGCAGCGCGCGAATGCCTGCGCCGTCGATGGATTGATGACTTCAAAGAATGCGGAACCCGCTACCGGTTTGCCGTTGATGGTATGTGGAAAGGTCAGTAGCGTGTCATGCGACTGTCCCCGGTTGTCCGCTAGTCCGGCTTCGGCGGTTGCTGCTGTATTCATGATTTCGACGCTCATAGCAGTTCCTTCTGACTCAGACGCCCATTACATTCAGCAATGCCTGCCGCTTTTCATGTCGAACGGCATGGAGAGCGCGCAGCAGCGCTGGAATTAATTGGTCTCTCTCGGTGACGCGCTCGCCATAGCCGCCGGATGCTTCGACGTACTTCTCGAAATCCGGCAACGGCTTCAACGAAGAGATCGGCGCGTGACCTCGCTTTTTGAGTTGTTGGTCAGCGTGTCCGTTGGCATACATACCCTGCGCGGCTTTCTGAACGGCGTCCCAAGACTCGTTATTGAAGATGACGGTCAGCAGTGGCAGCCTCAGCATGTCGGCTGCCTGGTGACACGCGGCCGGATTGGCAAAGAGATAGGCCCCGTCTCCCAGCACGGCAATGACAACCTTGTCTGGCGCAGCCTGTTGCACGCCGAGCGCCGCGGGCATTCCCCAGCCGAGTCCGCCGGAAGAGGGGAGCTGAAAGAAGGTGCCGGGTTGATTGAACGCCATCTGTTCCCGCATCGCGGGATATTCATTGACGATGATGGCATCTTCCGACTTGACCTCTTGCAAACAGCGCGACAGGAAAAGCTTGGTGATCGGGCCGCCTTTGGCGCGGTCTCCCTGCTCCCGCAATGCAACCGCCTGGCGCATATGCCTGCTTTGCGACGCTGCGGCAGCATGTCGTACCGATTGTCGAGGTTCACCGCCCGCCTCGGCCAAGGCAGGGATGAGCGCTTCCAGGAAGGACTGCGAGCTTGCGGTAATGGCCACATCGGACCGGAAGCTGCGGACCGGGTAGTTGCCGAAAAGCGGATCCGGACCGACCTGCGCGATGAAGGTATCCTCGTTCGGTTGGAAGAGTGCAGGAATCCAGGGAACATCGCAGTCGAGAAAAACAAGGGCGTCGGCTTCGCGGAAAACGCTGGCCATGTCGAATCCGAGATGCAGCGGATGGTCAGACGGAAAGCACATATAGCGCGGCTTGTTTTCCGCCACGCCTATGCCGAAGCGATTGGCGATCTCCTGCAGCAGCGCGACCGTGGCTGGATTGGCACCGGTATTGGTGCAGACGAACACAGGCATCTTCGCCTCAATCAAGGCGCGCGCTACAGCTGTAACGGCATGAGGGGCTGGATGCGGGCTCGTGGCGGCGAGGTAGGAGCCTCTCAGGCGACAGCCTTTCTTTTCCTGAGCAAGCACTTCGCGCGGCAGGGTGAGATAGACAGGGCCTCGTGGTTCGGTCATGCTGATGCCAAGAGCGCGATCGATGATTTGCTCGACATTTGTGCCGTCGCGTAGTTCGTAATCCCACTTCACCAGTTCGCGCAGCATGCCGCCCTGGTCATACATTTCCTGGGCCCAGTGGACCTCATGGCTTCGGGCACCGAGGCGGCCCTCCTCCAGCAATGGCGTGCGCCCTGCGGTAAACAGCACGGGGATCTGCGCCCTGGCGGCATTCATGATTGCGCAGACTGCGTTGGCGGCCCCCACGGTCACATGCAGCATAACGGCCTGAGGGCGCCCGGTCAGCATGGTGTAACCGTGGGCCATGCCTACCGCGAGATTCTCGTGAACGGCCAGAATCGGTGCAGGAAAGCGCAGCCCTGCTTCTTCCGCACGCGAATAGGCTTCGATCACGGGAGCAGTATCGGTGCCGGCACCGACGTACAGGAAATCGATACCTCGGTCGTGTAGAAGGGAAAGGTAGGCCTCGGCAACCGAAATGGTGTTCGCTGAAGTGAGCGCGCCGGTTTCTGTCATCTGGTTCACGGTCTTGTCTCCGACTGCATGCAGGATCTGAATCTAGCGTTATTCGCCCGTGATCTTTGCGGTCTCGATCACCTTCTGCCACTTGGCGGTCTCGCTTTTGAGGAAAGCCGCCATTTGTGCCGGCGTGCCTCCGGTGGTTTGAGCGCCAAGGTCTGCAAACTGCCTCTGAACGTCGGGTTCCTTGAGACTTTCGTTGACGCCCTTATTGATCTTGTCAACAACTGCGGCCGGTGTGCCGGGCGGAGCGACGAAAGCGACCCAGGTTGCGGATTCGAAGTTCTTGAGTCCTGCTTCGGCCGCCGTTGGCACGTTCGGCAAGGTTGCGAGGCGTTCCTTGGATGCGACGGCGAGAATGTTGACCCGCTTCTGGTTATAGAAGGGCAGGGACGTCGTGATGTTGTCGAAAATGAGATCCACCTGACCGCCGATCAAATCCGTTAATGCAGGCGTCGAACCTTTATAAGGAACATGCAGCATCTTTGTGCCAGTCATTGACTGAAATAATTCAGCGGTCAAATGCGATGTGGTGGCATTGCCTTGAGTCGCATACGTTACCTTTCCGGGATTCTGCTTCAACTGCGTCAGCAGTTCTTCCAGGGTTCGCACCTTGATGGTCGGACCGACAGTGAGCACGTTCGGCATGTCGGCGACCATGGCCACAGGCACAAGCCTTCGGGCGTCAAAATTCAGGTTTTTAAAGATATTGAAATTGATGGTGAGCGGTCCAGGAGCGCTGGACAATAGCGTGTAGCCATCCGGACTGGCGTTGACCACTGTTTGCGCAGCAATGTTGCCACCAGCGCCTGGCCGATTTTCCACAATAACGGGCTGACCCCATTTTGTGCTGAGCTTGCCTGCAATGATGCGGGTAATCGAGTCAGTGGTTCCGCCGGGTGGAAACGAAACAATGATCCTTACCGGCTTGGTTGGGTAGGCAGCCTCTTGCGCGACAGCTTGTTGTGTAGAGGCAAGCATAAGAACTGCAACACAGCCAGCGCTCTTGAACATGGTTTTCCACATGAAAGTCTCCTTCATCTCGTAATTGCTGCGGTGTGCTTTTGGTGAGGACCAGCAATGAAGAGGATGGTAATCTTCATTGATAAGGTGGGGAATAAGCCAGTTTGCGCGAGGACTTTTTCCAAAATGAGGGAAATAGCTGGGCATTCCGTTATATGATTTCGCTAAGCAGGCAAGACCGTTGGATCTTAGAAATGCTTGGTTGGAGCATGGATGGATACTTTGTTGAATCTGAAAGCGTTTCTGGAAACCGCTAGGACGGGAAACTTTACAGCGGCAGGACGGGCAATCGGTGTGGCACCATCGGTAGTGACAAAACGTGTCGATCAGCTCGAATGGCGGCTGAAGACTACGCTTCTCACGCGGACGACACGGAGAGTGGAGTTGACGGACGCCGGTAAGCTGTTTCTCCCGAAAGCCCGGACTTTGGTGAACGAGCTGGATGATTTAATGCGAGGGGTATCTACTTCGAACTCCGAATTGATCGGCAGCATCCGCATGAAAGTACCAACGACCCTGGGAGCGAATTATCTCGCCAAGATACTGATCACATTTCAGGAAGAGCATCCAGGTGTGAGCCTGAATGTGCAGACGCTCGACAGATCAGTCAATCCTGCCGATGAAGGTTTTGATATCGCGATCGGTGCCTTGCCAGAGGTGTACACGGGGGTCGTTGAGGAGCCATTGTGCATTTATCCGCGGTTGGCCTGCGCGTCGCCATCGTATTTGTCGGCGCGCGGGACGCCTTGTCATCCGAATGACTTAGCACACCATGATTGCCTTATTTTCGGACCGTCGGGAGCGGCATGGACTTTTGAAAGTGGCGAGAAACGTCTCGTCGTGGAAGGAAAGTCCAAGTTCTCCTCCAACAACAGCCATATGCTGTTGGCCGCCGCGCGCGAAGGCAAGGGAGTGGCCATACTCGCGAAAGTGATTCTTGCCCCTGCACTTGAAGCAGGACATCTCGTACCGATTCTCACCGAATATCCTGTACCGGATCTCTGGCTACGGGCATGGATTCCAAAGGCGAGAGCACATGTGCCGCATGTGCGTGCCTTGCTGGACTTTTTAAAGTGCGAGTTATTGAATCTGAATGAAAGCGGCTGGTAATGCGCATCAAATGAGGAAACCGAGCATCCGCCGTACGCTCTCCAGTTCGGGCAGCAGCGTATCGATCATGTTGTCGGCGGTTCGCCGCGACGCCGCCGTAGCGAGGCTGACCGACGCAAGCGTCTTGCCTGCAGCATTGCGGATGGGTACGGCAATGGATCGAACGCCGAGTTCCAACTCTTCATTGTTCAACGCATAGCCTTTTGCACGGACGCGGGCAAGTTCTTCCATCAGAGCGGGAATTTCAGTCTGCGTATTCGGCGTGAGTTTTTGACGCATCATCCGCTGCAGTCTCTGCAGTGCCTCGCCTTCCGGCAACGCAGCGAGCAGTACCCGCCCTGTCGCAGTGCAGTAAGCCGGCAGGCGCGATCCGATCCAGAGCCCGCCGGACAGGCTCCGCCTTGCGGCCGCACGCGCTACGAACACAGCATCGGAGCCGTCAAGAACCGCGAAGGAACTCGGCTCCTGAGTACGTTCGCTCAGGGCTTCCAGAGAAGGCTGAACCAGTTTTGCCAATGGCGACGCAGCGACATACGCATGCGCCAGGCGCAACAAGCGCGGCGCCGGCCGGAACTGCTTGCCGTCCGTTTCAAGGTAACCCAAGCGCTCCAGGGTAATGAGGGAACGACGCGCAGAAGAGCGTGAATGGCCGGTAATTTTTGCGGCCTCGCTGATGGTGAGAGGACCATTGTTCAATGCAAAAGCCTCGATGATCATCAAGCCCTTTTCCAGCCCGGCCACAAATTCTTTATCAAGATCAAGTTCAATGTCCGTCATGCGATAAATTCGTGTGGATTGTTCGATATGCGAACATTATATCCAAAATAACCCCCGTTTTGATCGACGTGTGGTAAATTCTGCGTCATTGAGATTGACCGAAGCGCAAATGCAAGGGTTGCCAAGACATGGAGGAGACATGAAGCACGCAATATCCAAATTAATGACCGGCGTTGTTCTTGCCGCCGGCGCTGCAGCCTCATTCGCCAACCCGGCCGAAGGCTATCCGAAAGCGACGATCAAGATTATCGTCAACTTCCCGGCGGGCGGTACTGCCGATATTCTGCCGCGCATCATCGCCCAGAAATTGAGCGACAAATGGGGACAGCCTGTGATCGTTGAAAACCGCACGGGCGCCGGCGGAAACATCGGCGCGGAAGCCGTTGCGAAGGCGGCGCCGGACGGCTATACCCTGCTTGCAACGCCGCCGGCGCCGCTGGCGATCAATCAGTACCTGTACAAGTCTCTGCCCTTCGACCCCGCGCGCTTCGAGCCGGTCACGGTGCTTGCGACCGTACCCAATGTGCTGGCCGTACGCGCCAATCTTCCGGTGAAGACGGCGAAAGATTTCATCGCTTACGCTAAGAAGGAGGACGGAATGGTCACGGTGGCCACGCAGGGAAACGGTACGACATCGCATCTGACGGCTTCGATGTTCGCGACGCAGTCGGGAACGAAGTACACCTTCGTGCCATACAAAGGCACGGCGCCGGCGTTGACCGATCTGATGGGGGGACAGGTCGACGTCTTCTTCGACAATATCGCATCGATGTCAAAACTGCATGAAACCGGCAAGGCCAGAATCCTGGCGGTGGCCAGCGCCAATCGCAGCCCCTTGCTTCCCAATATGCCGACCTTGTCAGAGTCGGTGCTTCCGGGATTCAACGCGTCAACCTTCTTTGCTATGGCTGCGCCGCCCGGCACGCCAGCTGAAATCACACAGAAGCTCAACGGCGCCATCAAGGACATCCTGAAGCAGAAGGACGTACAGCAGAAATTTCTTGAGCAGGGCGCGGAAATCGTCGGAAACTCGCCGGCTGAAATGAAGGACTTCGTGATGAACGAGCGCGTGCGCTGGAAAAAAGTGATCGACAGCGCCGGCGTGACGATGAATTGATGGTTCGGCAGACGTTAGACAATCGACGAGGATGAACGAGATGGAAGTGAAACTGCATGACATGCGCACAAGCAGCGCGACCTGGGAACCCGGTCTGACGGAAGTCCCGTACTGGGTGTATCAGGACGAGCGCGTCTATCGTCAGGAACAGGAACGCGTGTTTGGCGGCTCGACATGGAATTATCTTTGCCTTGAGGCCGAGATCCAGAGCAACGGCGATTACCGCACCACCTTCGTCGGCGAAGTGCCCGTCATCGTCGTGCGCGACGAGGAGGGCGACGTCTATGCGTTCGAGAACCGCTGCGCGCATCGCGGCGCGCTAATCGCATTGAAGGACAGCGGTAATGAAAAAGACTTCACCTGCGTCTACCATGCGTGGCGCTACGACCTGCAAGGCAATCTCAAGGGCGTCGCATTCGAACAGGGCGTCAACGGCAAGGGCGGCATGCCTCCGGACTTCTGCAAGGAAGAACACGCGCCGCGCAAGCTTCGCACCGCCGTCGTGGCCGGCCTGGTGTTCGGCAGCTTCGATGACGATGTGCCTCCGATCGAGGAATATCTCGGCGACGAGATCCTGCAGAAGATCGAACGCGTGATGCACAAGCCGGTGGAAATCCTGGGCCGCTTCAAGCAGACCATCCCGAACAACTGGAAGCTGTATATCGAGAACGTGAAGGATTCCTATCATGCCAGCCTGCTGCATGTCTTCTTCACCACCTTCAAGCTGAACCGCCTGTCGCAGAAGGGTGGCGTGGTGATCAGCGAAACCGGCGCGCACCATATCAGCTGGTCGAAGATCGATCACAAGCCGCAGACCGATAGCGAGTATGCGGCCGAAAAGCTGCGTTCGGACATGGAGAGCCTGAAGCTGGCCGACCCGACCATGCTGGAAGGCTGCGACGAGTTCGGCGACGGCGTCACGCTGCAGATCCTGTCGGTATTCCCCGGCTTCGTGCTGGCGCAGATCCAGAATACGCTCGCGATCCGGCAGATCCTGCCGACCGGCATCGACAAGACCGTGTTGAACTGGACTTACTTCGGCTTCGAGGACGATACGCCCGAACTGCGCCGCATGCGCCTCAAGCAATTGAACCTGACCGGTTCTGCCGGTTTCGTCTCGATGGAGGACGGCGCAGTCGGCGGTTTCGTGCAGCGAGGGATTGCAGGCGCGAGCCGGGAGAAGGCGATCCTGAAGATGGGAGGCGATAGCATCGAAACTCAAGAAAACCGAACCACCGAAGCCTCGGTGCGAGGTTTCTGGAACGCCTACCGCAGCTACATGGAGATCTGAGCGCATGAGCACGATCACGCAAGAAAAGCTTTCCGCACTCAATGCCGCCTATGCCCGCTGCATCGATAACGACCAGCTTGAGCAATGGCCCGATTATTTCCAGGAAAAATGCCTTTACCTCATCACCACCGCGGACAATCACGACGCCGGCATGCAGGCCGGCATGGTATATGCGGATACGCGCGGCATGCTGCAAGACCGCATTGTGGCGATGCGGGAAGCCAACATCTATGAGGAGCAGCGCTACCGCCATATCATCGGCATTCCGTTCATCGTCGAAAACGATGACAGGCTGGCTTCGGTGGAAACTCCGTTCATCGTGATGCGGATCATGCGCGGCGGCGAGACCATGGTCTTCGCGACAGGACGTTACCTTGATCGTGTTATTGTCGATGGAAATGGCAGTCTCAAGTTCGCCGAGCGTGTCGTAGTGTGTGACAGCACCAACATCGACACGCTACTCGTGATCCCTCTGTAAAGGAGCTGCGATGAAGCGTATTGCGATTGCGTTTGGCGAACCCAACGGCATCGGCCCGGAAATCGCCGTCAAGGCGGCGGCCGAATTGCAGGGCGCGGTGGAATTGGTGCTGGTCGGCGACGAGTATCTGGTGCGCCATCATGCCGAGCGGTATGCGCCGCAGCTGCGTCCGGTCAGGTTCGAGCCAGGTGCAGCGCATAGCGGTCCGGTGCTGCCTTTCGTCGATGTTCCGGCGCTCCCGCAGACGGCATTCTGCCCGGGCGAGACGCTTGCCGAGGCCGGCACGGCCATCGTCAGCTATGTCCGCGAGGCTGTCGGACTCGCACGGCAGGGCGCAGTCGATGCGGTGATCGGCTGTCCGCATTCGGAAACGGCCATCCACCGCGCCGGCATCCGTTTCTCGGGCTATCCCGGTCTCATCGCGGAATTGACCCGCACGCCGGAAGAGCACGTTTTCCTGCTGCTCGTATCGCCCGAATTGAGAATCGGGCACGTCACGCTGCATGAGCGCCTTCACGGCGCGCTCGACCGGATCAATACCCAGCTGGTGGTCAATGCCGCCGTTGCGGTCATTGAAGCCACCAGGGCGCTCGGCATCGCGCAACCGAAGCTCGGCGTGTTCGGCATCAATCCGCACGCGAGCGAAGACGGCTTGTTCGGCAGCGACGATCAATTGATCAATGTTCCGGCAGTTCAACGCCTGCGTGAGATGGGTTATTCGGTCGACGGCCCGGCCGGTGCGGACCTGATGCTGTCGCAGCGCAGGCATGATGTGTACTTGGCGATGTACCACGACCAGGGACATATTCCCATCAAGCTCCTGAGCCCGCTGACTGCCAGCGCCTTGTCGGTCGGTGCCGGCATTCTGTTCAGCAGCGTCGGCCACGGCTGCGCATATGACATTGCGGGGAAGGGCATTGCCGATCCCAAGGCGACGATCCGCACCGCGCGCATGCTTGCCGGTATGCCGCACTAGGGCGGACAAGCAGGCAACTCAATCACCAGAAATGAAAGGTCAGCGTCATGTCTCATACGATCCAGCTTGAGGGCCATGGCATCGAGTTCTCGTGCGAGCCGGCCACATCCGTGCTCGACGGCGCGCTCGCCGCAGGCTATGAAATACCTTATTCCTGCCGCAGCGGCATCTGCGGCAGCTGCCGCGGACGTGTCGTTTCGGGCAAGGTGCAGGGGGGGCTTGGAGGTGGCCTAACCGCGGAAGAGGAAAAGAGCGGCCATGTGCTGCTTTGCCAGGCGCATCCATGCTCCGATGTCTCGGTGGAAGTGCGCGAAGTGCGCAAGATCGACAAGAATGCGATCAAGACCATCAAGGCCAAGGTATATCGGATGACCCGTGCGGCGCCCGACGTCACCATTCTGCAACTGCGCTTTCCAGCGGGTACGCGCGTCAAATTCAAGGCGGGCCAGTACCTGAGCGTCAAGCTCGAAGACGGCAGTTTCCGGCATTACTCGATGGCCAATCCTCCGCACCAGAACGACAGCGTCGAGCTGCATATACGCCATGTGCCCGGTGGCAGATTTTCGCAGAGGATGGAGCAGGGCCTTGCTGCCGGCGAGCAGCTTGAACTGTCGATTCCTTACGGCGACTTCTTCCTACGCGGGAATGAAGACGGAAGCGAAAGCGGCAAACCCATTGTGCTGCTGGCCAGCGGCACCGGCTTCGCTCCGATCAAGTCCATTATCGAGGACGCGATCAAGGCCAAGAGCGAACGCAGCATGGTGCTCTACTGGGGAGCGCGGCGTCCGCAGGATCTCTACAAGATGAATCTTGCGCGCAAATGGGAAAGCCAGCTGTCCTGGTTCCGCTTCGTGCCCGTGCTGTCTGATGCGCAACCATCGGACGACTGGACCGGCAGAACCGGCCTTGTGCATCAGGCCGTGATGGCCGATATCCCCTCACTGAGCAGTCACGAAGTCTATGCCTGCGGCGCTCCGGCGATGATCAACGCGGCGCGCCATGAATTCGTTCATGCGGGCGGCTTGGATCCTGATGCGTTCTACTGCGATGCCTTCGTTCCGACCACCACGTCGGCCAACGAAACCGTGCAGGCGCAAGCCGCTGCAGCGGGCGGATAGTGGCCTAACTTGAATATTTCACTCTTTGATAACCTATTCCAAAAAGGTGAGCGGATGGTCCTTAATAGACGCAGAACATTTATCAAATCGAGCACGGCCACTGCCGCAGCGCTGGCTTTGGGTGGGTGTACAACGGCGAGTATTGGGCAGTCGCATTCAGGTGTCCGAAGCAAGCGTAATTACTTGCTTGTTCACGGCGCTTGGCTCGGTGGCTGGTGTTGGAAAAAAGTGATACCACTGTTATATGCTGAGGGACATAATGTTCACGTCATAACATTAACAGGATTGGGTGATCGTGCTCATTTACACAACCGCGGCATTGATCTTGATACTCACATACAGGATGTAGTTGCGTATTTGGACATGGAGGATCTTAATGACGTGGTACTCGTAGGCCATAGCTACGCTGGGATGGTGATCACCGGTGTATCCGAACGTGTTTCGCATCGGTTGAGGAGTATCGTCTACCTTGATGCCTTCTTGCCAGAGGATGGTAAGAGACTGCTGGATTACCAGTCCTCCGATCGACGCGAGGCGTCTCTGAAATTAGGTCTGGAAACTGGCATTGCCGCACCATTACCTATTCACCTGCTCGGTTTAGAAAAGGAGGAAGACATTGAATGGGTTAAGGCACGCCTTAGTCAACAGTCATTCCAGACCTTTGCCCAGCCGGTACGGCTGACAAAGAACGCACACCTAAAAATGCCGCGTACCTACGTACTTTGCACTGGTAGGTCTACGGGATCGTTCGGCCAGTTTGCGGAAAAGGTGCGAAAAGATCCAGGCTGGAATTACATTGAGCTCAAAACCGGTCATAATCTTATGATTACTGCCCCATACGAGACATCGCGAATTCTTCTTGAGGCGCCGTAACGATGCCTTGGTGACAGGGTTTGATCGAATTGAAGTAGTTGCTAGCCGACCTGTCACTGAATAAGGCCATGCTCAAGGAAGTCGCTTCGGGAAACTGGTAAGTCCCGAGCGACTCCGTCGTGCCGTGTGCATGCCGCAGGAACGCTTTGCTGTCTCAGAGCGTTGTGTCTTTCGCGTGGTGGGTCAGCCTCGTGCCGTGCAGCGTTATGTGCCGATGGTGCGCAGGGCTATTGGCATTTTCGCGCTGGCGATAGCTATTGATGAGAAACTATTCTCTTGGTCTTTACCTGCACCCGCCAAACCACGTCCGTCAGTGACTCGGTAACATACAAATTCGTCGTTAAATGTCATGTTTGTCGTTCCAAGGCCCGCGTCTTTGGGCAATGGGATCGCGCCATAAGAAAAGCCATGTTTGTCAAAGATTGCAATCTCGCCCGCTCCGTGCTGCGCATTATAGACGTTACCGTCGGTATCGTAGAGGAAAGTAATTTTGACTGCACTTTTTTCGCCGCTTCCCTCTGAGATCCAGAATTTGTAGTCAAATTTACTAGCGTACTTTGGAAAGTAATTTTGACGCTTGGTAGCAGAGGGAAGTAATTTTGGCTATTCGTAGCTTTGGTTTTTCCAACCAAGGCGTACGTTGTCGGAATGACGAGACTGACAACAAGCTTCCATGCCCCAGTTTCAATGGCTCGCCCGCGTGGCTCACGGCGTATTGAGATCTATGGGCTCAAACTCGATCGGCGAGTCCAATGCTTTGGCGAGGCGGCCTATGGTCAGTGGGTCTGCCTGGAAGCCGACCCGTCGATACAGACTTACTGCGAACGCCCAGCATTCCTCGAAATAGACAACGAAAAACTGCTCGTTGATTTCTGGATCAAGCAAGGTGACCAGGAGACGCTATTAATCATAGGCGAGGAGTGTTCGGTACAGAACACCACGCTTGCCAAGGCCTATTACGCGGTCAAGACGATTTCGCAGAACGAGCTCGCTGCTGCACAGGTTTGGATAGAGAATTGGGAACGCATCCTTCCCATCATTACTTCCTGCCGGGGACTCGTAGCAGATACGCTGTTGAAGTCGATAGAAAAGCTGATCACAGAGCCAATGCAGCTCTCGCACATTGAAAGAGAATTGGCCACTTCGGAGCCCACTATCGTACGTGGAGCGATATTCACGTTGCTTCATCGAGGCCAATTGCGAGCACCACAACTCCTCACCGAGCCGCTGTCGTTTCTAACCCGGTTCGAACCGGTGAAGGACAAGTCATGAATCGAAGGCGAAACTGTTTCCTCGAAATAGACACAAGCATCTGGCCCGCGGTCGACCACCATGCAATACCGGCAGAGAAAAGAATAGTGTTCGTTGCGCGCTCCACGGCGATAGAGCTCTATATCGCCGGAACACCGTTACGTGAGATTGGAAAGCGAACCGGAGTGCATAGCCGGCAATTGTATTGGTTGCTGGACCGATGTTTGACGGAAGCGGAGGATGGGCAAATTTATGGGTACCGTGCTCTGCTAAAGAGCCGGCGTATCGATCCTTATACTCGTACCGCAGAGTTCTTGTCGGTGCATGCGGGAACCAAGGGCGGTTATGCCGGCGCCTTCAAAGTTCTGCTTGAACGCTATCCAACGCTGGCAACGTGGCTGAATGGGAAACTTGAGCAACGCGCAGTCGTACTCGATCAAATTGGCACCGACGGGAAACTGAAGTTACGGCTAAGAAATCTTGGCCATCTGCATGCAGGTTTCATTACGCAGTGTCGAAAGCTGGGCATTACGGGGAACGACTATCCGCTCAATACAGACCGCATGGGAATGCGTACCTTGTCGGCATATGTCAAAGGGGAATTGCTGAGCAAGTTCGGTGCAGCTGCACGCGCAGCCGGTGCCATGCGGGTGAAAAGGTTGCCTCATCCCGGAATCGCCGTGCGACGAGGACCAGTGCGTCCCTACCAGGTGGTCGAGTTCGATGGGCACCGTGTCGACGTACGACTGAAGATCGTAATACGTGATCCATTGGGATTTGAAGAGGAAGTCGAAATTGAGCGTATCTGGTTACTGGCCATTATTGACGTTTGCACTCGAGCAGTTCTCGGTTATAACCTGGTTCTCTCGCGGGAATATGGCCGCTACGATGTCATCCGAACGATTGAAAAAGCGCTGACCCCTCACATGCCGCGTTCCTTTGCATTACCCAATGTCGGATATGGTGCGTCGGGAGGCTTTCCATCCAGTCGCCTGCCTGAACTTGGTTATGCGATATGGGAGCGTATGCGTCTTGATAATGCAAAGGCCAACCTTGCTGACGACACCGTACGTGCTCTTTGTGAGTTCATCGGCTGTGCCGTAGATGCTGGTCCACCCCATCATCCCAATGATCGGCCTTATATCGAGCGATTCTTTGGAACGATTGGAAGTACGTTATCGTCCCGCCTGCCGGGCTATACTGGATCCAATCCGCAGGATGTACGTCGGGCGCTCTCCGATCCTAAAGGAAATCTGCGGCTACTCATTGCTCTGAGTGAGATGGAAGAGCTGATGGAGGCGTCGATTGCCATCTACAACGCTACGCCGCATGACGGGCTCAATGGCCGTACTCCAATAGAGGCGATGGAGTACCTCGTAAGAGGGAAGGGCCAGCTAATCTCCTGGTTACCAGAGCCAAAGCGTCGCATGCTTTGCTTGATGCAAAAGGCTCGCAGATGCCGGGTACGAGGCTATCTGGCAGAAGGTACACGTGCGCATATCAACCTGTTCCAAGTCCGCTATACAAACAGCGTACTCGCATCCAGTACGGATCTCTTCGGAAGAGATTTGCGGATCTATTACAACAGCGAGGACCTCCGTACCGTACGGGCATTTCTACCAGATGGATCCGAACTTGGAATCCTGAAGGCGCAAGGAATGTGGGGAGAAATGGCCCATGACCTGAAACTGAGGCGGGAAATTCTGAGGAAACGGGCAGGAAACAAGCTCAAGTCTCGAATAGATTATGAGTTCATGGATGACTTTATGCAGGAAAAGCGGGCGAAGGCCAGAACAAGCCGGCGAGCAGCAAGTGATCTCGAACGGACCACTAGAATTCTGGCGAGTGCTCCTGCCGCTATTGTCGAGCCGGATTCAGGTATTGGCCTAAGTTCGACCTCCTTGTTGCCAGAGAAGGGCGGTCAACAGCAATACAAAGACGCACAAAAAGAAAAGAGACCAGAAAACGAAACGATAAAACCGCAGCCGCTCACTATTCCATCCGGATTCGTTGGCGGTATCTGAACCGTATTGCTAATTAGGGAGGTCAAGGGGTATGAGACACGTTCGTCCAATCGATCCGGACATGCATCCTATCGTAACAGGCAATTATCGGATCGCGACACCCGCCATACAAGCCTTCCTGGAACTGATCAATCGCTGCTTGCGATACAGGACGACAGGCGCCTTGATCTATGGGCCATCGCGCATTGGGAAGACTCGCTCGATCGAGTACTTGCGACTTCTGATGGCTGAGACTCATCCCAAAATTACGACTTACCATGTGCAGGCTGAACATAAACCCCGGCATGCGGAAGGGCCCTTCTTTACCAATCTTTTAGATGCTGTAGGTTGCCCCGATCCGGATAGGGGAACTAACCCAAGCAAGCGAATTCGGCTGATCAGCAAGATAAGGGAGGCGTGCACGAAGAATGGCAGTGGAACCGCCATCATGTTCGTCGACGAAGCTCAGCGTCTTGCGGAAAACGAGTACGAATGGCTCCGCGATGTTCAGGATCACCTCGACCGTCTGCAAATCAAGCTGTTCATGTTTCTTGTTGGGCAGCAGGAACTATACTCAATCAAGGTTAATATGCAGCGGGCAGGTCGCACTCAGATCGTCGCCAGGTTGATGGTTGATGAACTTGCCTTCTTCGGCATTCGTAACGTTCATGACGTTGCATCATGTTTGAGTGGATATGGCGAAACCGCGTTTCCGCAAAAGACTGACTGGACATTCACACGGTTCTATCTGCCTGAGGCGGTTGATGATGGGTACGCTCTGATACAGGATGCCCAAATATTATGGGATGAATTTGTAACTCTCCACAATAAGGCGAGTCTGGGCAGCAAGCTGGAGATTCCGATGGAATCCTTTACGAGGGCAGTAGAAATCGTCCTCAAGGAAAGTGAACTGCAAGACCGGCCGGATTTCCGTCCTTCAAGGGAAATGTGGCGACATGCTGTTCGTAACTCTGGTTACGTCCAGGCACGTGTAGCGACCGCTCGTATCCTAACTGAACTGGCCAAGCTGGTATAGCGAGGGAGATTAGAATGACACTGCCCATTATGTTGTTCGACGAGGCCAAATTGAAGCCAGCATTCGGCTATGTGTTTGAGCAAACTTGGGTATATCCATATGAATCCATCGTATCCCTTCTATGGAAATTTGCGAGACAGAACCAGTTACCCGGACATCTGATTGCGGCTCAGGCAGCAAAGAAGATTACTGACCCTTACGAGGGCATAGAGGCATGTGCAAAGAAAGTGGATATCAGTGGATTAGCCAAAGCACTTGGCCTCCCCAGTAAAACAATCCGCGAGTCAGTACTACCGGAGTCACTCCAACGATCCAGCAGCCCTTGGCTAAAGTATTGCAAACTATGCCTCAAGGATGGGTACCATAGCGTTGTGCACCAGCTCAACAGAGTAGGAAAATGCCCTTTCCATAGAATCGACGTGTCGGACGTTTGTCCTGAATGCGGTGGGCGCACTCCGTACCGTCTAAATGCACGATTACTGAATACCCCCTATCGATGTGCAAGTTGCCGTGCGCAGTATGCATGGCTCATTCCTTCTCCATTGCGAATCGTTCCGATGTCAAAGGAAGCGAGAACGGCCTTCACGCGTGTTCGCTTGGGTTCAGGTGCGCGGCAATAAAGGCCTACGGTTGCACGAAAAGTGCAGCTAAAATTACTTTCCGTCATTTGAAGAATGCTCGGTTTCTGGTTTATTCAGTAAGTCATTGATTTATGGAGAGAATCCATGACAGCAGTGACATGTAGCTAAAATTACTAGCGCAATGTAGCTAAAATTACTTTCCTCTACGACAAGATCAACGGCACTTCCCCTGACCTGGTGCGTGCCTTGGTGCAAGGCGGTGCGAGTCGTCTGGGTGAAGTCCTGGCGCCCATGCTGGGTGGTAAGCCGCCCATGGTACCCGGATATAAGCTGCGCATTGTCGATGGTAATCATCTACCCGCCAGCGAGAAACGCCTCAAGCCCTTGCGCGGCTTTCGTGGCGTCCATGAGCAAGCGGTATCGATCGAGGATGATCAGGGTAAGCTCATACGATTGCGGCGGGTGGAACTGTACCTGGCGCATCCCACCGAGGACGGTGACACGGTGATTCGGCTGCTGACCAATCTGCCGGCATGGGAGTTCAGCGCACGCAGCGTGGCCCGCGTGTATCGATTTCGCTGGAAAATCGAATCGCTGTTCCAGCGGCTCGAAGCGGTGCTGCACAGCGAGGTGTAGACGCTGGGTCATCCACGTGCAGCGCTGTTTGCATTTGGTGTGGCGGTGATGGCGTACAACGTGCTGGCGGTATTGCAATCGGCGGTGTGGGCTGCGCACGAGTTGCAGCATGATGAGATAGAATTATCGTCTTATTGCTTTGCTGATGAAATCCGGGCGCACTATGCCGGCATGATAATGGCTGTGATACCGACAGCATGGAAGCCTTACGACCGCATGAGCGCGGCTCGACTGGCGGAGGTATTGCTGCAAATAGCACTGCATGCCTATCCTAACAGGCTGTTGAAATTCATCCGCATGTAAACGGGCTTTGCAGGGTAGTCGTTAAGGATATTGTGTTGACGACGAAGGGAGAAGGCGATGCGTGGACTCGATGAGATGCAAGAGAGTTTGTTCACCATGAGCAAGCTGGAGGACTTTGTGCCGGCGGATCACCCGTTGCGGCCCATCCGTTTTTTGGTCAACGATGCGCTCAAGCGCTTGAATGGCTTGTTCAGTCTGATCTATGCCGATACAGGTCGCGCTTCGATCGCGCCCGAGAAGCTGATGCGAGCATTGCTGCTGCAAGTGTTCTATTCAGTGCGTAGCGAACGCATGCTCATGGAACAGATGCGCTACAACATGCTGTTTCGCTGGTTTGTCGGACTGGCCATGGATGATGCAGTCTGGGACCACTCGGTGTTTTCGAAGAACCGTGACCGGTTGCTCGCGCATGAGGTGGTGGAGGCGTTCTTCACACAAGTCATGACGACGGCGGATAAGCAAGGACTGCTGTCAAAGGAACACTTCTCGGTCGACGGCACGCTGATCCAGGCCTGGGCCAGTCACAAGAGCTTTGTCGCCAAGGATGGTTCGGATGATCAGCCACCCGGCGGTAGCGGCCGCAATCGGCAAGCCAACTGGAAAGGCAAGCCGCGCAGCAATGACACTCATGCCTCGACCACGGACCCTGATGCGAGGTTATACAAGAAGAGCGACAAGACGCCGGCGGTATTGTGCTACCAGGGTCATGTGCTCATGGAGAACCGCTCAGGCCTGGTGGTGGGTGCCGTCGTCAGTCACGCCGACGGCATGAACGAGCGTATCCATGCCCTGCGCCTGCTCGATTGTCT
This sequence comes from Noviherbaspirillum album, assembly GCF_035916955.1. NCBI lineage: Bacteria > Pseudomonadati > Pseudomonadota > Betaproteobacteria > Burkholderiales > Oxalobacteraceae > Noviherbaspirillum > Noviherbaspirillum album. The sequence goes on along the minus strand of NZ_JAWIIV010000011.1, from coordinate 1,254 downwards.
TCCCGGGCGCCATGCGAAGACGGTCGGCGCCGACAAGGCCTACGATACACGCGATTTCGTGGCCCATTGCCGTGCCCGCAATGTCACACCGCATGTGGCTCGGCATGAGCGGCGCTGGGGCGGCAGCGCCATTGACGGACGTACCACCCGGCATGGCGGCTATGGGGTCAGCCAGACCATCCGGGCGCGCATTGAAGAGCATTTCGGCTGGGCCAAGACGGTCGGCCATCTTAGGCAAACGATGTATCGTGGACTACGGCGGGTCGATCACCAGTTCAAGCTGACGATGGCAGCCAGCAATCTATGCCGGATGGCGCGAATACTGTTCGCGGTGCCGGAGGGAGGCGCATGATGAGGCGCATCACTATGGGAAACAGCATAGGCCTTGCCACAGCGGGCCAAGCAAGCTACCGCCCATCGGTCTGCATGGCGCACAGATTTGCTTCAAAAAATCTCTGCGATCACCTCGCGACAGATGCTTCGAGGTGAATTTCAACAACCTGCTAAGTCACTGCGACAGCATACGCGTGGCGCGAAGCCATCGGCAAAGAATGGCTATGTCTCAGGCGCTGTCGCACGCCGCCATGTCGCCACCGCACGAGTCCTCAAGAATGGCCTCGTTAAGTAAGACCTTGAAAGGGGTGGCTCTAAGAGGAGCGCTCAGAGGTGGCTTCGCGCTAGATTGCTTTCGGCTTGACTGTACTGTCGATGCTGGGCGATTTGTCAGCAGTACAGCGCTGTGACTCCTTGCCATGGGCCAGGGGCGCCGAGCCCGCAATGTCGCGTCGCCACGCCTTGTGCCGCAGGCAAATCGCCTCGGCCTCGCCAAGTCCAGTCAAGCCGAAAGCGCTCTAGCAAAGAACAATGCGGGCCTATCGTAGTGGCTACCGCTCCGTGGGACTGTTTCAACATATTCAGGTTGGGATGAGCTCTAACGATTGAGTTCTTGGCACTATGGCGTAAACATTCTATGCCGGTCATGCAGATGAAGGTTTCATGTCAATCGAGCTTGATCCCAGCCTGTTTAATTACTCTTGCGTATTTTTGACTATCAGCCTTAATCAATGCAGCGAGTTCTTCTGCACTACTACCCTTCGCATCAATGCCGACTGCTGAAAGTTTGTCTACGACGTCGGGCATTACCAAAATTTTGTTGACCTCCATATTCAGTTTCTTAAGGAATCTCTGCAAAAGTCGTCCGTTTTATTGTGTCATGCGTTAAGCATGTAGGCTTGAAACGGAAGAGGGAAATCT
>NZ_JAWIIV010000010.1:0-212347 GCF_035916955.1 Noviherbaspirillum album | reverse complement strand
GACGCAGGTTAACAGCCCTCGCGACCGTTTACAACACCCGAAAAGAAAAATGCCGCTCAGTCTTAACTGAACGGCATTAGCGGCAGCGCCGCTCTTTTTCATTCTTTCTACTCTGCCGGGCCGGCATCAGGCCGCGATGACAGCTTCGGCTTCGATGTCTTGTGCCGGGGCCTGGGTCGGGGGCTCGTTCTCCCGGCTAGCGGACTTGCCGGCCTGGACCTCGTCCGCGGCCTGCGCCAGCTTGCGCAGCGCCTGCGCTGCAGCCACCAGGCCAAAGCTGGCGGTGACCACCATGGCGGAGCCGAACCCGGCGCAATTGAGTCCGGTAATGCCGGGCTTGCCGTCCGCGTTGCCGTCGATCTCGCAGGCCTCTTCCGTTTCCGGGGAGCGCAGGGGCTCGGTTGAGAAAACGGCATCGATACCGAACTTGTTCTTTGTCCCTCGCGGGAAACCGTATTGGGCGCGCAGGCGCTTGCGTACCTTGGCCAGCAGCGGCTCCTGCTCGGTCCGGCACAGGTCGCGCACTTCGATGCGAGTCGGATCGACCTGCCCGCCGGCCCCGCCGATGGTGATTAGCGGAATCTTGCTGGCGCGGCAATACGCGATCAGCGCGGTCTTTGCTTTCACGCTGTCGATCGCGTCGATCACGTAGTCGTAGTTGCGGCTGCCGATCATGGCATCCAGATTGTCCGGATCGATGAAGTCTTCGATCTCGGTCACCTTGCAATAGGGATTGATCTGGGCGATGCGCTCGGCCAGCGCTGTGACCTTGGCCTTGCCGATGGTGTCGGTGAGCGCATGGATCTGACGGTTGACATTCGATTCGGCTACGTTGTCGAGATCGATCATCGTGATGCGTCCGATGGCGCTGCGCGCGAGCGCTTCGACGATCCAGGAGCCTACGCCCCCGACGCCGATCACGCAGATGTGGGCATTACGGAAACGGGTAAGCGCAGCTTGGCCATACAGGCGCGCAATGCCGCCGAAACGACGATCGAAATCGATATCGTTGCTGGCGCCGCTGCTGCCGTTGTCATTCGAGCCAGTCTGCTGGGGAAAGGGAATAATGGCGTTCATCCCCTTATTTTAACGCGAGGCAATCGCGGAATTTTTCCCTAGAATGTTTTTTCTTGACCTGTAGTATCGTTGCCTTGATCGATTGTCAGCGTTTCCGACTCCTCTGTCTTTAAACTGATCCCACAGAAGAGTGTCGGCATCCGCGTTCTTCGCTCAGGGATGGAGGTGACTCCGGGTCCGAAGCGGCCGCCTCGACTGACGTTGGTCTCGTTTCCTGCAAACATTGATGTGGGACAAGGAATTTGCAAGACGGGACGATTATCTTGTTTGAGTCGTCTCCCGCCTGCCTCATCAAGTCCCGCTATGCCCCGCAAATCCTTGAAGGTCCTGAAGACCCGAAGTCCATCGAGGCTCCGGCCATAGCCCGGCGCTGATTTGCGATAATGGTTTCATTTGGCGCCCGGCTTTGGCTCGTGCGCCGGTTCAGCGTAAAACACCACAGGAAAAAATGATGTCGATAGCGGATCTACGTAAGGACTACAGTCGCGCCAGCCTGTCCGAACAGGATGTCTTCCCGAACCCGATAGACCAGTTCTCGAAATGGTTCTCGGAGGCACTGGCCGCAGAAGTGCCCGAAGCCAATGCGATGAGCGTTTCCACGGTCGATGCCGGCGGCAGGCCGTCGTCGCGAATACTGTTGATCAAGGATGTCGACCAGCGCGGCTTTACCTTCTTCACCAATTACGATAGCCGCAAGGGCAGTGAACTGCAGAACAACCAGTTCGCGGCACTGCTGTTCTACTGGATCGAGCTGGAAAGGCAGGTGCGCATCGAAGGCCGGGTCGAGCGGATTTCCGCTGACGAAAGCGATGCCTATTTCAACAGCCGCCCGCTGAAGAGCCGGCTGGCGGCAATCGCATCGGCGCAGAGCCGCCCGATAGATAGCCGCGAAACGATGGAACGGCATTATGCCGAGGTGGAACAGGCATATGGCGGACAGCCGGTGCGCCCGCCGCATTGGGGCGGCTATCGCCTCGTTCCGGATTACATGGAATTCTGGCAGGGGCGGCCATCGCGCTTTCACGACCGCATCGCCTACCGCCTGCAGCAGGACGGTTCCTGGCAACGGCAACGGCTGCAGCCGTAAGGCCTTTTTGATCCGCCATCAATGGTGCGGGTTATAGCTGGGCCGGCGCCTTGAGCTTGTCGGTGAAGATCTTGCGGAACTTCGTGACCTTGGGCGCCACCACAAAGGCGCAGTAACCCTGGAGCGGATGCTGGCGGAAATAATTCTGGTGATAGTCTTCCGCCTTGAAATACGGCTGCAGCGCGCTGAGTTCGGTCACGATGGGCGCATCCCAGACGCTGGCCATGCAGGCGATCACCTGTTTGGCGATGTCTTGCTGTTCGGGAGTGTGATAGTAGATGACCGAGCGGTACTGCGTGCCGACGTCATTGCCCTGCCTGTTGAGGGTGGTCGGATCGTGAATCGTGAAAAAGATCTCGAGGATCTCCCGGTAGCCGATCTGCGCCGGATCGAATTCCAGCCGCACCACTTCCGCATGCCCGGTGTTGCCTTCGCAGACCTGTTCATAGGTCGGGTTCGCCACATGTCCGCCGGTGTAGCCCGACTCCACATGCTGCACACCCTTGAGTTCCTGATAGACCGCTTCCAGACACCAGAAGCAGCCGCCGCCGAGTGTTGCAATTTCCGTCGTCATGATGAACTCCACATGTTATGTCATGACTTTAGCGTAAATGCATGACCCTGCCTATGTAAGAATGTTGACTTCAATCAACTTTGTGCGCCCGTTCATGGCATCGGGAGCCGGATCAGGCCAGCACGCGGCATCCGGCAATTCCATGGTGTAATGCGCTTTTGACTTTCGGTTTCCCTTCATGCGACAAGCCATTTCCCTAGTCGATTCCCTGAAACGTGAAATGAAGGCGCGCGGCATTACCTATGCGGAACTCGCAGCGCGCATCGGCATGTCGGAGGCCAGCGTCAAGCGCATGTTTTCGCAAAAGAACTTCACGCTGCAGCGCCTGGATGAAATTCTGCAGGCCACAGGCATCGATTTCCGCGACGTGGCCATGTCCGCACAGGACGAATCGCGGCTGATTTCCGAGCTGAGCCATGCGCAGGAAAAGGAAATCATCGGCGATACCCGGCTGTTCGCCGTCGCCGTTTCGGTACTGAACCAGCTGACGGTGGAACAGATCGTGCAGACATATACCTTGAATGAAGCGGAAGTCGTAAGGCACCTGGTGCGCCTCGACCGCATCGGCTTCCTCGAACTGCTGCCGAATAACCGGGTCAAGCTGCTGGTATCGCGCACCTTCCGCTGGATTCCCAACGGGCCGATCCAGACGTTCTTCCGGCATCAGGCCTACAGCGACTTCCTGGCTTCGCAATTCGATGGCGACAACGAGGCGCTGCGCCTGGTCAACGTGATGCTGTCAAAACGCTCGATCGCCGCCCTGCTCGATCGCATGAACCAGCTTGCGCGCGATTTTGCGCAGCAGCACCAGGAAGATGCGCGCCTGCCCTACGAGGAACGCTTTTCCCTCAGTTTTCTGCTGGCGGCGCGGCCCTGGATGCCCACGCTGTTCCAGGACCTGCTGCGCCCGCCCGCGCCCCGGGTCAAGTCAGTGCGTCAGCGGTAACGTCAGCGGTAAGCCCCCGCATGGCCGGGGCTTTTTCGGCATAATGGGCAAAATTTCCTGGATTTCCGATGTCTTATTCATTTCCCGGCGCGGAGCCGCCGGCATTCGATTCAACCCATTTCCGCCAGGCGCTGTCGCAGTTCGCTACCGGCGTGACCGTGATCACCACGCGGCTGCCGGACGGCACTTTCGTCGGCCTGACGGCCAGTTCCTTCAATTCCGTGTCCCTTGATCCGCCGCTGGTGCTCTGGAGCCTCGCCCAAGGTGCAAGCAGCATGCCGGTGTTCAGCGTCAATTCGCATTACGTCATCAATATCCTGTCCGGCGACCAGGCGGTGCTGGCCGAGCGCTTCGCGATGCGCATCGACAACCGTTTCGACGGCGTGGATTTCGACCTGTCGTACACCGGCCTGCCCATCCTCAAGGGCGTGTCAGCCTGGTTCGAATGCCACAACCGCAGCCGCTACCCGGAGGGCGACCATGTGATCTTCGTGGGAGAAGTGGAGCGATGCGACGTATCGCCGAAGCCGGCGCTGGTTTTCCACGGCGGAAAATTCACTTCGACCAGGCCGTGACGCAACAATGAGCTAATGCCGCCTTGTCCGGAAGAGCGTGCCGGATCAGGCCGAATCAGCGCGCATTCAGCAAGCGCTCAAGTACGCCTTGCGAATCATGGGCGGCGCGCCGCAACCTGTCATTCACGCCCTGCCATGCCGACGCCCGGGGCGGCGCTTCGACCAGGATGATGTCCGCACCGGCGGCATCGGCGCTGCGCAGCGCCGCATACAGACCATGCGCATAACCGTCGGCCGCGGCCGGCAACATGAAAAGACTTGCGGCGGGAAGCGCGAGCGCATCGCCATAGCCGATGAGCGCCGCCTGCCTGCCTTTTCCGTTCAACTGCTGCATGATCGGGCCCAGGTCCGATGGTTCGACCAGCGCCACCGGCGTACGCGGCGCGTAGTGGGCTTCCAGCGTGCCGGAAGCGCGCGGCGCGGCCGCATCCGGCTGCCTTGGCACGATGCCGATGACAGCGGCGATCTGCGCTGCGCCGAGTTGCCCGGGGCGCAGCAGCACCGGCCCGTGCGTTGCCATGCGGGACAGATCGACAATCGTGGATTCGATGCCCACCTCGCTCTGCCCGCCATCGAGCACGCAGGCAAGCGGTCCTTCATCCATGCTTCCGAACTCGTCGCGCACATGCTGGGCGGTTGTCGGGCTGACATGGCCGAAGCGGTTGGCCGAAGGTGCCGCAACGCCTCCCCGGCCGCCCTTAAAGGCCCGCAGCAGCGACTGCGCGACCGGATGCGAGGGGCAGCGCAAGCCGATCGAATCCTGTCCGCCGGACACCGCGTCCGGTATGTGGCTTGCGCGCTTGAGGATCAGCGTCAGCGGTCCCGGCCAGAAGGCGGCGATCAGCTTGCGCGCTTCCTCGGGAACGGCCTGCACCCAGTAGCCGATATCGGCATCCGGCGCGACATGCACGATCACCGGATGATTCGACGGGCGCCCCTTGGCGGCATAGATGCTGGCGACCGCTTCCGGGTTTTCCGCGTCGGCCCCCAGGCCGTATACGGTCTCGGTCGGAAAGGCGACCAGCTTCCCCGCCTCCAGGAGGCGGGCGGCTGCATTGATGGCGTTCTGGTCTGGTTCGGACATGGCGGTGATGATGACGAAGGACGCGGCTGTTGCAGGTGACGTCAGGGCGCGATGCCAAGAATGCGGCAAGCCGCCTGCAGGCCGGCCTGCGCTGCCTCCAGCGTGGGGGCGACGAAAGTGACATGGCCCATCTTGCGGCCGCGGCGCGGGTCGTCCTTGCCGTACAGGTGCAGGTTCGCTCCCGGCAGGGCCAGAACCTGGTCCCAGGCCGGCTCGCGCGGCTGATCGCTGCCGTTCTCGAACCAGACATCGCCGAGGATATTGAGCATGACCGCCGGCGAATGCTGGCGCACGTCGCCCAGCGGCAGCATGGCCATGGCGCGCGCCTGCTGCGCGAACTGGCTGGTGACGCAAGCGTCGATCGTGAAGTGTCCGCTATTGTGCGGACGCGGCGCCATCTCGTTGACAACCAGCGAGCCGTCCTGCAGCACGAAGAATTCGATGCACAGCACGCCGACGTAACCGAGCGCGGCAATGATCTCCAGCGCGGCATGCTGGGCCTTCGCTGCCGACTCGGCCGACACGTTCGGACCGGGCACGGTGGTGGTGAACAGGATGCCGTCGCGATGCACGTTCTCCGCAATCGGATAGACCACCGACTCGCCGTCGGCGCCGCGCGCCGTCAGCACCGAGACCTCGTAGGCCAGCGGCAGCATCTTTTCCAGCACGCAGGCCACGCCCTTGAGCGCGGCGAACGCCTGGCGCACCTCGTCCTTGCTCCTGACCCTGACCTGGCCCTTGCCGTCATAACCCATCCGCACGGTCTTCAGGATGCCGGGGAACAGCGCATCCGGAACGGCGTCGATATCCTGTTCGCTCGCGATGACGTGGTAGGGAGCGGGAAGCACGCCGGAAGCCTGGCCGCATTGGGTGAAGAAGCGCTTTTCCTCGATGCGGTCCTGCGCAACCGATACGCAGGAAGCCGACGGCGCGACAAAGGTGCGTTCGGCAAGGAAGGACAGGCTTCGCGCCGGCACGTTCTCGAATTCGGTGGTGACGGCCCTGCACTGCAGCGCCAGTTCGGCCAGCGCCGCTTCATCGTCATAGCCGGCGCACAGCAGGTGGTCCGCGGCATCGCCCGCCGGGCAGTCGCGCGCGGGTTCCAGCACGGCCACCTTGAAGCCCATCTTCTGCGCCGCGTGCACGAACATGCGGCCGAGCTGGCCGCCGCCCATCACGCCCAGCCAGGTGGCCGGCGCGGCAGACGGCAGCAATGGTTGAAACTTGTCGTTCATGCCGGCAATGTCATGTCGAGTGCGGCCTGCGTCTGGCGGGCACGGAATGCCTGCAGCCGCTCGGCCAGTTGATCATCGGTGGCGGCGAGTATCGCAATCGCCGTCAGCGCCGCATTGGCCGCGCCGGCCTCGCCGATGGCGAAGGTCGACACGGGTATGCCCTTCGGCATCTGCACGATGGACAGCAGCGAATCCTCGCCGCGCAGGTACTTCGAAGGCACCGGCACGCCCAGCACCGGCACGATGGTCTTGGCGGCTACCATGCCCGGCAGGTGGGCCGCGCCACCGGCGCCGGCGATGATCGCCCGCAGGCCGCGCGAGCGCGCCGACTCGGCATAGGCGAACATCTGGTCCGGCATGCGGTGGGCGGAAATCACTTTCGCCTCATGCGGAATGCCGAATTCCTTCAGCATCGCGACCGCGTGCTGCATCACGTCCCAATCGGAGGACGAACCCATGATGACGCCGACGACCGGCGTCGCAGAGGAAGCTGCGCTCATCTCGATTCCCAGTTCAGTTCTTTAGTTCTTCAAGGTGGTACCGGTCAGGCGCTCCAGGGCCTCGCGGTATTTCGCGCCTGTCTTCTCGATCACGTCGGCCGGCAGCGCCGGCGCCGGCGCGGTCTTGTTCCAGTCCTTGAGGGTTTCCAGGTAGTCGCGCACGAACTGCTTGTCGAAGGACGGCGGCGAGATGCCGGTCGCGTAGGAATCCGCCGGCCAGAAACGGGAGGAATCGGCGGTCAGCACTTCATCCATCAGGTGCAGCGTGCCGTTGTCGTCGAGACCGAATTCGAACTTGGTGTCGGCGATGATGATGCCGCGCGTGGCCGCATAGTCGGCAGCGGTCTGGTAGAGCTTGATGCTGACGTCGCGCATCCTGGCGGCGAGTTCCTTGCCGATCCGGCTTTCCATTTCCTCGAAGCTGATGTTCTCGTCATGCTCGCCGAGATCGGCCTTGGCCGCCGGCGTAAAGATCGGAGCGGCCAGCCTCTCGGCCTGCTTCAGGCCGGGCGGCAGGGCGATGCCGCAGATGGCGCCGGATGCCTGGTAATCCTTCCAGCCGGAGCCGATGATGTAGCCACGCACCACCGCCTCCACCAGGATGGGCTTGAGGCGCTTGGCGACCACGGCGCGGCCGCGCACCTGCTCCGCTTCGTCTTCCCGCACCACCGATTCCGGCGCGATGCCCGTCAGGTGATTCGGCACGATGTCGCCGAGCTTCTGGAACCAGAAGTCGGACATCTGGTTGAGCACCTTGCCCTTGCCGGGGATCGGCTCGTTCATCACGACGTCGAAGGCCGACAGGCGGTCGGTGGTCACGATCAGGATCTTGTCGTCGCCGACGGCGTAGTTGTCGCGGACTTTGCCGCGGCCCAGCAGAGGCAACGACGAGATGGTGGATTGGTAAAGACTGTTCATCGTATTTCCAAAAAAGCCAAACCGGCGGGTGCCGTGGCAGCCCGCCGGTTGATTGAATGCCGAACCCGAATTTTACTGCACGATCTGCGCGAGTTCGCCTTTTTTGTATTTCTCGGCAATCTTTTCGAGCGGGATCGGCTGGATCTTTCCTGCCTGTCCCTCGCAGCCGAAGGCGATCATGCGCGACTTGACCACCTTCTTCGCGGCTTCGCGGGCCGGCTTCAGGTATTCGCGCGGGTCGAACTTGGACGGATTTTCAACGAAGAAACGGCGGATCGCGCCGGTCATCGCCAGGCGGATGTCGGTGTCGATGTTGATCTTGCGCACGCCGTGCTTGATGCCTTCCTGGATCTCTTCGACCGGCACGCCATAGGTTTCCTTCATGTCGCCGCCGAATTCGCGGATCTCGGCCAGCAGTTCCTGCGGTACGGACGACGAACCGTGCATCACCAGGTGAGTGTTGGGGATGCGCGTATGGATTTCCTTGATGCGCTCGATCGCGAGGATGTCGCCGGTCGGCTTGCGCGAGAACTTGTAGGCGCCGTGCGAGGTGCCGATGGCGATGGCAAGCGCGTCGCACTGGGTCTGCTTGACGAAGTCGGCCGCCTGGTCGACGTCGGTCAGCAGCTGTTCGCGGGTCATGGTGCCTTCCGCGCCGTGGCCGTCCTCCTTGTCGCCCTTCATGGTTTCCAGCGAACCGAGCACCCCGAGTTCGGCTTCAACGGTAACGCCGATGGCGTGCGAGAACTCGACCACCTTGCGGGAGACTTCGACGTTGTATTCGTAGCTGGCAACGGACTTGCCGTCTTCCATCAGCGAACCGTCCATCATCACCGAGGTGAAGCCGGACTTGATCGCGGCCATGCAGACCGCCGGCGACTGGCCGTGGTCCTGGTGCATGACGACCGGGATGTGCGGATAGGCTTCGACCGCGGCTTCGATCAGGTGGCGCAGAAAGGCTTCGCCGGCATACTTGCGGGCGCCTGCGGAGGCTTGCATGATCACCGGGGAGCCGACTTCGTTCGCGGCTTCCATGATCGCGGTGACCTGCTCCAGGTTGTTGACGTTGAATGCGGGCAGACCGTAGCCGTTTTCAGCGGCGTGGTCGAGCAGTTGACGCATGGATACGAGAGGCATGATGTTCTCCAGACAATGAAATTAGTATTCGCCGATCTTCATGATCTTCAGGGCATTGGTACCGCCGACTTGGCCCATCGGTTCTCCCCAGGTCAGGACAATCATGTCACCTTTTTGGACCACACCTTTGGCAAGGAGCAAATCCTGCGCGCCTTTCAGCACCGCTTCCCTGTCGGTGGAATGCGCCAGCTCAAAGGTGCTGACATTGCGGTACAGCGCCGCCTTGCGCTGCGTGGCGAGGATGGGCGTGATCGCGAAGATCGGGATATCGATATTGTGGCGGCTCATCCAGAGCGCGGTCGAACCGGATTCGGTCAGCGCCGCGATGGCCTTGACCCGCAGGTGATAGGCGGTGAACAGCGCACCGTAGGCGATGGACTGGTCGATGCGGGTGAAGGTGGCATTGAGGAAATCGGCGTCGAGCTTGACCGCGTCGGATTTCTCGGCTTCCTGGCAGACCGCGGCCATGATCTCGACGGTTTCGACCGGATACTTGCCGGCGGCGGTTTCCGCCGAGGTCATCACCGCATCGGTGCCGTCGAGCACGGCGTTGGCGACGTCGGAGACTTCCGCGCGCGTCGGCACCGCGTTGACGATCATCGATTCCATCATCTGCGTGGCGGTAATCGCCAGCTTGTTGGATGCGCGCGCCATCTTGATCATGCGCTTCTGCAGCGCCGGCACGGCCGCGTTGCCGACCTCGACCGCCAGGTCGCCGCGGGCGACCATGATGCCGTCGGAAGCGTCGAGGATTTCCTGCAGCACGGGAATGGCTTCGGCGCGCTCGATCTTGGCGATCATCTGCGGCCTGTGGCGCACGCCTTCGCCGGCGATATTGGCCAGCTGGCGCGCCATGATCATGTCGGTCGCGCTCTTGGGGAAGGACACCGCGATGTAGTCGGCCTGGAAGCTCATCGCGGTCTTGATGTCGTCCATGTCCTTGGCGGTGAGCGCCGGCGCGGACAGCCCGCCGCCGAGGCGGTTGATGCCCTTGTTGTTCGACAGTTCGCCGCCGATCCTGACGGTGGTGTGGATGGCGCTGCCGATGATGCGGTCGACCACCAGCACGATCAGGCCGTCGTTGAGCAGCAGCACATCGGCCGGCCTCAGGTCGCGCGGCAATTCCTTGTAGTCGAGCCCGACCTGCGCCTGGTTGCCCATTTCGCAGTCGGCATCGAGGATGAACTTGCTGCCGTTCTCAAGGAAGATCTTGCCCTGCTCGAACTTGCCGATACGGATTTTCGGTCCCTGCAGGTCCGCCATGATGGCGATCTCGCGGCCGCATTCGGCGGCGACCTTGCGGATCATCTCCGCGCGGTCGATATGGTCCTGCGCCTTGCCGTGCGAGAAATTGAGGCGCACCACGTTGACGCCGGCCTTGATCATGCGGCTGAGTATCTCGGGGCTGCTGGAAGCAGGGCCGATGGTGGCAACGATTTTGGTAGCTCTGATCATGTGGAAACCTTCAGGGAGCGGAGAGCGGAGCGGCGGCGGATGCAGTGCAGTGGACCGGTGATACAGCGGGAGCGTGCGGCGCGCAAGGCGCCGCAGCCCCGCCTGATTATTTCGCCCGCTGCAGCAGGATATCGACCGCAGGCAGGGTTTTGCCCTCCAGGAATTCGAGGAAAGCGCCGCCGCCGGTCGAGATGTAGCCGACCTTGTCGGCAATGCCGTACTTGGCGATTGCAGCCAGCGTATCACCGCCGCCGGCGATCGAGAAGCCCTTGGATTCGGCAATTGCCATGGCCAGCGTCTTGGTGCCTTCGGCGAACTGGTCGAATTCGAACACGCCGACCGGGCCATTCCAGACGATGGTGCCCGACTGGGCGATCTGCTGCGCCAGCTGGGCCGCCGTCTTCGGGCCGATGTCGAGGATCATGTCGTCGTCGGTGACATCCTTGACGTCCTTGACGGTGGCGGCCGCCGTCGGGGAAAACTCCTTCGCGCACACCACGTCGACCGGAATCGGCACCGAGGCGCCGCGCTTGGCGAGCATGTCGATGATGGCCTTGGCTTCATCGACCAGGTCGGCCTCGACCAGCGACTTGCCGATCTTCAGTCCGGAAGCCAGCATGAAGGTGTTGGCGATGCCGCCGCCGACGATCAGGTTGTCCACCTTGTCGGCCAGCGATTTCAGGATGGTGAGCTTGGTGGACACCTTGGAGCCGGCGACGATGGCCACCAGCGGGCGCGCGGGCTGGCCGAGCGCCTTGCCCAGCGCATCGAGTTCGGCTGCCAGCAGCGGGCCGGCACAGGCCACCGGAGCGAACTTGGCGATGCCGTGGGTGGTCGCTTCGGCGCGGTGCGCGGTGCCGAACGCGTCATTGACATAGACGTCGCACAGCCTGGCCATCTTCTGCGCGAGTTCGTCGCTGTTCTTCTTCTCGCCTTTGTTGACGCGGCAGTTCTCGAGCAGCACGACCTGGCCCGCCTCTACATCAACGCCGTCGACCCAGTTCTGCTTCAGTTCGACCGGCTTGCCGAGCAGCTCGGACAGGCGCTTGGCGATCGGCGCCAGCGAATCTTCCGGCTTGAACTCGCCTTCGGTCGGACGGCCCAGGTGAGAAGTCACCATGACTGCGGCGCCGGCCTGCAGCGCCTGCTGGATCGCGGGAACCGAGGCGCGGATGCGGGTATCTTCAGTAATGTTGCCGGCGTCGTCCTGCGGCACGTTGAGATCGGCGCGGATGAATACGCGTTTGCCTTGAAGTTGGTTGCTTGCGGTGAGGTCGCTCAGACGGTTGAATTGCATGGCAGGCAGACAATTATTGAAATAATGGAAAAGCCGCTATTCTACTCCAGCGCATCTGGCCGGGAACCGTTTTCCGCTCACAAGATGACGCGGAGCAAAGTGTAGAGGCCCATGCCGACAATGATGGTGCCGAGCAGGTGGCGCGTGGTTAAAAAGAAAACCGTTGCTCCCAGGCCAGCCATCAGCTTCGGATTCATCCAGTCCAGCTGCACCGCCCCGTTTATCGTCACCAGGTCGGGCATGACGATGGCCGCCAGCGCTGCTGCCGGCGCATAGCGCAGCGCGTGCTGCACCTTGGGCGGCAGGCGCACCGCGTGGCCGAACATGAAGAAGGAACCGCGCGTGATGAGCGTGGCGAGCAGAAGCAAGCCGATGGCCATCCAGATTTCAAGATCGCTCATGCCGCCCCCTTCCCGCCCGCTTTTTTCTTGCCGAACAAGGCATCGAACCCCATGGCCGCCGCCATCCCGAGCACGACGGCGAGCAGCAGCCCGAGCCGGTAAGGCAGGCCGGCGGCTAGCACCGAGGTGGCGCCTGCCACCACCACGCCGGCCAGCGCGGCGAGGTTGGCCGTTAGCGGAATCATGATGGACAGCAGCGCCAGCGTGCCGGCAAAGCCGATGCCCCAGCTCTGCGGAATCTGGCTTGCCAGCAGGATGCCCAGCACGGAGCCGCCCTGCCATGCCAGCCAGTTGGGATAGGCGATGCCGTTGAAGTAGCCGACCTTGCCGGCGGTCTCGCCGGCGGTATGGCTGGAAAAGCGCAGGGGAAAGATGCCCATGGTGAGGTCGGCGGTGAAATAGGAATGCCACAGGCGGCGGTGCCATGGCAGGTGGCTGAAATGCGGCGCCAGCGCGGCGGAGAAGATGACGAAGCGCAGGTTGACCACCAGCGCCGTCACGAAGATCACCCACAGCGGCACAGCGGCCGCGATCAGCGGCAGCGCCGCCAGCTGGGCGGAGCCGGCGAAGACGACGAAGGTCATGCCCAGCGCCTGTCCCAGAGTGAGCCCGCTCTTGACCATGGCCATGCCGGTGACCATGCCCCAGGCGAATATGCCAGGTATCGTGCCGGCAGAAGCCTTGACGGCTTCGCGAAATGCCTGCTTCTCCACATCGGACGAAGCGGCCTGGTTGGTGTTCGCTATTGATTTGCTCATATTCCGGCACTTGCGAACCTTGCAAGGCGACGACCTTGCAATGCTCGATGGAGGGCGGCAGCCATGCCCCATGTGCAGGCTGCCGCGAGATTGAAAGGCAATGAAAATGCCAAAGGCAACATTCTACAGACGAATTTTCTCGCCCGTTGGGATGGGCTAAAATCGACGTTTTGCCACAATTGACTATTCTTTGGAGAAGCTCACATGTCCATGGCCGACCGCGACGGGAAAATCTGGAAAGACGGCGAACTCATCGACTGGCGCGATGCCACCATTCACGTCCTGACGCATACCCTGCACTACGGGATGGGCGTATTCGAGGGCGTCAGGGCCTACAAGACCGAACAGGGCACGGCGATCTTCCGCCTGAAGGAACACACGCAGCGCCTGTTCAATTCGGCCAAGATCTTCCAGATGAAGATTCCCTTCGACATGGAAACCCTGATGGAGGCGCAGCGCCAGGTGGTGCGCGAGAACAAGCTCGAGTCCTGCTATATCCGCCCGCTGGTGTGGATCGGTTCGGAAAAGCTCGGCGTGTCGGCCAAGGGCAACACCATTCACGTGGCCGTCGCGGCCTGGCCGTGGGGCGCCTATCTCGGCGAAGACGGCATCGCCAAGGGCATCCGCGTCAAGACGTCTTCCTTCACCCGCCATCATGTGAACGTGTCGCTGGTGCGCGCCAAGGCCTGCGGCTATTACATCAATTCCATCCTCGCCAACCAGGAAGCGCTGGCCGACGGCTACGACGAGGCGCTGCTGCTCGACACCGAAGGTTACGTGTCGGAAGGCTCCGGCGAGAACGTCTTCATGATCAAGAACGGCAAGCTGTACACCCCCGACCTCGCGTCCTGCCTCGACGGCATCACGCGCGACGCGGTGCTCACCATGGCGCGCGACCTCGGCATCGAGGTCATTGAAAAGCGCATCACGCGCGACGAGATGTACTGCTGCGACGAAGCCTTCTTCACCGGCACCGCGGCCGAAGTCACGCCGATCCGCGAACTCGACAACCGCCCGATCGGCGAAGGCAAGCGAGGCCCGATTACCGAAAAGCTGCAGTCCCTGTTCTTCGACGTCGTCGCCGGCAGGGCGCCCCAGTACGCGCACTGGCTGACGCCGGTCTGACCCCGATCCCTCACCATTTCATTTGCATATACCAAATACAACCATGAGCCACGCACCGGAACCGCACAACATGAGCTACGTCGAACTCGACGGCAAGGACCTTCCCGCCTATTGCCCCAACCCGGCAATGCCGATGTGGTCCTCGCATCCCCGCATCACCATTCCGCTCGACCATCACCACACCGGCAAGTGCCCGTACTGCGGCACCGTGTACCGACTGAAGGAAGGCGCGGTGGTCAGGGGGCATTGATTCCTTGACCGCACGCCCTGCGGCCGGGTCATGCCTGTCCTGACCCGGCCGCAGCTTCATCTCCCGCACGCCGTCAAGCTGCGCTCCCTGCGTTTCCCCATTGCTCTATACTGTCCGTCTCCGGCGTTACCTTTCGTCCCCTGATCGTCGGACATCGTTCCGCCCGGAAAGGACACCGATCTACCATGCCCACCACACACAGCAAATTCCTGGAAACACCCGAAGATACCGAGGCCGCGTTCTACGAAGCCATCAGCCGCGCCGACGTCGATGCCGTCATGTCGCTTTGGGCCGATGAGGAAAATATCGTCTGCATCCATCCCGGCGCTCCTCGCCTGATTGGCCATGCCGCCATCCGCGCTGCCTGGGAATCGATCTTCGAGCAGGGCGGCGTGCAGATCCGTCCGGTGCAGCGGCATATCACGCAGAACATGATGACCTCGGTGCACAATATCATCGAGGAAGTGCATCGTACCGTGTCGCGCCAGGCTGATATCCACATTCTCGCGACCAATGTTTATATAAAAACGCATGTAGGCTGGCGGCTGGTCACCCACCACGCATCGGTGGTCCCGGGCGAAGCGCCGCCGGACATCTCGGTCGCCGCGCTGCTGCATTGAGTTTTGGCGGCAATGAAATATCTTCCCCCGTCCTGGCTGCCGGGCGGCCATCTGCAGACCATCTACCCGGCGACCTGCGCGACCAAACCGGCCGTCGCCTACCGCCGCGAACGCTGGCCGACGCCGGATGGCGATTTCATCGATCTGGATTTCGTCGACGGCCAGCCCGGGCAGCCATTCGTGGTGCTGTTCCATGGGCTCGAAGGCTCGTCCGACAGCCACTATGCGCGCGGGCTGATGGCGCACCTGCAGACGCTCGGCTGGTGGGGCGCGGTGCCGCATTTCCGCGGCTGCTCGGGCGAGCCGAACCATGCGCCGCGCTTCTATCATTCGGGCGATGCGGGCGAAGTTGACTGGATCATCCGCCGCCTGCACGACATGCGTCGCCAGCAGCATGCCGGTACGAAATTCTATGCGGCCGGGGTCTCACTCGGCGGCAACGCGCTGCTGCGCTGGCTGGGAGAATCCCAGCACCAGGCCGATTTCGTCGATGCCGCCTGCGCGATTTCCGCGCCGCTGGACCTGGCAGGCGGCGGCGCGGCGCTGTCGAAAGGCGTGAACATGATCTATACGCGCGTTTTCCTGCAGACCCTCAAGCCGAAATGCCTGCACAAGCTGAGCCAGTTCCCCGGCCTGTTCGACCGCGACCGGATGCTCGGCGCGCGCAACCTCTATGAATTCGACAATATCGTCACCGCGCCGCTGCACGGCTACCGCGATACCGACGATTACTGGAACCGAGCCAGTGCCAGGCACATCCTAGATGATATTACCGTGCCCACCCTGGTGCTCAACGCAAGGAACGATCCTTTCCTGCCGGCGAGGCATCTGCCGCAAAGCGCGGCGCCTTGCGTCACGCTGGAGTATCCCGAGCATGGCGGCCATGTCGGCTTTGCGGTCGGCGGGCCGCCGGGAAGGCTGCACTGGCTGCCGCGGCGCATTACGGCATTTCTCCAGGCTGCGGGCTGACATCGGGTTGAATTCAGGTTGAATTCGGGCGGAAACGAAAGGATAGAACATGGATGACATCGTCAGGCAAGCGATGGCCAAATGGCCGAACGTGCCGCACTGCTATGGCTGGCTGGGACTGGATGCGCGCGGCGTCTGGCGTATGCGCGACGAGCGCGCGCAGGCGCAGGGGCTTGCGGGCGACAAGATCGCCAATGCCGCCCTGCTCGGCTTCATCAACCGCAACTATACGCATGACGACCTGGGCCGCTGGTATTTCCAGAACGGCCCGCAGCGGGTCTATGTGAATCTCGAAGCGGCCCCCTATGTCGTGCGCACCGATCCGGAACAGGGCCTGCTGGCGCATACCGGCGAAGCCTGGCCGGCGCTCGATGCCGCGTGGCTGACCGATGGCGGCCTGCTGGTATTCCAGGGCGGCGGCAAGGTAGGCATCATCGACGACCGGGACATGGCGCAATGCCTGCCGCAGCTGCAGATGAACGGTGCGCCGGTCGATGACGACGCACTGCTGGCTTGGCTAGGTTCACGCGAAGAAGGCCGGCTGTCCTTCGAATATCAAGGACGCAGCCTGCCGGTGTCGTTCATCGAACGCGCGCAGCTTGCCACAACATTCGGCTTCGTGACCGAGCCACAGCCGCAGGGCGGGGAAGAAAAGGCCTGAGCCTGCTGGCGCGAGCGAACGAACAAGCAGCCACGCGCCCTAGAGCGGATTGCGAATTGGTGTACGGTCGCTTCGGCCTGCCTTGGGCCCACTTCACCATGGCAGCGTTGTTCGTCGCTTGTGTGGCCCGCTACACGGCGCTCCTCTTGCCTTGCCCTGCATCCCAGGACAAACCGATTCTCCTCTACACCCACCCGCAATCCACTCTAGCGCTCGCGCTGCTGCTCTTCTTTCATCTCTTCCATCCAGCGCGCCTTGAATTCCCGCTCGCGGGCATCGATCATCGCCTGGTCGTAAAAGGAGGCGTCTCCCGCGCGGCGCGCAATGCCCAACTGGTCGATCGCGGCCGGCATGCTGCCATTGATTGCATAGGCTTCGGCCAGTGCCAAGTGCTGCAGCGCCTGCTTGCCCTGGGCTGCATAGGCGCGGGCCAGGAGGTCTTGCAGCTTGGCATCCTGCCGGTATAGCTGCGCCTGGTCGCGTAGATAATTGATCGCATCGTCATTGCGGCCGACACGCAGCAGCGCATCCGCATACTGCCGCGCGATGCCGCGCGAAACCGGGTATTTCGTCCTTGCCGCATCGGCTTCCCTGACCGCGCCTGCAGCATCGTTCGCGGCCAGCTTGATATCGATGGCCATGCTTGCGATCAGCGGGCTCTGCACCGGCGCCGAAGCGCCGTTGGCCGCGGCGACCGATTCCTGCAGCAGGCTCTGCGCCTTGGCGGCATTGCCCTGGCGCAGCGCAATGAATGCCTGGCCGTACTTGGCTGACATCACCGGCACCCTGGCCTTTAGTTGCAGCTGGCTGTCGAAAGCAATCGAGGCTTCCCGCAAGCCTTGCGCCGACGGATCCTGCAGGACGCGCAGGCGCGCGCGCGCCAGGTGGAAATCGATGCTGTCGGCGCGCTGCTTGTAGCGCAGGTCGCGGGTACGGGCCTGAATGTCGGCGATGCGCTCGGTGGTCATCGGATGCGAGCGCAGGTAGGCCGGCGCCGAATCGGTGTAGGAGCGTGTCGCATTTTGCATTCTGGCAAAGAAGGAAATCATGCCGGAAGTGTCATATCCGGCTTCCCGCAGAATCTGCAGGCCGATGCGGTCGGCCTCGCGCTCCGCGTCGCGGCTGAAATTGAGCTGGCGCTGCAGGGCAACACCCTGCCCGCCCATCAGCAACGCGGCAGACGTATCCGGACTGCCGCGCACCGCCAGTGCCGCCAGCAGTGCCGTGGCGAGCGGAATCAGGGAGTCCTGCTTTTGGCGGCCGAGCATGCGCGCAATATGGCGCTGGGAAACGTGGCCGATTTCGTGCGCGAGTACAGACGCCAGTTCCGATTCATTTTGTGCTGCAAGGACCAGCGCGGAATGCACCCCGATGAATCCGCCCGGCAAGGCGAATGCATTGAGCATCGGATCGCGCACCGGGAAGAAAAAGAAGTCGTAGCCCGCCTCCCCGCGCGCCTCGGGATGGGCCGTCAGCAGGCTGGTACCGAAGTTGTTGAGATACTCGAGGACGGGATCATCGTCGAGATAATCCTTATCGCGCCGGATGTCGCGCATGATCTGTTCGCCGAGCTTGCGCTCCATCTGCGGCGACAGCGATTCGCGCTCGGTGTCGCCCAGGCTGGGCAGGTTCTGCGCATGCCCGGGTAATGGTTGCACTGTGGCACTCATGGCGATGATCGCCGCGAGCAGCATGGCACGTACTCCGGGCATTCTGGGCACTCCAGACACTAGGTGAAGGGAAAGGAATTTGGGGTTCACGATGCTATGATACCCCGACCTCAAACCTATGCACCACGCGATCAAGTTTGTTACCTATGGACACAAAAAACTACACGCCGGGAGACGGCGCCAATGGCGGCCTGACGCATTTCGACACAGCGGGCCAGGCTCACATGGTGGATGTCGGTGCCAAGGATGAAACGCATCGCGTCGCCGTCGCCGCCGGAAGAATCGGCATGAAGCCTGAAACGCTGGCCATCGTGCTGTCCGGCTCAGCAAAAAAGGGCGATGTGCTGGGGATCGCGCGCATCGCTGCGATCATGGGCGCAAAAAAGACCAGCGACCTGATTCCGCTTTGCCATCCTCTCGCCCTCACCCGGGTAAAGGTCGAATTTCAAGCCGATGAAACTTCGTCGTCCATTCTCTGCACCGCGCAGGTGGAAACCCGTGGCAAGACCGGCGTCGAGATGGAAGCGCTGACGGCGGTGCAGGTCGGGTTGCTGACCATTTACGATATGTGCAAGGCGGTGGATCGCGGCATGGTGATGACCGACGTGCGCGTGCTGGAGAAGCGCGGCGGCAAGTCGGGAGACTGGAACGCGGACGTCGAGCCCGCGCGCTGACGAGGCGGCAAACTTTCAAGCCGGCGGGATGAAGCGGGCCTGGCTCAGCCGCAGGAAAACATCATCTTCACGCCGGCGATGTCCAGCATGTCGCCATCGTCAAGTGCGCAGCTCTCGCCATCCATTGATGCACCATTGATCAGCGGCCGGATCCTGCCTTCCACATGCACGATCCGGTAAGCATCCGCCTCGCGGATCAGGCCGGCCACGCCGATGCCGGGCCGGCCGATGGTCGTCAGCGTTTCCCGCACCGTGACTTCCCTGCCCGCCGTCGGACCGCTCAGCATGCGCAGACGGGCGCCGGCGGCTTTCGCACCTTTCCGCGGTGAAGATGCTTCTTCACCCGCAATGAACTGCAGCCGGTAATGCGCAAGCATGACGACATCATCATGCTGGAGAAAGTGCTTCTTGAACGGCTGGCCGTTGATCTGGGTGCCGTTGGTGCTGTTCAAGTCTTCGATATACGGGCCGTCGGCACCCGGCACGATCATCGCATGCATCGCGCTGATGGCGAGGTCTTCCAGCACCAGGTCGTTTTGCGGCGCGCGTCCAATGGTCACGCGCTCGCTTCCGAGAGCGAGCTCCTGCAGAACAGTTGTTCCCGAAGACACGATGATCTTTGCCAAGCCGCCTCCCGCTGCCAGAATTCCGCCAATGCTCAGCCTATCCACCTGAGCATCCGGCTCAAGACCCCGCCCGGCTGCGAAGCAAGGGTCTGCACCCGGATCAGGATCACTGAGATATTGTCATGACCGCCCTTCGCATTTGCTTCGGCGACCAGCGCTTCGCATGCCGCTTCCAGCGAGGCCCGATGCTCCCGCAGGATGCGTCCCATGCCGTCGATGTCGAGCATGTCGGACAGGCCGTCGGAACACAGCAGATAGATGTCGCCCGCCTGGACGGAATGCGCATGCAGTTCGACCTCCATCTCTGGATCAACGCCCACCGCCCGCGTCACGAGGTTACGGTGCAAAGCATAAGCCGCGGACGCAGGATCGACAAGGCCGGCATCGATCTGCTCCTGCACCAGGGAATGGTCTTTCGTGATCTGAACCAGTGCCTCGCCGCGTAGCCGGTAGGCGCGCGAATCGCCGACATGCGCGAGGGTAAGCCGGTCTTCGTCGAAGACGGCGGCAACGATGGTGGTGCCCATGCCCCGACAATCGGCGTCCGCTTCCGCTGCGGCGAGAATGGCCTTGTTGGCTTCGTGAATCGAGGCATTCAGGAGCTGGAGCACCTGGGCATCCCTGCGCCGCTCGGACAGGCTGGGCAGGCCGGCCTGCAGGCGCAGGCGCACCGCATCGACCGCCATCGCGCTCGCCACCTCGCCGGCGTTGTATCCTCCCATGCCGTCGGCCAGGACGGCGAACGCATGCTCCGGACTCGCATGGATGGCGTCCTCGTTATGCGAGCGCACCATTCCGGTATCCGTCCGGGCGGCGAATTCAAGGTCGGGTCTGGGAAGCATGGGGGAGATTATACGTCCACGCCGGGCGCATATTTTCAAACTGGCAAGGAAACTTGGCAATTCGACCGATCCCTCGTGTCGTCACGCCCTGTCCACCCCTTGCTTCAAAGCGATAGGCACAGAAAACGCATAAAAAACGGGGAGCTCGAAAGCTCCCCATTTTCACGCACTGCTGCGGCTGCAGCCGCATGGATCCTGATTACAGCGCGGCCTTCAACAGCTTCGCCATCTCGGACGGGTTCTTGGTAACCTTGATGCCGCAGGCTTCCATGATTTCCAGCTTGGCTTGCGCCGTGTCGTCGCCGCCGGAGATCAGCGCGCCTGCATGGCCCATGCGCTTGCCCGGGGGAGCGGTAACACCGGCAATAAAGCCGATAACCGGCTTCTTCATGTTGTCCTTGATCCAGCGCGCCGCGTTGGCTTCATCCGGACCGCCGATCTCGCCGATCATGATGACGGCATCGGTCTCGGGATCGTCATTGAAGGCCTTCATGACGTCGATGTGCTTGAGACCGTTGATCGGGTCGCCGCCGATGCCGACTGCGGAGGACTGGCCCAGGCCGAGCGCGGTCAGCTGGCCGACGGCTTCATAGGTCAGCGTGCCGGAACGGGACACGACGCCGATGCGGCCCTTCTTGTGGATGTGGCCGGGCATGATGCCGATCTTGATTTCATCGGGCGTGATCAGGCCGGGGCAGTTCGGTCCGAGCAGCAGGGTCTTGCTGCCGGCCTTGGCCATGCGGTCCTTCAGTGCCAGCATGTCGCGCACCGGGATGCCTTCGGTGATGCAGATGGCCAGGTCGAGTTCGGCTTCGACCGCTTCCCAGATGGCGGCGGCGGCGCCGGCCGGCGGAACGTAGATGACCGAGACGGTCGCGCCGGTCTTCTCTTTCGCGTCCTTGACGTTCGCGAAAATCGGAATGCCTTCGAAATCCTCGCCTGCCTTCTTCGGATTCACGCCGGCGACGAATGCATTCTTGCCGTTCGCGTACTCGCGGCACATGCGTGTGTGGAACTGGCCGGTCTTGCCGGTGATGCCCTGCGTGATGACTTTGGTATCTTTATTGATCAGAATCGACATATTTCTTCCCTCGATTATTTACCGTTGGCCGCGGCGACAACCTTCTGCGCGGCTTCTTCCATGGTGTCGGCCGAGATGATCGGCAGGCCGGATTCGGCCAGCATCTTCTTGCCCAGGTCTTCGTTGGTGCCCTTCATGCGCACGACGAGCGGCACCTTGAGGGAAACGGCCTTGGATGCGGTGATCACGCCTTCGGCGATCACGTCGCAGCGCATGATGCCGCCGAAGATGTTGACCAGGATGGCTTGCAGGCCGGGATTCTTCAGCATGATCTTGAAGGCTTCGGTCACTTTCTCCGCGGTGGCGCCGCCGCCGACGTCGAGGAAGTTGGCCGGCTCGCCGCCGAACAGCTTGATGGTATCCATGGTAGCCATCGCCAGGCCGGCGCCGTTCACCAGGCAGCCGATGTTGCCGTCGAGGGAGATGTAGGCGAGGTCGAACTTGGAAGCTTCGACTTCAGCCGGATCTTCTTCGTCGATGTCGCGCATCGCGACGATCTCGGGCTGGCGGAACAGCGCGTTGGAATCGAAGTTGAATTTCGCGTCGAGGGCGATGACCTTGCCGTCGCCGGTGAGAATCAGGGGGTTGATTTCTGCCAGGGAAGCGTCGGTTTCCCAGTAAGCCTTGTACAGGCCCTGCAGCTGCGTGCGCGCATCGGCGATGGAGCCGGGCGGCACGCCGATCTTGGCGGAGATGGAATCCGCGTCGGCATCTGTCAGGCCGGTGGCCGGGTCGATCACGACCTTGTGAATGAGTTCAGGGTGCTTTTCGGCGACTTCCTCGATGTCCATGCCGCCTTCGCTGGAAGCCATCAGGACCACGCGCTGGCTGAGGCGGTCGGTCACCATGGAGACATACAGTTCCTTCTTGATGTCGGCGCCTTCTTCGATCAGCAGGCGGCGCACCTTCTGGCCGTCCGGGCCGGTCTGGTGCGTGACGAGCTGCATGCCCATGATGGCGTCAGCGTATTCCTTGACCTGGTCGAGCGACTTGGCAACCTTGACGCCGCCGCCCTTGCCACGGCCGCCCGCATGGATTTGTGCCTTGACGACCCACACCGGGCCTCCCAGGGTTTCGGCCGCCTTGACCGCTTCTTCAACGGAAAAGCACGGGATACCGCGCGGAACCGTCACTCCGTACTTGCGGAGGATTTCTTTGCCCTGATACTCATGGATTTTCATGCGAGCTTCCCTTCAGACGCTTAGTAAAAAATTGAAACTTGTGGGTTAACTGGGTTCATTTGTGACTTCGGAGCGATCCGCCCAGCGCGGATAGAACCGTGCGACCGCGGGGCCATCGGTGCGCAATGCATGGCAGCGGTCGAGTTGAAATGGTTTGTGCTGCTGGCCATCCGCCCGGTCGCCATCACGGGTATCGATGACATCGCCGGCGAAAGCCTGGATCGCGGCGGTAGGCAGGACCTGCGCGAGTTCTGTCAGATGGGTGCAACCCTGGATGCCGGCCATGCGCTGCCTGACGCCTTCGCGGAATCCCTTCATCAGGTTGAGGCCGACCAGCTTGCCGTAGTCCGGGCCGATGGTATCGCAATAGCCCGGATAAGGTACCGCGTCGGACGCGGCTTCGGCCGCAACGACATTGAGGTGCAGATCGATGGTCAGGCGCAGCGTCAGGTCATGGATGGGTGCGCCGGCCGGCCGCACGCCGGATGCCAGCTTGCTGTCGCGGGTTTTTGTGTCGGTGATGCGCGCGTCGATGTCCCACAATCCATCATCGCGTGCGAACGCTTCGATATGGATTGCACGAATGTGCCTGAGGGCACGGCGTGATGACGGCGGAGATAAGGGCATAACAACCAATGCCTGCGAAGCGGCCAAAGTAAGCCGCATTTGCGTGTCGCTGCCGCAGCTTCTACGGCAACAGCCGCTCATGCGGCGCTGCAAAAACCCCGAAAGTGTAGCACAGGTCAGGATCGCATAGCCAACCCGATATTTCAGAAATGAAAGTTAGCTGGAGTTACCAATGACTTGTGGCGCTTTAACGGTGTAGTTAGGCTTGGCATTCACGAGGCGAATATCATGACTTTCGCCCTGCCGATATCTCGATGCGGCACTGCAACCAGACTTATTCGTCGTCGCCGGAAGTTTCGGCCGCGCGCAACGCGGCACGGATCGCGGAATGGGAAAAGCCGCGTTGCTGCAGGAAGCGCATCTGCTTCGCACGCTCCGCCGCGTCGGCGGGCGCTTGGCGGAAACGCCTGGACCATACCTCCTTCGCACGGGATGCTTCGTCCTGCACCAGGCTGGTCTTGATCTCGCTTAGCGCATCGCCGCCAATGCCATGGCTTTGCAATTCGGAGAGGATGCGGGAGTTGCCGAAGCGCGAGGCGCGGCGATGAACCAGGGATTCGGAAAAACGGGATTGGGAAAGAAACTTGGAGGATTCCAGCCAGTCGAGCAAAGCTTCGATATCGTCGCCTTCCTGGGCATAACGCGACAGCTTGCGTGCCAGTTCTAGGCGGCTGTGCTCACGGTTAGACAGATACTTCAGAGCCCGCGCTTTCAGGCTCATTTGAGGCTTTGCCATGATGGGTCAGAAGGAAGTTTGCACAGGTACGCTGTATTGCAAGTATTGAAGCACTGTTACCGGAAAATCATTGCAATGCAAGCGAAAAACTGGATATCGCCCAACCAGGCGGCTCGCGATCCGCCAAGCCGGACAACATCGAAAAGTGCCTTGCCGAATTCATGCTAATTCATGCCATGGGATGGCTTGCTGCGGCTTGGCACTTCTCTGCAACTTCAAACTGCAGCGCGGGCTCTCTCACGCGAAGTAACCACATTAACTGAAAAAGGCAGAAGCACTCCTGCTGACTGCTTCTGCCCTGCTACCCGATTGCTTGATTACTCTTCTGCGGCCTGAGCAGCCACGGAAGCGCTTGCACTTGCCGGGGGCAATTCCCGCACACCAAGCGAGGCGCGAACCTTGTTTTCGATTTCGCGCGCCAGCTCCGGATGCTCCCTCAGATAGGTACGCGCATTGTCCTTACCCTGACCGATACGCTCGCCGTTATAGCTATACCAGGCGCCCGATTTCTCGACGATCTTGGCTTCGGCACCCAGATCGAGGACTTCACCTTCGCGGGAAGTGCCTTCGCCATACAGGATGTCGAAGTGAGCTTCCTTGAACGGCGGAGCGACCTTGTTCTTGACGACCTTGACCTTGGTCTCGTTGCCGATCACTTCGTCACCCGACTTGATGGACCCGGTACGACGGATGTCCAGGCGAACCGATGCATAAAACTTGAGTGCATTACCGCCGGTCGTGGTTTCCGGATTGCCGAACATGACGCCGATCTTCATGCGGATCTGGTTGATGAAGATGACCAGCGTATTGGTACGGTTGATGCTGCCGGTCAGCTTGCGCAGCGCCTGGGACATCAGGCGAGCCTGCAGACCCGGCAGGGAGTCGCCCATGTCGCCTTCGATTTCGGCGCGCGGTGTCAGTGCCGCCACGGAGTCGACCACCACCAGGTCAACGCTGCCGGAACGTACCAGCGCATCGCAGATTTCCAGCGCCTGCTCGCCTGTGTCCGGCTGCGAAATAAGCAGCTCGGACAGATTGACGCCCAGTTTCTGTGCATAAACCACGTCCAGCGCATGTTCCGCGTCGATGAAGGCGCAGGTGCCGCCAAGCTTCTGCATTTCCGCAATGGCTTGCAGCGTCAATGTGGTTTTACCGGAGGATTCAGGGCCATAGATTTCAACCACGCGACCCCGCGGCAAGCCGCCGACGCCAAGCGCGATGTCCAGACCAAGAGAACCCGTCGAAACTACCTGCACTTCCTCGGCGACCGCGCCATCGACCATGCGCATGACGGAGCCCTTGCCGAACTGCTTTTCAATTTGCGCCAGCGCCGCAGCGAGTGCCTTGCCCTTTTCCGAGTTTTGCGCTGTTTTCTTGTCGTCCATAACTGTATTCTTTCGACGGTTGAGTATTCACATAGAGCTCATTGAGCTGAGTCTCTTATCTGGAGGCGGCATTCAAAGTCACAAGCCATACTGTATAAAAAAACAGTGATTGGCGCAAGCACCAAATACCACTAATTTTCATCCGGAGCAAAGTTGACTAATATGAATGGCAAAGTACCAGCGTGGTGCGCCTTGCTGCTATTAACGAAAAGCAATAGACTTGCTGCAACCCAGTTGTCTCAATTGTCTCACCTTGATTGCCGGTCCCGACCATGCGTATCCTGCTTGCCGAAGACGATAGTGTACTTGCCGACGGACTCACCCGCTCCCTGCGCCAGTCCGGCTATGCGACCGATTGCGTCAAGAACGGCCAGGAGGCCGATTCGGCGCTGTCGACCCAGGATTTCGACCTGCTGATCCTCGACCTGGGCCTGCCCAAGATGCCCGGCCTCGAAGTCCTGCGCCGGCTGCGCGCCCGCAATTCCCGGCTACCGGTGCTCATCCTCACCGCCGGCGATTCGATCGAGCAGCGCGTCAAGGGGCTGGACCTCGGCGCCGACGACTTCATGGCCAAGCCCTTCGCCCTGTCCGAACTCGAAGCCCGGGTGCGTGCGCTGACCAGGCGCGGCGCCGGCGGCGGACCGACCGTCATCAAGCATGGCCCTCTGTCGTATGACCAGGTCGGCCGCATCGCTTACATAAACGAGCAGATGCTCGACCTGTCGGCCCGGGAGCTGGGTTTGCTGGAAGTGCTGCTGCAGCGAACCGGCCGCCTCGTGTCGAAGGAGCAACTGGTGGACCATCTGTGCGAATGGGGCGAGGAAGTCAGCAACAACGCCATCGAAGTCTACGTGCATCGGCTGCGCAAGAAGATCGAGGTGGGCGGCGTGCGCATTGCCACCGTCCGCGGACTCGGATATTGCCTTGAAAAGTTTTCCGATGCCGCGCATCACGCCGCGCCTCCCGGCTGAAATTCCCCATGGATGATGCACGCCATGCAGATGCCGATGGCAAGGAAAAGCCTGCCGCGGCATCGCCCATTCAGCATGACCTGATGGACACGCAGCCCGAGGAACGTATCCAGCGTTCGCTGTTCGGCGAGATCCTCGACTGGATGCTAGTGCCGCTGCTGCTGCTGTGGCCGATGAGCATTGCGATCACTTACCTCGTGGCGAAATCGATTGCCAATCATCCTTTCGACCGCGCGCTCGATGACAATGTCATCGTCCTGGCGCAGCAGGTCAAGGAAGTCAACGGCAAGGTCGTCGCCCCGCTGTCGGGCGCGGCAAGGGATATCCTGCGCGCCGACGATATTGACAACGTCTTCTTTCAGGTCGTCGGCCCCGGCGGCGAACTGATCGACGGCGACCGGGAATTGCCGCTGCCGGTCGACGAGGAAAAGCCGGTGTCGGGCTCGGTGCAGTTCCGCAACGACACCATACGCGGCGCGGATGTGCGGGTGGCCTATGTCTATGTCGACCTGCGCCGCACGCGCACGCGCACTCCCGTGAGCGGCAAGCAGGAATCGATGGTCGCCCTGATCCAGGTTGCCGAAACGCTGGACAAGCGGGCCTTCCTGGCCAATGAAATCATCAAGGGCGTGATCCTGCCGCAGTTCATCATCCTGCCGGTGGCCCTGGCGCTGGTGTGGTTCGCGCTGTCGCGTGGACTGTCGCCGCTGGCGGAACTGCAGCAGCGAATCCGCGCGCGTCGCTCGGACGACCTGAGCCCGATCGATTCTGGCCAGGTGCCGGAAGAGATCACGCCTCTCGTGCGCTCGCTCAACGAGCTGCTGGAACGCCTGTCGCAAAGCATCCAGATGCAGAAGCGCTTCATCGCCGATGCGGCGCACCAGATGAAGACCCCGCTGGCCGGCATGCGCATGCAGTCGGAGCTGGCCCTGCGCGAGGAACGCCCGGAGGAGATCCATCGCTCGCTGGAGCAATTGTCGAAAAGCTCGGAAACGGCGACGCGCCTGGTCAACCAGCTGCTGTCGCTGGCCCGCGCGGAGAACCAGAACCCGGAATCGAACCTGTTCGTGCCGGTGGAATTGTCTGAACTGGCGCGCAACACGGTGCACGACTGGGTGCAGCAATCGTTTGCGCACCGCATCGACCTCGGTTTCGAACAGCCCGGCCATCCGATCATGGTCAAGGGCAATCCGATCATGCTGCGCGAAATGCTGACCAACCTGATCGACAATGCCCTGCGCTACACGCCCGCGGGAGGAAGCGTGACCGTGCGGGTGCGCGCCAACGCCGCCGACGAGCTGGCGATCCTGGAAGTCGAGGACACCGGCCCCGGCATTCCGCCCTCGGAGCGGGCGCATGTGTTCGAGCGCTTCTACCGCATCCTCGGTAGCAACGTCGAGGGAAGCGGGCTCGGCCTGGCCATCGTGCGCGAAATCGCGCAGCAGCACAATGCGATCGTCGACATCTTCAATAATCCCCACTCCCATGATCCGAAGCATCCCGGCAGCCTGTTCCGCGTCACCCTGCGCATGGAGCAGCGTCCCGAATTCATCGAGGACATAGGCTGATGAGCGCCGAGAAGATCCAGCACAACCGCGCGCTGCACTGGCGGCGCACGCGCCGCCTGACCGCCATCCTCATCTTGACCTGGTTCCTGACGACCTTCGTCTTCATTTTCTTCGCCCGTGAATTTTCCGCACTGACGATACTCGGCTGGCCGGTCTCCTTCTACATGGCCGGCCAGGGGCTGACCGTGCTCTACCTCGCCATCATCGCGGTCTACATGCGACGCATGGGCAGGCATGACCGGCTGCTCGAGAACGAGATCGACGATGCCAAATAGCACTTTCTTCATTCGACTGGTGCGCTACTACGGCTGGTACACGCTCGGCTTCATTGCCCTCCTGGCCGTGCTGTCCATCCTGGAGAACGAGGGTTTCCCGCGCGCATGGATCGGCTACATGTTCATGTTTTCCACCATCGTGCTGTATGCGGGCATCGGCGTGCTCAGCCGTACCTCGGACGTTTCCGAGTACTACGTCGCCGGCCGCCGCGTCCCGCCCATGTTCAACGGCATGGCGACCGCCGCGGACTGGATGTCGGCGGCCAGCTTCATCAGCCTCGCCGGCGGACTTTACGTGCTGGGGTTCGACGGCTTGGCTTACATCCTCGGCTGGACCGGCGGCTTCTGCCTGGTTGCGCTGCTGATCGCGCCCTACCTCAACAAGTTCGGCCAGTACACGATTCCCGATTTTCTGGCGGTGCGCTACTGCGGCAGCAACAACGGCAGCATGGTGCGCGTACTCGCCGTGATGGCCACCGTGCTGGTGTCCTTCACTTACGTGGTGGCGCAGATCTACGGCGTCGGCCTGATCACATCCCGCTTTACCGGCGTCGATTTTTCGGTCGGCATCTTTCTCGGGCTGGCGAGCATCCTGGTTTGCTCCTTCCTCGGCGGCATGCGCGCCATCACCTGGACCCAGGTGGCGCAGTACATCATCATGATCATCGCCTACATGATTCCGGTGGTCTGGCTGTCGGCCAAGCACACCAGCGTGCCGATTCCCCAGGTGGCCTACGGCTCGGCGCTGGCAAAATTGAGCGAACGCGAAAAGGCACTGAATCTCGATCCGGGAGAACGGCAGGTGCGCACCATTTTCCTGGAGCGCGCGCGCCAGTACGAGGAAAAGCTGAAGGCCCTTCCCAAGTCATGGGAGGACGGACTGCAGGATGCCCAGTGGCATGTCGACAGCCTCAAGCGCAGCAACGCCACGCTCATCGAGATCAAGGCGGCCGGACGCGCGCTCGCGAGTTATCCGAAGGATCCGAACGAAGCCAGGCGAAAGTGGACGGAAGCCCGTGCCTATAACCTGGCGCGGTCGGAGCCGCTGGTGGCCCACGAGGAACCGTTTCCGGGCAAGACCAAGGAAGCATCGGACAACAAGCGCAACAATTTCCTGGCGCTGGTGCTGTGCCTGATGATGGGCACGGCGGCGCTGCCCCATATCCTGGTGCGGTTCTACACGACCCCGACGGTGAAGGCGGCGCGCCGGTCGGTGTTCTGGTCGCTATTCTTCATCATGCTGCTGTACATCACCGTGCCGGCATTGGCGGTGCTGGTCAAGTACGACATCTACACCTCGCTGGTGGGTACATCCTTCTTGAAGCTTCCGTCCTGGGTATCCTACTGGGCAAGCATCGACAAGATCAACCCGCTGGTCACGATCACCGACATGAACCGCGACGGCATCGTGCAGCTGGCGGAAATCGTGATGGACGGCGATATCGTCGTGCTGGCCACGCCGGAAATCGCCGGCCTGCCCTACGTGATTTCCGGCCTGATCGCCGCCGGCGGCCTGGCCGCCGCGCTGTCCACCGCCGACGGCCTGCTGCTGACCATCTCCAATGCCCTCTCGCACGACATCTACTACAAGACCGTCGATCCGAAGGCGTCCAGCCAGAAGCGTGTGACGATTTCCAAGCTGCTGCTGCTGGTGGTGGCGCTGGTCGCGGCCTATGCCGCCTCGCTCAAGCCGGGCGACATCCTGTCCATGGTGGGGGCGGCCTTCTCGCTGGCTTCCTCGGCCCTGTTCCCTGCCCTGGTATTGGGCGTTTTCTGGAAACGTGCGAACCAGCAAGGTGCAATCGCCGGCATGCTGACCGGGTTCACCATCTGCGTTTATTACATGGTGCGCACCTATCCCGCGCTCGGCGGCTCCTCGCTCAACCAGTGGTTCGGTATCGCCCCGATCTCCGCCGGCGTCTTCGGCGTGCCGGCCGGGTTCGCGGCCATCGCCCTGGTCAGCCTGCTCACGCGCGCGCCGGACCAGCGTACCAGCGCGCTGGTCGACCACATCCGGACGCCCTAGCGCGGATTGCCCATGCCGGCATGCCTGCTGGCACGCTTCTGGCATCACTCATGACGAAGCGCAGCGAGCAGGCGGCTGGCTTGCGCTAAGCTGCAGCTGTTTACCCTCAATTCGAACTTGCAAGCAGAACAGGCCATGCCCAATTTTTTCAACGAGATGTACTCGGACGGATCGGCACAGGTGCGGGAGCACTATCGCGAACTGCAGGCGTGGCTGGGTGAGCAAACCCCCGACACGGTGGCCCGAAAGCGAGGCGAAGCGGACCTGATCTTTCGCCGCGTGGGCATTACCTTCGCCGTCTATGGAAACGATGCCGGGACCGAGCGCCTGATTCCCTTCGACATCATTCCCCGCATCATTCCCGCAGCCGAATGGACCACGCTGGAAACCGGCCTGGTGCAGCGCGTAAAGGCGCTGAACATGTTCATCCATGACATCTACCATGAGCAGAACATCGTCAAGGCGGGCGTCATTCCGGCCGAGCAGCTGTTCAGGAATGCGCAGTACCGTCCCGAGATGCAGGGCATTTCCGTCGTTTCCGACATCTATGCGCATATCGCCGGCATCGACATCGTGCGCGCCGGCGAAGGCGAGTTCTACGTGCTGGAAGACAATCTGCGCGTGCCGTCCGGCGTGTCGTACATGCTGGAAGACCGCAAGATGATGATGCGCCTGTTCCCGGAGCTGTTCTCCCGCTACAAGGTCGCGCCGGTCGCCCATTATCCCGACATGCTGCTCGACAACCTGCGCTCGGTGGCGCCGATGGGCGTTACCGATCCCACCGTGGTGGTCATGACGCCGGGCATGTACAACTCGGCCTACTTCGAACATGCTTTCCTGGCCCAGCAAATGGGCGTGGAACTGGTCGAGGGCAAAGACATGTTCGTCGACGACAACGCGGTATTCATGCGCACCACGCGCGGACCGAAACGGGTCGACGTGATCTACCGCCGCATCGACGACGACTTCCTCGATCCGCTGGCGTTCCGCCCCGATTCCTCGCTGGGCGTGCCCGGGCTGCTGTCGGTTTACCGCGCCGGCCGGGTAACGCTCGCCAACGCCATCGGCACCGGCGTGGCCGACGACAAGTCCATCTATCCCTTCGTGCCGGATATGATCCGGTTCTACCTATCGGAAGAACCCATCCTGAACAACGTGCCGACCTTCCAATGCCGCAAGAAGGACGAACTGGAATACACCCTGGCCAATTTATCCAAACTGGTGGTCAAGGAAGTGCATGGTGCCGGCGGTTACGGCATGCTGGTCGGGCCAGCTTCCACGAAGGCCGAGATCGAGGCCTTCCGCGAGCGCGTGATTGCCAAACCGGACGGCTACATCGCCCAGCCCACGCTGGCCCTGTCGGCCTGCCCCACCTATGTGGAATCTGGCGTGGCGCCCCGCCATATCGACCTGCGGCCCTTCGTCCTGTCGGGCAAGACCATATCGATGGTCAAGGGCGGCCTGACGCGCGTGGCGCTCAAGGAGGGCTCGCTGGTGGTGAATTCGTCGCAGGGCGGCGGCACCAAGGACACCTGGGTTTTGGAGAAATAAGATGCTG
The DNA here is from genome assembly GCF_035916955.1 of Noviherbaspirillum album. Classification (NCBI taxonomy): domain Bacteria; kingdom Pseudomonadati; phylum Pseudomonadota; class Betaproteobacteria; order Burkholderiales; family Oxalobacteraceae; genus Noviherbaspirillum; species Noviherbaspirillum album. The sequence goes on along the minus strand of NZ_JAWIIV010000010.1, from coordinate 180,458 downwards.
AGCCGTACCGCCGATCATTTGTTCTGGATGGCCCGCTACACCGAGCGCGCCGAAAATACCGCCCGCATGCTGGACGTCAACGTGCAGACCGCCCTCATGCCGCAATCCGCCCATGCCGCCGAACAGGGCTGGCGGGCGATGCTGGGCATTTCCGAATTGCTGCAGGCCTTCGACGACAAGTACGGCCTGCTCACCGCCCGGGATGTGCTCAATTTCATGGTGCGCGACCCGGACAATCCCTCGTCGATCGTATCCTGCCTGACCCAGGCCAGGGAAAACGCGCGCGCCGTGCGCGGCACGCTGACCACCGAGGTGTGGGAAACCCAGAACGCGACTTACCTGGAGCTGCAGAACAAGCTGCGCAGCGGTCTGCTCGAACGCGATCCCAGCCAGTTCTTCGAATGGGTCAAGTACCGTTCCCACTTGTCGCGCGGCGTCACCATCGGCACCATGCTCAAGGATGAGGCGTTTTACTTCATCCGCCTCGGCACCTTCCTTGAGCGGGCCGACAACACCGCGCGCATCCTGGATGTGAAGTTCCACGGTGCGAAGTCGAGCGCCTATGCGGATGAAGCGGAGGAAGTCGCCGAACCGCCCGAGGAAGAGTCGCGCCGCGACTTCTACTACTGGGCGGCGATCCTGCGCTCGGTGTCGGCCTTCGAAATCTACAGGAAGGTGTACCGCGACGTGATCACGCCGGAACGGGTGGCCGAACTTCTGATGCTGCGCGGCGACATGCCGCGTTCGCTGCTGGCCTGCCTTGCGGAAGTGGTAAGCAACCTGGAGCAGGTGCGCAACGACGTTTCGGCGGATACCGAACGCTTCGCCGGGCGCCTGCATGCGGAGCTGAAATTCGGCGACATTCACGAAATCCTGAAGGAGGGGCTGCACGACTATCTGACCGAGTTCCTGGAACGCATCTTCGAACTCGGCAACCGCGTCAGCCGCGACTTCCTCGTTCCGCTGGCGGCATGAGCATGGCACTCTCGATCCGCCATGAAACGGTGTACCACTACACCGCGCCGCAGAGCTACACCATCCAGCAGCTGCGCCTGTCGCCGCGCACCGAGCCGCACCAGCAGGTGCGGTCCTGGTCCATCGCCACCACCGGCCGGCGGCATGCGTTCAACGATGCCTTCTGCAATCACTGCCACATGCTGACCATTACCGGCCAGCATGACGAGGTCCGCATCATTGCCGGAGGCATCGTCGAGGTGGCGCCGCTCGACCGCGGGCGGCTGCCCGACGCCTCAGGCTTCTCGCCGCTGGTCTTTACCGTGCCGACGCGGCTTACCGAAGCCGATGACACTGTCACTGAATTTGCCCATGCATTCCTGCCGCAAGGCGCCAGCGGAAGCCAGCTGCTTGCCTTTTCGGAAGCCATCCGCGACAGGGTGACCTACCAGAGCGGCGCCACGGTGGTTACATCCACCGGCGCGGAAGCCTTGAAGCTCGGCCGCGGAGTCTGCCAGGATTACGCGCATCTTTTCCTTGCCTGCTGCCATGTGCGGGGCATCCCGGCGCGCTATGTTTCCGGATACATCGACCCGGGCGACAGCAGCCATGCGGAAAGCCACGCCTGGGTCGATGTCTGGGTCGAGGAAAGCGGTTACGCCGGCTGGTGCAGTATCGATATCACGCATGCACGCTATGCCGACACCTCGCTGTGCCGGCTGGCAATCGGGCGCGATTACGATTCCGCCGCGCCGATACGCGGCGTACGCCGTGGCGGGGGCACCGAAACCCTGGATGTCAGGGTCGATATCGTACTGAAATGATAATCCTGTTGCATGCGGACAAAATCTGCGGCATGGCGCGCCAATTCGGACAGCAGCATAAGGGCATCCTGTAGAATTTCGATTTTGCATTCCCGTTTGCAACCATGACTTACTGCGTCGCCATACGCCTCGATTCGGGGCTGGTCTTTCTGTCCGACTCGCGCACCAATGCCGGTGTCGACCAGGTGAGCACCTTCCGCAAGATGACGGTGTTCGAGAATCCGGGCGACCGCATGATGGTGCTGATGACTGCCGGCAACCTGTCGATTTCGCAATCGGTGCGCCAGATGCTGAACCATCCGGCGTCCACCGGGGGCAGAAGCATCTGGACCGCGAACAGCATGGATGAAGCGGCCCAGATCGTCGGCGATGCGGTGCGGGCCGTCTATGAACGCGATGCGCGTTCGCTGCGCGAGTTCGGCATCGACTTCAATGTCAGCCTGGTATTCGGCGGCCAGATCAACGGCGAACGCTGCCGCCTGTTCCAGATCTATTCCGCCGGCAATTTCATCGAAGCCCAGAACGAGGCGTCCTATTTCCAGATTGGCGAGGCCAAGTACGGCAAGCCCATCATCGACCGCGTGATCACTCCCGCCACCAGCCTCGACGAAGCGGCGAAATGCGCCCTGATCTCGATGGATTCCACCCTCAAGTCCAACGTCTCGGTCGGCCTTCCCCTCGACCTGCTGATCTACGAAAAGGATTCGCTGGCGGTCACGCGCTTCGTCACCATCGACGAAAAGAACCAGTACTTCCAGATGATCCGCGATACCTGGGGCCAGCAGCTGAAGCGGGTATTCGAGAGCATCGACGATCCGGTCTGGAATGCCGCGCCGGATGCGCAGACCAATGTGCTGTCCACCAGCGCGGTGCGCAACCAGCCGGTGCGCATGGCGCCGCCGCAGAATATCGCCAATGTCGATCCGCATCCGGCGCCCCTGCAGACGCTGGCGCAGCAGAACCGGTCGCGGCAGCAGCACTGAGACATAGGACAGGATGACGCAAGCTCCTGTCTGCGCAATTGATTCAGGCGTTACGGTGCGCGCCAGCTAACGTGAATCGGACCATTCTTCGAAGTTCTCGACAACTGGACAAGATCAAATCCCCTACCCGAACCATGGCGAGCGGCCCAATCGACTCTTATCAATAAATCTTCACTGCCGTCCTGATCGAAGTCTGCTCGAGACATGATGATATAGGTACGTTCATCTTCATCAGTCGCTATCTTGATCCCGCCATGCGCGGCCCGAGAAGCACGCCATCCCTTTCGATTGTGCCGAAGGGATGTTCCTGTCACCGATTCGCTGTGACCACCGATATTCACCGTCGCCGTCGCCGGAAATACCGAGACAAGAGACTCGGACAGTTGCGGTGGGAAGTAGCTTCGCGTTGCGGGCAAGCCTTGAGCGTGCCGTTTCAATGCAAGGCAATTTATTGCAAGGAGACGAAACAATGCATATTGCGGCTCGACGATGGACGCGCTGCTGGTATTTTCTACTTGCTGACAATTCGAGAAATGTATGGCACCCGACACGCCTTCCAGTTCGTAGTCCAACCTTGCGCTTGCATAGTGAGCAGCGGGTATGTCGTGTACAAGCCCGGCAAATGCATGCCGATTGAATACGCGCTCCGGCATGGGCCGTCGAGTTTGCGCTGTCGCTTCTGCCGCTAGGGCAAGAGTAAATAAAACCAATATTAACCGCGACTGAAAAGCGATCATTGCAAGGCCTTTTCGCGTGCTGCAGAAAGAAACAATTGCATAACATACTGATTCCTCGCCACGCTCAACTGCGGACGATAAGACTGTTGAGCTGCACGCCGCCACTCACCAGCCCGGATGCTGGCATTCAATAATGGGAACTTGTTGATCAATCCGCGTGCACCGAGATTAAATATCAAGTCGAACAATGCCATTTGGACGCTGTGCGACATGTGATCAAAATCGTTCGGGTAACCTTTGCTCTTTTTATAGATATTGCATAAATCCAGATAGAACCTTTCAAGGTGCTCATCCAAAAGCCTGTCGATGTCGATGTCGCTGTCTTTCATGAACAATCTGGCGTGCTTCTTGTACCACGACGCGCTATAGCCGACTAGCTGTCTAGCCATGTTTTCATATTCGGATTGCTTCTCGTGTGTGCTGGCGGCGACATTCTCGCCATGTGCCCCAAGCTTATACATCGGCAGAACAGCCATTGCAGGTTTAGCAGATACAAGGTGTCCGACACCTACAGTTACCTTACCAACCGAATCCAGATAAAGATGTTTGACCCGGCCCTCATATGTTTGAAGATTTTTTAAGACTTCCTGCTTGATATAGGGATGCAGAGACATTGTGAACACCGCAAAGAAGGTGGACTAAATGAAATTTGAAAAGAGAAATTCCCAGCACTAGATTAATAATTTTATAACTTTAATTGCAAATAGTGCAATAACTTATGCAGTTGGGAACTAGGGTGGTGTCATCCAGACCGAAATAACCAAGGCGGTACACAGAAGCAAGAACACATGGCCTCTCTTCGGTATGCAAGGCAGAAAAACTGATACTGGAAGACAGCCGCCATGGAAAAACAGCAGCGACCCGGTACAGCGGGACAAGGAAATCGGCGACTGTGATTGAACTCGGCTTAAACGGTTTTTGTATATACGGGAATACAGGAAGGCCAAAGAAAAACGGCTGCCGGTTTTTTCACCTGGCAGCCGTTTTTGAGTTCCTATCTGGCGTCAAAGCACGATGGTCTGCGCCTCGCCTTCCTTGCGCTCGCGGATTTCGCCGATCCGGGTGACCGTCTCGCCGGCCGCCTTGAGCTGGGCGACGGCCGCATCCGCGTTTTCCTTCGACACGATGACCACCATGCCGATGCCGCAGTTGAACACGCGGTGCATTTCATCGTCGGCGACATTGCCGTGCTGCTGCAGCCAGGTGAACAGCGGCGGCATGGTCCAGGCATCGCGGTGCAGGACGGCGGTGAGATTGTCGCGCAGTACGCGCGGCACGTTCTCGACCAGGCCGCCGCCGGTGATGTGGGCCATGCCCTTGACTTCCAGCGTCTGCATCAGCGCCAGCAGCGGCTTGACGTAGATGTGGGTCGGCTCCAGCAGCACGTCGGCCAGGCGGCGGCCATGGAAATCGGCGTTCAGGTCGGGCTGGGCCACCGAGATGATCTTGCGCACCAGCGAATAGCCGTTGGAATGCGCGCCCGAAGACGCCAGGCCCAGCACCACGTCGCCCGGCACGATCTTGCTGCCGTCGATGAGCTGCGACTTTTCCACCACGCCGACCGCAAAGCCCGCCAGATCGTATTCGCCGTCGGGATACATGCTCGGCATTTCCGCCGTCTCGCCGCCGATCAGCGCGCATCCCGCCAGTTCGCAACCCTTCGCGATGCCCTTGATGACATCGGTCGCCGACGGCACGTCGAGCTTGCCGCAGGCAAAGTAATCGAGGAAGAACAGCGGCTCTGCACCTTGCACCAGGATGTCGTTGACGCTCATCGCCACCAGGTCGATGCCGACGGTGTCATGCTTGTTCAGGTGGAAGGCCAGCTTGAGCTTGGTCCCAACGCCGTCGGTGCCGGAAACGAGCACCGGTTCCTTGTATTTCTTGCTGATTTCAAACAGCGCGCCGAAGCCGCCGATGCCGCCAAGCACGCCTTCGCGCATGGTGCGCTTGGCAAAAGGCTTGATGGCTTCGACCAGGGCATCGCCCGCGTCAATGTCAACACCGGCATCGCGGTAGGAAAGGGAGACGTTGGAAGTGGAACTCATGATTAGATTGGGTGCAGAGGCGGTAAAATAGGCGGTTGATAGCCAAATCGGCGACCAAACCGCTATTTTAACAAACCGATCAGTGCAAGCTTCCAGTTTCATGCCATTTTCTTTCCCTCCCCAGCAGGAATGCGGCCGGACGGGCAGCTTTTCCCTTCCGTCATGAGGCAAATGCTGCTCGACCTGGGTGCGGAAAAGCCGCAGACCCTCGATACCTTCGTTGTCGGCCGGAATGCCGAACTGCTGCAGCGCCTGCGTCTTTTCGCACAGCGCGGCGCCCCGTCCGGCGACCGCTTCCTCTATTTATGGGGAGAGACCGCAGCCGGCAAGACGCACCTGCTGCGGGCGCTGGCGGCGCTGCCGGACGCCCGCTACATTTCGGCCGGTGCACCCGCGCACGATTTTTCCTTCGACAGCCGTATCGGCCTGTACCTGATGGACGACTGCCACGACCTGCCGGCGGACTCCCAGATCGAGGCATTCGCGCTCTTCAACCAGGTCAGGGAAAACGGCGCGCTGCTGGTCAGCGCCGGCAACAAGCCGCCGCTGGGGCTGGAATTGCGCGAAGACCTGCGCACCCGGCTGGGCTGGGGGCTGGTGTACCAGGTGCAGGGATTGACCGACGAGGAAAAGATCGCCGCCCTGACCCAGGCGGCGCAGGCACGCGGCATTAGCCTTCCGCCCGGCGTGTTACCCTATCTGATCACCCATTTTCGCCGCGACATGCGCTCATTATCGGCAATGCTCGATGCGCTGGACCAGTATTCCCTGGAAACCCAGCGCCCGATCACCCTGCCCCTGCTGCGCAGCCTGCTGCAACTCGAAGGTGAACCCAAACCATAATGAATATTGCCCTCTTCGACCTAGACCATACCCTGATACCGCTGGACTCCGATTATGAATGGGGCCAGTTCCTCGTCCGCATCGGCGCCGTGGACGGCGAAGCCTTCTCCCGGCGCAATGCCGCGTTCTACGCGCAATACGAAGCCGGCACCCTCGACCCGGTCGAATACCTGGAATTCGCGCTCGGCACGCTGGCGGCCTTTCCGCGCCGCCAGCTCGACGCCTGGCACGAGCAGTTCATGGCGGAAGTGATCCGCCCGGGCATCCGCCAGTCGGCGCTCGACCTCGTGCGACGCCACCAGGATGCCGGCGACGAAGTCGTCATCATCACGGCGACCAACCGCTTCGTCACCGCCCCGATCGCCGCCGCGCTCGGCGTGCGCCACCTGATCGCCGCACAGCCGGAGGAAACGCCGGAAGGCGAAATCACCGGCAAGCTGATCGGCATCCCCACATCCGGTTCCGGCAAGGTCGTTCATCTCAACGACTGGCTGGCCGCGCAGGGCAAGTCACTTTCCGGCTTTGCGCGCAGCTATTTCTACAGCGATTCCCAGAACGACATTCCGCTGCTGTCCGCCGTGACCGATCCCGTCGCCACCAACCCGAACGCCTTGCTCAGAGCGCATGCCAGCGCACAAGGCTGGCCCATCTTGTCCCTGTTCGAATGATTAAAAAGCTTATCAAGCGCATCCTCGGCGTAAAGAGTAAAACCGAAAGCCCGAACCAGCCGGCCATTCTCGGGCCGAACGAGCATGGCATCGATCCGCAGCTGCTGTCGCCGAACGCGGTGCGCGTCACGCAGGCGCTGCAGGAAGCCGGCTTCAAGGCCTTCGTGGTCGGCGGCGCGGTGCGCGACCTGCTGCTCGGCGTCAAGCCCAAGGATTTCGACGTCGCCACCAATGCCACGCCGGAGCAGGTGAAGCGCCTGTTCCGCCGCGCCTTCATCATCGGCAAGCGCTTCCAGATCGTGCATGTGATGTTCGGCCAGGAAGTCATCGAGGTCACGACCTTCCGCGGCACTTCGGCCGACAACGCGCCCAAGGACGAGCATGGCCGCGTGCTGCGCGACAATACCTTCGGCGAGCAGCATGAAGACGCCGTGCGGCGCGACTTCACGATCAATGCCATGTACTACGACCCGGCCACGCGGCAGGTGCTCGACTATCACCAGGGTATCGCCGACATCCGCAGCAAGACCCTGCGCATCATCGGCGTGCCGGAAGCGCGCTACCGGGAAGACCCGGTGCGACTGCTGCGCGTGGTCCGGTTCGCCGCCAAGCTCGGCTTCTCCATCGATCCGCACACCCGCGCGCCCATTCAGGTGATGGCGCCGCTGATCAACAACGTGCCGGCCGCCCGCGTGTTCGACGAAATGCTCAAGCTGCTGATGAGCGGCCAGGCGCTGGCCTGCCTGCAGCAGCTGCGCCAGGACGGCCTGCACCACGGCCTGCTGCCGCTGCTCGACGTGGTGCTGGAGCAGCCGCTGGGCGAGAAATTCGTCACCCTCGCGCTGGCCGGCACCGACCAGCGCATCCGTGAAGGCAAGCCGGTATCGCCGGGCTTCCTGTTCGCCTCGCTGCTGTGGCACCAGGTCCTGGAAAAATGGACGGCCTACCAGGCGGCCGGCGAATATCCGATTCCCGCGCTGCACCTGGCGGCCGACGATGTGCTCAATACCCAGACCGAAAAGCTTGCCCTGCAGCGGCGCATCGCTTCCGACATGCGCGATATCTGGGCCATGCAGCCGCGCTTCGAGCGGCGCATAGGCAAGTCACCCTACAAGCTGCTCGAACATCCGCGCCTGCGTGCCGGCTACGACTTCCTGCTGCTGCGCTGCGCCTCGGGCGAGATCGACCAGGAAGTCGGCGAGTGGTGGACAGACTTCATGGCGGCCGACGGCCCGGAGCGCGACGCCCTGCTCTCGCGCAAGCCGAAGGCCGAGGGCGAGGCAACGGCGGCCCGCAAGCGCCGCCGCCGCGGCGGACGCAGCAAGCCCAAGGACGCTCCGGGAGCAGGCCCGACGGAAGGCTCGGCGCAATGAGCCGTGCGCGGCAGGCATGCTGCATAGGCATCGGCGCCAACCTCGGCAATGCGCAGGACCAGGTCGAGCAAGCCATTGCCCGCCTGGCGCGGCTGCCTGATTCGGCGCTGCTTGCGCGGTCGAGCCTGTTTTGCAGCGCGCCCCTCGATGCCGGCGGCGACGACTACATCAACGCCGTCGTCAAGCTTGAAACCGGCCTGAGCGCGCAGGCACTGCTCGCGGAGCTGCAAGCCATCGAACAGGAATTCGGCCGGGAAAGGCCGTACCGCAACGCGCCCCGCACCCTCGATCTCGACCTGCTGCTGTACGGGCGCGAACAGATCGAAAGCGAAACGCTGAGCGTGCCGCACCCGCGCATGACGCAGCGCGCCTTCGTGCTGATTCCCCTGCTGCAGGTCGATCCCTTCATCGACATTCCCGGCCAGGGCCCTGCCCACTCCTTCGTCCCGGGTGTCGCCGCGCAAACCATCCGAAAGATTTGATCATGCAGATTCCCGTTTCACTGCAGACCGTCGGCCTGCTGGTGCTGTCGAACATATTCATGACCTTTGCGTGGTATGGCCACTTGAAGAGCCTGGCCAGCAAGCCGTGGTGGATTGCGGCGCTGATCAGCTGGTCAATTGCGCTGTTCGAGTACCTGCTGCAGGTGCCGGCCAACCGCATCGGCTACACCGAGTTCAGCGTGGGCCAGTTGAAGATCATGCAGGAAGCCATCACCCTCACCGTGTTCGTCCCGTTCGCGATGCTGTACATGAACGAGCCGTTCAAGCTCGATTACGTCTGGGCGGCGCTCTGCCTGGTCGGCGCGGTGTATTTCATTTTCCGCGCATGAACCCGGACCGTTATCGAAGCATTGTCGTCGAAGGCCCGATCGGCGTCGGCAAGACCTCGCTCGCGGAAAGACTGGCCGATGTGCTGCATGCGTCGAAGCTGTTCGAGCGTCCGCAGGACAATCCCTTCCTCGAGAGGTTCTATCGCGACCCGGCGCGCTTCGCGCTATCGACCCAGATGGCCTTCCTGTTCCAGCGCATGAACCAGCTGCGCGAACTGGCGCAGGCGGCCGCGGGCAACACCCGTGTGGTATCCGATTTCCTGCTTGACAAGGATGCGCTGTTCGCGCGACTGACACTCGATGCCGACGAACTCAAGCTCTACGAGCAGCTCCGCGATCATTTGCAGCCGCAGGCGCCCGCACCGGACCTGGTGATTTACCTGACAGCCGAACCGGCGACGCTGACCGAGCGCATCCGCAAGCGCGGCATTGCGATGGAAGCCGGCATCTCCGAGACCTACCTGGAACGCCTTTGTGAAAGTTACAGCCGATTCTTTTATCATTACGACGCCGCGCCCCTGCTGATCGTGAATACCGAGCATTTCAATCCGGTCGGGCGCGACGAGCACTTCACCCAGCTGCTCGCCCGCATTGATGCAATGCGTGGCAAACGGGAATATCTCAACCTCGGGGAATAATGATGGCAGCCTATCTGCAAGACGGTGAATCGGCCGGACGCACCAAGGCCGTGACGGCACCGGCGCTGCTGGCCATGCGCGCGGCCGGAGAAAAGATCGCGATGCTGACCTGTTATGACGCAAGCTTCGCCGCATTGATGGACCGCTGCGCGGTCGATGCGTTGCTGGTCGGCGATTCGCTGGGCAACGTCTGCCAGGGCCATACATCGACCCTGCCGGTCAGGCTTGACGATATCGCCTATCACACCGCGTCGGTCGCGCGCGGCAACAAGCATGCGCTGCTGATCGCCGACATGCCCTTCGGCACTTATGCGACGCCTGAATCGACCTTTGACAATGCCGTCAGGCTGATGCAGGCCGGCGCGCAGATGGTCAAGCTCGAAGGCGGCGCCTGGCTGGCCGATACCGTGCGATTCCTGACCGAGCGTGCAATACCGGTCTGCGCGCATCTCGGATTGACGCCGCAATCGGTGCACCAGTTCGGCGGATTCAAGGTGCAGGGCAAGACCACCGAAGGCGCCGACAGGCTGAAGGCGGATGCGCTTGCGCTGCAGGCTGCAGGCGCTTCGCTGCTGGTGCTGGAAGCGATTCCGAGCGCGCTCGGCAAGGAAGTCACCGACTTGCTGGCGATACCGACCATCGGCATCGGCGCGGGCGTGGACTGTTCCGGGCAGGTGCTGGTCATGCATGACATGCTGGGCGTGTTCCCCGGCCGCAAGGCGCGCTTCGTCAGGAATTTCATGGACGGCCAGACCAGCATCGAAGCCGCCGTCCGCGCCTATATCGCCGCGGTGAAGGACCAGTCCTTCCCTGCCGCCGAACACTGCTTCTGAGCGGATGGCTGAAGCGGGTAGTGGAAGCGGATAGCCGAGACGCGTCGCTCAAGCTTGCCCCTGGAGCGGCCGGCACTGGCTTGCCGGCCGGTCTCTATCCCTGCATCCGGTTTTATTTGATCGCTTCGGTCGCTTCGCCGCGCTCTTCGTCGTACCGGTTCAGGATGCCGGCCATCCTGGCGCCCAGGTCTTCAATGCTTCCCATCGTCAGCCCGAGGTCGCGCAGCAGGCCGTCCTGGAGGCCGTAGATCCAGCTGTGCACGGTCAGTTCCTGTCCGCGTTCCCAGGCATCCTGCACCACGGTGGTCTGGCAGACATTGATCACCTGCTCCAGCACGTTCAATTCGCACAGCCGATCCTGCTTGATCTTGGCCGGCAGCGCGTCGCCGAGATAGCGTTCATGCTTCTGGTGCACGTCCTGCACATGGCGCAGCCAGTTGTCGGCCAGGCCGACGCGGCGCCGGGCCAGTGCCGCATGGACGCCCGAGCAGCCATAGTGCCCGCAGACGATGATGTGCTTGACCTTCAGCACGTCGATCGCGAACTGCAGCACCGACAGGCAGTTGAGGTCGGAATGCACGACCACATTGGCGATATTGCGGTGGACGAACAATTCGCCCGGCAGCAGGCCGACGATTTCATTGGCGGGCACGCGGCTGTCGGCGCAACCTATCCAGAGATACTCAGGGGATTGCTGGCGGGCCAGCGTTTTGAAGAAATTGTCATCCGTGGCCACCATGGAGGCAGCCCAGCTGCGATTGTTGTCGAACAGTTGCTCCAGCAGCTGGATGGTAGGTTTGGGAGAATTCATGGCGCCTGCCGGTTGGTGAAGTGGCGGCCCGGACGCGCCGGTTCCGGATCGGACTCGGCGGAAGAGCGGGTCAGCGCCGCGGCAAGCGGCCGCGGGCAGTGCGCATTATAACGGCGGGAACAGTTGCAAGAATGGAAAAGCACGAGCGGCAGAAAATGTCCGCCACGGGCAGCCGGCGCACTGACGGGACCGGGCTATTGACCCAACTATTGAATCAGCTATTGCCGCGCTGCGGTTCTTCTGGCTTTTCGCCCAGCATCGCGGGTTTCAATCCTGCGTCGACGGGTTTGTCACCCAGCCAGATCTTGAGCAGGGCATTGTAGAAGGCCGGATCAGGCAGCGCATCGGACACCTTTCTGCCGTTGACATGGATGACCGTCCCGCTGCCGGGGACCCAGTCGGTGGTCAGGACATCGCCCTTCTTCAATTCCGGAATCGAAGCGAAAATCTCGCCGAACTTCTGCAGCTGCGAGATGAACCTGGCTTTTTCGGACTTGTCGCTGTTTTGCTGGATGCCGCTCATGAAGCCTCGCGCCAGTTCCTCGTTGCCGACATTGCGCAGCATGACTAGGGTCACCCGCTTGGCGCCGGGAGCGTTCAGCACTTCCGCCGCCGTTGCCTTCCTGTCGTTGAGATACAAGGCGGCGACATACACCTTGAAGATGGCCTTGTGGCGAATGCCTGCCCCATTGAGCTTGAGCTCCTGGTTGCCGACATGCGCGATGTCGTCGATCCTGACGCCGGCCACTTCGGCGGCGGAAACGGATGAGGTGATCAAGGTGAGCGAGGCGGCAGCAAAAGCCAGCGCAGCGGCAAAGCCTGATCTGCGGACGAACCTGACGGCGCTTTTCATTTCATTGTCTCCGGTAAGTTGGATGCGTCAACAGTCACCGACGAAACCCGGCGAAGTCCAGCAACGCCCAAGCATGATTATTGGAAGCAACTGATTATCCGCAGAAATACTAGAGGCCGAATTCTAATGCCTGCGCTGATTGCGCCGGGTTTGAGAAAAAGCAAAAGCCGCGGGCTCCGAAGAAGCCGCGGCTTTTGATTATCAACTCGCGTTGCCGGCGCATGACACATGGCACATCCTGCATGCGCCTCGGCAGGCGGTTTATTCGAAGAACTCCTTGACCTTGTCCTTCCATGACTTGCTTTGCGGACTGTGCTTGGACCCGCCTGCATTGGTCAGCTGCTCGAATTCCTGCAGCAATTCCTTCTGCCGCTCGGTCAGCTTCACCGGCGTTTCCACGACGACGTGGCAGAACAGGTCGCCGGCATAGCCGGAGCGCACGCCCTTGATGCCCTTGCCGCGCAGGCGGAAGGTCTTGCCCGACTGCGTGCCTTCCGGCAGGGTGAACGATGCCTTGCCGTTGAGCGTGGGCACTTCCACCTCTCCGCCCAGCGCGGCCTTCGCGAACGACACCGGGATCTCGCAGTGCAGGTCGTCGCCGTCGCGCTGGAATACCGGATGCGCCTTGATGTGAATCTCCACATACAGGTCGCCCGGCGGCCCGCCGTTCATGCCCGGTTCGCCATTGCCTGAGGAACGGATGCGCATGCCGTCGTCGATGCCGGCAGGGATCTTCACTTCCAGGGTCTTGTTGCGCTTGATGCGTCCCGCGCCGCTGCAGGTCGAGCATGGCGTCGGAATGATCTTGCCTGTGCCGTGACATTTCGGGCAGGTCTGCTGGATGCTGAAGAAGCCCTGCTGCATGCGCACCTGTCCCTGGCCGCCGCAGGTGGTACAGCTGGTCGGCGAGGTGCCCGGCTTGGCGCCCGAGCCATGGCAAGTCTCGCACTCGTCCCAGGAAGGTACGCGAATCGTGGTGTCATAGCCGTGCGCGGCCTGTTCCAGGGTGATTTCCAGGTTGTAGCGCAGGTCGGCGCCGCGATAGACCTGCGGTCCCGCACTGCGGCCGCCGCGCGCGCCCTGCCCGAAGATGTCGCCGAAGATGTCGCCGAACGCATCGCCGAAGCCGCCGAACCCCGGGCCGCCGGGACCGCCGCCGCCCATGTTGGGATCGACGCCGGCATGGCCGTAGCGGTCATAGGCTTCCCGCTTGCTCGCGTCGGAAAGCATCTCGTAAGCCTCTTTGGCTTCCTTGAACTTGTCTTCAGCGCCCTTGCTGTCCGGATTGCGGTCCGGATGGTATTTCATCGCCAGCTTGCGATATGCCTTCTTGATTTCATCATCGGAGGCATTCTTCGCTACACCGAGTATTTCGTAATAATCACGCTTTGCCATATGGGAGGCATCCTGAATTTAAGCAAAAACGCCGAGTCGAGGATCGCTTGACGATCTTCGGCCCGGCGGGGTCACCACGGCGCAAGCCGAGGCCCATCGATTATTTGTCTTTCACTTCCTTGAAGTCGGCGTCGACAACGTCTTCTTCCTTCGCTTTCGATTCCGATGCGCCGCCTGCTGCACCCGCTGCGCCGGCAGCACCTGCCTGCTGCGCCTGTGCGTCGGCATACATCTTCTCGCCCAGCTTCTGGGCAGCGGTCGAGAGAGCGGAGACCTTGTCGTCGATCGCGGACTTGTCGTTGCCCTTGAGGGCTTCTTCCAGGTCCTTGATCGCGGCTTCGATTTTTTCCTTCTCGCTGCCTTCGAGCTTGTCGCCGTATTCGGCAACAGCCTTCTTGGTCGAGTGCACCAGCGCATCGCCCTGGTTGCGGGAATCGGCCAGCTCCTTGAGCTTCCTGTCCTCGTCGGCGTACAGCTCGGCATCCTTCACCATCTTCTGGATTTCATCCTCGGAGAGACCGGAGTTGGCCTTGATGGTGATCTTGTTTTCCTTGCCGGAGGCCTTGTCTTTCGCGCCGACGTGCAGGATGCCGTTGGCGTCGATGTCGAAGGTCACTTCGACCTGCGGAATGCCGCGCGGTGCCGGCGGAATGCCTTCCAGGTTGAACTCGCCGAGCAGCTTGTTGCCGGTGGCGATTTCACGCTCGCCCTGGTACACCTTGATGGTGACGGCCGGCTGATTGTCGTCGGCGGTCGAGAACACCTGGCTGAACTTGGTCGGGATCGTGGTGTTCTTCTGGATCATCTTGGTCATCACGCCGCCCAGGGTTTCGATACCCAGCGACAGCGGAGTCACGTCGAGCAGCAGCAGGTCCTTGCGGTCGCCGGCCAGCACGGAACCCTGGATGGCGGCGCCGACGGCGACGGCCTCGTCCGGGTTGACGTCCTTGCGCGGCTCCTTGCCGAAGAATTCCTTGACCTTTTCCTGCACCTTGGGCATGCGGGTCATGCCGCCGACCAGGATCACGTCCTGGATGTCGGACACCTTGACGCCGGCATCCTTGATCGCGGTACGGCACGGATCGATGGTGCGGGAGATCAGTTCCTCGACCAGCGATTCCAGCTTGGCGCGGGTGATCTTCATGTTCAGGTGAACCGGCGCGCCGTTGGCCATGGCGATGTACGGCTCGTTGATCTCGGTCTGCTGCGAGGACGACAGTTCGATCTTGGCGCGCTCGGCGGATGCCTTGATGCGCTGCAGTGCGATCGCGTCCTTCGACAGGTCAAGGCCGTTGATCTTCTTGAATTCGTCGATGATGTAATCGATGATGCGCTGGTCGAAGTCCTCGCCGCCGAGGAAGGTGTCGCCGTTGGTGGACAGCACTTCGAACTGCATTTCGCCGTCGACGTCAGCGATCTCGATGATGGAGATGTCGAAGGTGCCGCCGCCGAGGTCATACACGGCGATCTTGCGGTCGCCCTTGCCGCTCTTGTCGAGGCCGAATGCCAGCGCAGCCGCGGTCGGCTCGTTGATGATGCGCTTGACGTCGAGACCGGCGATACGGCCTGCATCCTTGGTGGCCTGGCGCTGCGCGTCGTTGAAGTAAGCCGGCACGGTGATCACGGCTTCGGTGACTTCCTCGCCGAGATAGTCTTCGGCGGTCTTCTTCATCTTGCGCAGGGTCTCGGCGGACACCTGCTGTGCGGCGAGCTTCTTGTCGCGCACCTGTACCCAGGCGTCGCCGTTGTCGGCCTTGACGATCTGGTACGGCATCAGGTTGATGTCCTTCTGGACTTCCTGTTCCGCGAACTTGCGGCCGATCAGGCGCTTGACAGCGTAGAGGGTATTTTTCGGATTGGTGACGGCCTGGCGCTTCGCAGGCGCGCCGACGAGGATCTCGCCGTCTTCCTGGTACGCGACCACGGAAGGCGTAGTGCGCGAACCTTCGGAGTTTTCAATGACTTTCGGCTGACCGCCTTCCATGATGGCGACGCAGGAGTTGGTCGTGCCGAGGTCGATACCAATGATCTTGCCCATGATGTGTTCCTTTATAAAGCTGGATTTCTGATGTGTTGTATATGTGGAACGAGACGCCGGTTTCAAGCGCCTCTCAAGCCAATTTTTACTGTGCGACAGTGACCAGGGCCGGACGCAGCAGGCGGTCCGCGATCGTATAACCCTTCTGCAGCACGCTGACGATGGTGTTGGCGTCCTGCTCGGCGGGCACCATGGAGATCGCCTGGTGCTTCATCGGGTCGAGCTTCTCGCCGGCGACCGGGTTGATTTCGATCAGCCGGTTGCGCTCGAAGGCGGCCGACAGCTGCTTGAGCGTCATTTCAACGCCTTCCTTCAGCGACTCGACGGCCGGGGTCTCGAGCTTGAGCGCCATTTCAAGGCTGTCCTTGACCGGCACCAGGGCCTCGGCGAAGTTCTCGATTGCAAACTTGTGAGCCTTTGCAATATCTTCCTGCGCGCGGCGCCGGATGTTCTCGGTATCCGCCTTGGCACGGAGGAAGGCATCCTGCAGCTCCGCCAGCTTGGCTTCCGTTGCGGCCAGTTTTTCCTCGAGGGAGGCATTTTGCTGGGGCGACGCGGCAGCCTGTGCCTGGGAAGCGCCGTTATCCGATGCCGGTGCCTCGGAGGTCTGAGCAGCCTGCGGATTCTGAGCGGCCTGATTGGCCTGTTCGGTCTGTTCGTGCATCTTTTCTTGATCTTGCATCACAAAAAGTCTCCAACAATCAATGGCTTAGCGTTTGTTGCCTTCATACATGAGGGTAGCCCCCACTTTTTCAAGGGGAATTTTGAAACATGTCGCGAAGAATTTTTCGGGCATTCCAGCCCATGGCTCCAAGCCATTGCAAGCAGCGGGAAATCCAGGCTTTCAATCCTGGCTTGGCGTACTACGATGAAGTTAGGGCTGCCTCAATCCGGTTCAAGGCCGAAATTCACAAGCGTTCACAAAATGCAACCCGCATGGCCTTGATCTTGCATCGGATCCGAAACCGTCAGGCCCCTATGGATGAATATGATGAAACTGCCACTGATATCCGCGGGCGTCGTTGCATACTCGCTATTTGCCGCCGCCTGGATCTGCGAAGCGCGGCTGATACCCCTGCTGTAAAGGCGCCCCGCTCCCTGCAGCGCCCTACTGCTCGGCGCCGTGCAGCAGCGCCTGCTGCCGCGATACCGCCGCTTCAGCCTGGCTCTCGGCCTGCATGGCAGGGGTCAGCATGGTCGGCCAGCCGATAAGATGCTGCTCGGTGATTTCCGCCAGCGCGGTGATCCATGCCGGGTCTTCATTCAGGCAGGGGATGTAATGAAATTCCTTGCCGCCGGCATGCAGGAACTCCTGCTTGCCTTCCATGGCAATTTCTTCCAGCGTTTCCAGGCAGTCGCTGACAAAGCCCGGGCAAACCACGTCGACGCGCCGCTTGCCTTCCTTGCCCAGCGTCTGCAGCATCGGCGCGGTGTAGGGCTGCAGCCATTCCGCCTTGCCGAAACGCGACTGGAAGGTCACGACATAATCATCGGCCGACAGCTGGAGCTGCCTGGCGAGCAGGCGCGCGGTCTTGTGGCATTCGCAATGATAAGGATCGCCCAGCATCAGCGTGCGCTTGGGCACGCCGTGAAAGCTCATCACCAGCTTATCGGGACGTCCATTCAGGTCCCAATAATTCTGGATGGATTTCTTCAGGGCGAGAATGTAAGCCTCATGGTCGTGGTAATGCTTGACCAGCCGCAGCTCGGGCACATTGCGCACCCTGGAAAAGTGGCGGAACACGACATCGAACACCGACGCGGTGGTGGTGCCGGAATACTGCGGATAGGCCGGCAGTATCAGGATGCGGTCGCAACCGTCGGCCTTCAGCTTGTCGAGCACATCGGGCAGCGCGGGCTGGCCGTAGCGCATTGCATGCGCCACTTCCACCTGGTGGCCGCGCTCGCCGAGATAGCCGCGCAGCAGCTTGGCCTGGCGCTCGGTATGCACCTTCAGCGGCGAGCCGTCGGTGGTCCAGATCGACGCGTATTTTTCCGCCGACTTCGCCGAGCGCAGCGGAAGAATGATGCCATTCAGAATGCACCACCAGACCGCGCGCGGTATCTCCACCACGCGCGGATCCCACAGAAATTCCTTCAGGTAGCGGCGCACCGCCGGTGCCGTCGGCGACTGCGGCGTACCTAGATTGACCAGCAGAACGGCGGTCTTCGGGATGGCGCCATGGGTATAAGAAGGTTCCTTGTCGGGGCGCATTGGGTGTCGGTTGTCCTCGGATGTTGGCCGGGTGGCGGCGGATGCAGGTTGTCGAAGCGAGCGGTCTGGTCAGGAAACTCAGGAAGCAAGCAGTTCGCGCGCATGCTTGCGGGTGGTCGCGGTGATTTCGATGCCGCCGAGCATGCGCGCGATTTCCTCGATGCGGGCCTTGGCGTCGAGGAAATCGATGCGTGACATCGTTCGCCCTTCGCTGCTGCGCTTGCTGACCTGGAAATGCTGGTTTGCCTGGCTGGCGACTTGCGGCAGGTGAGTCACGCACAGCACCTGGCTGTCGCGCCCGAGGCGCTTGAGCAGGCGCCCCACCACTTCGGCGACGCCGCCACCGATGCCGCTGTCGACCTCGTCGAAAATAAGGGTCGGCGTTGCAGTGGCGCTCGAGGTGATGACGGAAATCGCCAGCGAGATGCGCGCGAGTTCGCCGCCGGAAGCGACCTTAGCCAGCGGCCGTGCCGAGGTGCCGGCATGGGCGGCCACCATGAATTCCACCTGTTCGACGCCGTAGCTCGCCGGCTCGCATGAACGCAGGGCGACTTCGAAGCGCCCGCCCGTCATGCTGAGATCCTGCATGGCGGCGGTCACTGCATCGCCGAGCGCGCTGGCTGCCTTGGCACGGGCCTTGGACAGCTTGGCGGCGACCTCCAGGTAGGCGGCCTTGAGTTTTTCCTCCTGCGCGCGCATGGCATCGAGATCGGTGACGCTGGCGAGCTGCCTGAGCTGCGCCGACAGGCTTTCGTATTCCTGAGGCAGGTCTTCCGGCGCCACGCGGAACTTGCGGGCGGTGGAATGGATCGCGTCCAGGCGCGACTCCACGAGATGCAGCCGCTCGGGGTCGAGCTCGACGCGGCCGAGATAATCATTGAGGCCGTACACCGCCTCCTGCAGCTGGATGCGCGCCGGTTCCAGCGCATCCACCACCGGCCTGAGCGCGGCATCGATGTCGGCCAGGCGGGACAGCTTCAGCGTCAGCGCCGACAGCTGCGACAGGATGGGGCTGCTCTCGGATTCGGAGATCGCGTTGAGCGCTTCCTGCGCGCCTTCGATCAGGCTGGCCGCATGCGACAGCCGGCTGTGTTCGGTGCTGATGTCGCCCCATTCGCCGGGCTTGACGGCCAGCTTCTGCAGCTCGTTGACCTGCCATTCCAGCCGTTCGCGTTCGAGCAGCACGCTCTTGGCGTTGGCCTCGAATTCCTCGCGCTGCTTGGCCAGCGCGCGCCAGGTCTTGTAGGCCGCGGCCACGGCGCGCGCGTCGTCGAGCAGGCCGGCCTGGCTGTCGAGCAGCACGCGCTGCGCATCGGTCTTGAGCAGCGACTGGTGCGCATGCTGGCCATGGATGTCGACCAGCATCTCGCCGAGTTCGCGCAGCTGCGACGCGGTGGCCGAGATGCCGTTGATGAAGGCCTTGGAGCGGCCCGCATTGTCGATCACCCGGCGCAGCAGCACGCCGCCGTCCTCGTTGCTGAATTCATGCTCGGCAAGCCAGGTGTCGGCGGCGGCGCCGGTGCTGAATTCGGCGGTGATATCGGTTTTTGCCGCACCTTCGCGGACCACGCTGGCATCGCCCCGTCCGCCGAGTGCCAGCGCCAGCGCGTCGATCAGGATGGATTTACCGGCGCCGGTTTCGCCGGTGAAGACGGTGAAACCCGGGGCAAATTCCAGTTCTATCGAATCGACAATAACAAAATCGCGTATGGAAAGTGTGCGAAGCATAACCCGTTCAAATTGAATAACAACGGCGAATCGACAAGAGCCCGCCGGTATCTTTCCGATGCCTGGCCGACTCTGGGACAGCCGCTATTTTAACTTGCCCGTCACGGATGGATATTCGTTCCAGTGCAGCTTCTCGCGCAAGGTGTCGTAATAGCTCCAACCTTGCGGATGCAGGAAGGTAATGGTGTAGGCGGACCGGCGGATCACGATGCGGTCGTGGTGCTGCAGGCTGGCCAGCGACTGCATGTCGAAATTGGCGCTGATGTCGCGTCCTCCCATGATTTCGATCTCGATGGTGCTCGAATCGGGCACGATGATGGGACGGTTCGACAACGCATGCGGCGCGATCGGCACCAGCGCCAGGCCCGACAGGCTGGGATGCAGGAGGGGGCCGCCGGCGGACAGGGCATAGGCGGTCGAGCCGGTCGGCGTCGCGACGATCAGGCCGTCCGAGCGCTGGTTGTACATGAACCGGCCATCGACTTCGACCTTGAGTTCGGCCATGCCGGTGGTGGCGCCGCGCGCGACGACGACATCATTGAATGCGAGTGCATGGAAAATCTGTTGTCCGTCGCGCAAGACGGAACCTTCGAGCAGCGTGCGTTGCTCGGATTCAAGATTGCCGTTCAACATTTCCGCGAGCACGTTGAACATGCTCTCCTGCGGAATGTCAGTCATGAAACCGAGGCGTCCCTGGTTGATGCCGACCAGCGGAACGCCGAAACGCGCCAGCTGCCGGGCGATGCCCAGCATGGTGCCGTCGCCGCCGACGACGATGGCGACGTCGGCATGCTGTCCGATTTCCTCCGGTGTCATCTTGGTCAGGCCGGGCAGCGCAACATTATTGGCCGTTTCCGACTCAAAGACGATTGCATGCCCGCGCTTGACCAGGAACGAGGCAAGGTCCGACAGGGATTGCTCGATACCGGCGGCCATGTACTTGCCGATGACGGCGATCGTCTTGAATGCGGGTGGAGAGGAAAGTGGCGTGGCGGGCAACATGCTGCAGATTAGACCATAATTTCGCTGTGCCATGCAGGTGCGCTGTCAGTCGCAACGTCCGTCGCTCCTACAGTTGGTCCTTCGGCCGCTCCGTGCGGCACGCCGTTGAAAACCCGTTTCCGGAAATCCTATGTCAGTGATAAAAGCGGTTCTGTTCGACCTTGACGATACCTTGTGGCCGATTGTCCCCGTCATCAGGCGCGCCGAAAATATTCTGTTTGAATGGCTCCGGCAGAATGTGCCCGGCGTGGCCAGCCGCATATCGATCGACGGCATGCGCGCGCGGCGCCAGGCATTGATGGACACCGATCCGGTCTATCAGATCGACCTGCGCGCATTGCGGCATGTGGTGCTGCTGGAGGCCTTCAACGAAGCCGGCGAGGATGTGCGCCTGGTGGAAGAAGCCATGGAGGTGTTCTCCCGCGCCAGGAATGAAGTGACCCTGTTCCCGGATGTCGTCCCAGCGCTCGGCCGGATGCGGCCCAAGCTGGCGCTGGCCTCGGTGTCGAACGGCGTCGCGGACCTGGAAGCCATCGGCATTGCGCATCTGTTTGACGCCTCGATCGCGGCCTACAGCTTCGGCCGGGCAAAACCTGACGCCGCGATATTTCATGCCGCATGCGACGCCTTGAAAATCAGGCCGGCCGAGGCCATCTATGTCGGAGACGATCCCTTGCTCGATGTCGTCGGCGCCCAGAAGGCGGGGTTGCGCGCGGTATGGATGAACCGGCATGAGCTGGGACCGTCCCGCACGCTGCCCGAACATGTCAGGCCGGACGCGATTTGCGGCGACCTGATCGAACTGGAACGCTGGATCGGTCATTGAAAACGACGGATGGCGGCCCCGGCGGTGCGGGCTCCCGACTGTTCTCGACTGTATCTGCAATGCGATAAAACTCTGATAACTATCAACTTTTTCTGACCACAAGCAGCAACAGACGGTGGCACGCGGCGTGTGGCATCGTTAGAATACCCCTATGCAACTCGATACTCGCGCACAAACTTTGCTTAAGGCCCTCGTGGAACGCTACATCGCCGATGGTCAGCCGGTGGGTTCCCGTGCGCTTTCCAAGATCTCCGGCCTGGAGCTGTCGCCGGCCACCATTCGCAACATCATGGCGGACCTGGAAGAGATGGGATTTGTTGCAAGTCCGCACACCTCGGCCGGCCGCGTTCCGACTCCGCGCGGCTACCGCATGTTCGTCGACACGCTGCTGACCGTGCAGGTGATCGACGAAACCACCGTGGAGTCCAAGCTGCAGCCCCGGCTGCAAACCAAGTCGCCGCAGAAGATCATTTCCAATGCCGCCCAGGTGCTGTCGTCGCTGTCGCAGTTCGCCGGCGTGGTGCTGACGCCGCGGCACGAGTCGGTATTCCAGCAGATCGAATTCCTGCGCCTGTCGGAAAAACGCATCCTGCTGGTGATCGTCGCACCCAACGGCGACGTGCAGAATCGCCTGCTCCTGACCGACGCCGACTATTCGCCGTCGCAGCTGGTGCAGGCGGCCAATTACATCAACCAGCATTTTGCCGGCCACAGTTTCGATGAAGTACGCGCCCGGCTGCACGGCGAGCTGAAGAAATTGCGCGACGACATGACCAACCTGATGCAGGCGGCGGTCGAAGCCGGCAGCGATGCCATGGCGGAAAGCGCGGAAGAAGTCGTGATTTCCGGTGAACGCAATCTGCTCAGCGTCACCGACCTCGCGTCCAACATGACGTCCCTGCGCAAGCTGTTCGACCTGTTCGAGCAGAAAACCAGCCTGATGCAGCTGCTCGATGTGTCGAGCAAGGCGACCGGGGTGCAGATTTTCATTGGCGGGGATTCGCAATTGCTGCCGGTCGACGATATGAGCGTGGTGACCGCGCCCTATGAAGTCAACGGCAAGATCGTCGGCACGCTGGGCGTGATCGGACCGACGCGGATGGCTTACGAACGGGTGATACCGATCGTGGACATCACCGCGAAACTGCTCTCGAACGCCCTGAGCCATACCTGACCCCTGCCCCCTGACCGGCTGCGCCTCTCCTGCACGGGAAGCGTCATCCCATCATCAGCTGGGCGACGGTCTTGCTGTTGGCGGCATCGATGTTGGTGAACTGAAAGCCGATGCGAAAGCCGTCGGCTCCGGCAAGAATGCTGTACACCACCTTGCCCTGTCCCATCACTCTCACCATTTTCCCATTGAGCGGCGCCTCGAAGCCGACCGTGCATTCCTGTCCCACCCGCAACTGTTCACTCACCAGCATGCTCAGCCCTCCGAGGGAAATGTCGAGCGTGCGGCAGCGCACCGGGTTATTGCCGGGCACGACAATGATTGCCTGGCAACGCATGACCTTGCGGGGAAAGCTTCTCGGTTCAGGTTTCATGCGGAATTGGGCTGTATGCCAGGGCCGGGAGTTGGACTCGCCCTGGCAGTGTCATGGAATGCCTTGCGGCACAGTTCAGGTTGGCGATCAAGGCGGAGCCGGAAGAACTATCTCGAGCGATGCGGGCAATCGGTCTTGGTGCAGTGGGCGTACAGGGCAAGCGCATGTTCGGAAATGGAAAAACCGCGCTCCTTGGCAATGCTCTGCTGGCGCTTTTCGATTTCTTCATCGAAGAACTCCTCAACGCGGCCGCAGTCGAGGCAGACCAGGTGATCATGGTGTGAGCCTTCATTGAGCTCGAATACCGCCTTGCCGGTTTCGAAATGATTGCGATGCAGCAGGCCTGCCTGTTCGAATTGCGTCAGGACACGATAGACCGTTGCCAAACCGACATCCATATTTTCGGTCAGCAGGATTTTATAGACATCTTCCGCACTCAGATGGCGCACCGCGCTATTCTGGAAAATATCGAGGATCTTCAGGCGCGGCAGGGTCGCTTTCAGGCCGCTTGCCTTTAACTCGGAGGGATTGCTGGGCATGTTGTTGATCGGAATCGGATTATCTGCTTTATCATATAGCGTTTTGGGCCAATTGCCCAATGACCCAATTGCTCAACGAATTGAGATCCACTATGCGACCGTTGTTTTCTTCCATTGATCGTACACCAGTTACCGTCCGTATGGTGTGCCTGGCCATCGCCGCTTGCCTGGCCGGATGCGCGTCCAAGAATCCGCTGATCGACGAACCCGCAAGCGTTTCCGCTCCTGCAGCCAAACCGGCCCAGGCCGATACCGCGAACGCAGGCACGGCCGCAACCACAACTGCGCAGGCAAGATCCGAGGCATCGTCTGCTTCGGCTCCCGCAGCAAGCGGCGTCACAACCACCGGCCCGACCGGCATCCAGCGTTTCCTCGGCATCATTTCGCCATACAAGATTGATATCCAGCAGGGCAATTTCATTTCCCGCGAAATGGTGGCGCAGCTCAGGGAAGGCATGCAGCGTCCCGAGGGCGTCACCCGCGAGCAGGTGCGTTTCGTGCTCGGCACGCCGCTGCTGACCGACATCTTCCACTCCGACCGCTGGGATTATCCGTTCCGCCTCAAGAAGCGCACCGGCGAAGTCATTTCCAGCCACGTGACGGTATTCTTCAAGGACAATCGCCTCGTCGATATCGACGGCGGCACGCTGCCGACCGAACAGGAATATCTCGCATTCATCGCCGGCTCAGCGCCGGGCAATAAATAACAAGCAACAGGTAACGGGTTTCGACATGACTCCATTGAAAATCGCTGTCGCGGGCGCATCGGGCCGAATGGGCCGGATGCTGATCGAGGCCATCCAGAACGCCGATGACGCCGTACTCGCCGGCGCGCTCGACCTGCCGGGCTCACCGGGACTCGGCAGCGACGCCGCCTCCTTTCTCGGCAAGCCGGCCAATGTGCCGATCGAGTCGGACTTCGCCAAAGGCCTTGCCGACGCCGAATTCCTGATCGATTTCACGCGCCCCGAGGGCACGCTCAAACATCTCGAATACTGTGCCGCGCACGGCATCAAGATGATCATCGGCACCACCGGTTTCGACGAGGCCGGCAAGGCCGCCATCGCCGCCGCCGCCCAAAAGACGGCGGTGGTGTTCGCGCCCAACATGAGCGTGGGCGTCAATGTCACGCTCAAGCTGCTGCAGATGGCGGCGAAAAGCTTTTCGCACGGCTATGACATCGAGATCATCGAAGCGCACCACCGCCACAAGGTCGACGCGCCGTCGGGAACCGCGCTCAAGATGGGCGAAGTGATCGCCGAGTCGATCGGCCGCGATCTCAAGGATGTCGCCGTCTATGCGCGCGAAGGCGTGACCGGCGAACGCGACCCGTCCTCCATCGGCTTCGCCACCATCCGCGGCGGCGATATCGTCGGCGACCATACCGTGCTGTTCGCCGGCATCGGCGAGCGTATCGAAATCACGCACAAGTCGTCCAGCCGGCTCAGCTATGCGCACGGCAGCTTGCGCGCGGCCCGCTTCCTGGCCGACAAGAAGACCGGACTGTTCGACATGCAGGCGGTGCTCGGGCTGGAATAGGCCATGCGCGCACGGTGCGAACGCGGATCGGCCTTCGCATGAAACCCGCGACGGCGATCCTGTCCGCCATGGCAGCCCTGCTGCTGCATGGCGGCCTTGCACTGATTGCCGTGAACCTGCTGTCGCCGAAGGACAAGGCACGGGAACCGCCGAAGCCGATCGAGGTGGCGCTGCTTTCCGAAGAGCCGCCGGCTCAAGCCCCTCCGGCGGCTCCTGCTCCCACCGCTCCCTCTCCTCCGCCCGCACCGCCCGCGCCCCTGCCGGCACCGCCGCCGGTCCCGGCACCCGCAGTCGAGCGAAAGCGGCCTCCCCTGAAGCCGCCCGCCAGGCCGCGTATCGATCGCAAGCCGCCGCGACCGCAGCCCGAAGCGCCCGCCGCCCGGCCTGAAGAACGCCCCTCGCAGTCCAGCGCCGGCAACGCCCCGCCGGCAGCTGCCCCCGTCGCCGAGCCGCCATCCGCCGCGCCGCCCGCGCCGCCTTCCGTGCCGCGCACCCCGGTTTCGATCTCCGCCAGTTATGCCGCCACCAACCGCAAGCCGGAATATCCGCGCCTGTCGCGGCAGCTGGAAGAACAAGGTACCGTGGTATTGCGCGTGCTGGTCAGGGCCGACGGCAGCGCGGGCGCCGTCGAGATTAGGACATCGAGCGGATTTGCGCTGCTCGACCAATCTGCAAGAAGCGCGGTGCAGACATGGCGCTTCAATCCCGCCACCCAGGAGGGCAAGCCGGTGGATGAGTGGTTTCTGATCCCCATTCCGTTTAAACTGCAAAACTAATTTCATTCTGACAAGCACCATGAAAGATACTCTCGGATTCGCGCACTACTGGGCTCAAGGCGATGCCGTCACCCATTCGGTGGCCTACCTGCTGCTGCTGATGTCCATCGCCAGCTGGTATTACATTTTTTCCAAGGCCTGGAGCTCATGGCGTATCCGCAGGAGCGCCGGCGCGCTGGATGGCTTCTGGAAAGCGCCGACCCTGAACGATGCCATCGATATCGTCAGGAACGCGGATACCGAGGATGTCTATGCCCCTCTGGCAATACAGGGCGCGCAGGCCGCCAATGTGAAGGCCCAGACTGGTTCGCTCAACGCCAATGTCGATCCGGGCGAACTCATCACCCGCACGCTGCGCCAGGAAATCAACCGCGTGTCGGCGCGCCTGGAAAGCGGCCTGACGCTGCTGGCGTCGGTCGGGTCGACGGCGCCTTTCGTCGGGCTGTTCGGTACGGTATGGGGCATCTACCATGCGCTGGTGGCCGTCTCGAGCAGCGGCACCGTGCAGATCGACAAGGTGGCCGGCCCGGTCGGCGAAGCGCTGATCATGACCGCGCTCGGCCTGCTGGTCGCCATTCCCGCGGTGCTGGCCTACAACGCTTTCACCCGCGTCAACCGGGTGACGCTGGCGGAACTCGATGCCTTCGCCCATGATCTGCATGCATATCTCACCACCGGCGCGCGCGTCGGGAAATAAAGGAGCCTGCGATGGCATTCGGCGGTTTCAATGACGACAAGAAGCAGGCGCCGATGGCGGATATCAATGTCACGCCCATGGTCGACGTCATGCTGGTGCTGCTGGTGATCTTCATCATCACCGCGCCGCTTTTCACGCATTCGATCAAGCTGGACCTGCCCAGCGCCGAATCGACTGTTTCACCCGACAAGCCCGACACCATTTCGGTGTCGATCGACGGCGAGGGCAAGATCTACTGGAACAATGAAGCGCTGGACCAGGCGGAACTCGGCAAGCGGCTTGAAGTCGCAGCAAAGAAGCAGCCGCAGCCCGAACTGCAGTTGCGCGCCGACAAATCCACCCGCTATGAGATCATTGCGCAAGTCATGTCGGCCGCGCAGGGCAGCGGCATGGCGAAGATGGGCTTCGTCACCGAATCGCAGCAAAAACCCTAGGCTTCACGAACCCAGACAGCAAATAGTAAACGCCTGCCAAATTGACAACCGGAATCCATGCCCTCCATACAGATCGACGGCCGCCAGCTGACCAACTGGGACCAGTTCCACGATACCTGCAAGACCGCCTTCGGTTTTCCCGACTTCTACGGGCGCAACATGGACGCCTGGATCGATTGCATGAGCGGCCTGCGGGATGACGACGGCATGTCGTCCTGGGTGCTCGCCGAGGATGAACAGCTGCAGATCCAGGTCCTGAATTCCGATGTCCTGCGGCGCGACGCCCCCGATATCCTGTCGGCGCTGGAGGAATGTACCGCCGAAGTGAATCAGCTGTGTTCGGAAAGCGGCGAAAAGCCGGCCCTCGGCTTGGTACTGCGCTGATTTTTCAGGACCATTGCCGGCGATTCAGACTGCGCCGGGCGGCAATTGCCGGCGGCAACCCAGTATAATGACGGGTTCAATTCCACTTCCGGCTTCATCCGTCATGCAAGAAAAATATCTCCCCGGCGACGTAGAAAAAGCGGCGCAAGACCATTGGCAGGCCGTCGACGCCTACAAGACCGTCGAACACGCGAAGGACAGGAACGGCCAGGACAGGAAGAAATTCTATGCCTGTTCCATGCTGCCCTACCCGTCCGGCAAGCTGCACATGGGCCATGTGCGCAATTACACCATCAACGACGTGATGTACCGCTACCTGCGGATGAACGGCTACAACGTGCTGATGCCGATGGGCTGGGACGCCTTCGGCATGCCGGCCGAAAATGCGGCGATGGCCAACGGCGTGCCGCCTGCGCAGTGGACCTACTCGAACATCGAGTACATGAAGAAGCAGATGCAGGCGATGGGCCTGGCGATCGACTGGTCGCGCGAGATGACCGCCTGCAAGCCGGATTACTACAAGTGGAACCAGTGGATGTTCCTGAAGATGCTCGAGAAGGGCATCATCTACAAGAAGACCGGCACCGTTAACTGGGACCCGGTGGACCAGACCGTGCTGGCCAACGAGCAGGTGATCGACGGCCGAGGCTGGCGTTCCGGCGCGCTGATCGAAAAGCGCGAGATCCCGATGTACTACGCCCGCATCACCTCCTACGCCGAGGAGCTGCTCGACTTCGTCGACAACAAGCTGCCCGGCTGGCCCGAGCGCGTGCGCATCATGCAGTCGAACTGGATCGGCAAGTCGACCGGCGTGCGCTTCGCTTTCCCGCACGACATCAGCGACGAGAGCGGCGCCAGGATCAACGACGGCAAGCTCTGGGTGTTCACCACCCGCGCCGACACCATCATGGGCGTCACCTTCTGCGCGGTCGCGCCCGAGCATGCGCTGGCCACCCATGCCGCGCAGTCGAATCCGGAACTGGCCGCCTTCATCGCCGAATGCAAGAAAGGCAGCGTCATCGAAGCCGACATGGCGACGATGGAAAAGAAAGGCATGCCGACCGGCCTGTTCGTCACCCATCCGCTGACCGGCGACAAGGTCGAGGTCTGGGTCGGCAACTACGTGCTGATCACCTACGGCGACGGCGCCGTGATGGGCGTGCCGGCGCACGACGAACGCGATTTTGCGTTTGCCAAGAAATACAATCTGCCGATCAAGCAGGTGGTCGCAGTCGAAGGCAAGGCCTATTCGACCGACGCCTGGCAGGAATGGTATGCGGACAAGGAACACGGCATCTGCGTCGCCTCCGGCAAGTACGACGGTCTCAATTACCAGGCGGCGGTCGAGGCGGTCGCGGCCGACCTCGCCGCCCAGGGCATCGGCGAGAAGAAGATCACCTACCGCCTGCGCGACTGGGGCATCTCGCGCCAGCGCTACTGGGGCACGCCGATCCCGATCATCCACTGCGAATCCTGCGGCGACGTGCCGGTGCCGGAGAAAGACCTGCCCGTGGTACTGCCGGAAGACTGCGTGCCGGACGGCAGCGGCAATCCGCTCAACAAGCATGAGAAGTTCCTGCACGTCGACTGCCCGCAGTGCGGCAAGCCGGCGCGCCGCGAAACCGACACCATGGACACCTTCGTCGATTCGTCCTGGTACTACATGCGCTATTGCTCGCCGGGCAGCAGCGAGGCGATGGTCGATGCGCGCAACGATTACTGGATGCCGATGGACCAGTACATCGGCGGCATCGAGCATGCGGTGCTGCACCTGCTGTACGCGCGCTTCTGGACCAAGGTGATGCGCGACTTCGGCCTGGTCAAGTTCGACGAGCCCTTCGTCAACCTGCTCACCCAGGGCATGGTGCTCAACGAAACCTATTACCGCGAAGACGCCAGCGGCAAGAAGACCTGGTTCAATCCGGCCGATGTCGAGCTGAGCTTCGACGACAAGGGCCGCCCGGTGTCCGCGCTGCTCAGGAGCGACGGCCAGCCGGTCGAGATCGGCGGCACCGAGAAGATGTCGAAGTCGAAGAACAACGGCATCGACCCGCAGGCGCAGATCGACCAGTACGGCGCCGACACCGCCCGCCTGTTCACGATGTTCGCCTCCCCGCCGGAGCAGACGCTGGAATGGTCCGGCGCCGGCGTCGAAGGCGCGAACCGCTTCCTGCGGCGCGTCTGGGCGTTTGCTCATGCGCAGGCAGGCCGCTTCGCCGCTGCAAACAATCCCGGCAGCGACTTCGGCAACCTGCCCGAAACGCACAAGACGCTGCGCCGCGAAGTGCACAAGATCCTGCAGCAGGCCGACCACGACTTCAAGCGCATCCAGTACAACACCGTCGTTTCCGCCAGCATGAAGATGCTCAACACGCTGGAAGCGGCCAAGTTCGACGACTCGGCCGCGTCCAATGCGGTGATCGCCGAAGGCTATTCGATCTTCCTGCGCATGCTGTATCCGGTCGCGCCGCACATCACCCATGTGCTGTGGAAGGAGCTGGGCTTCGACGGGCTGCACGGGGATATCCTCGATGCGCCATGGCCGCAGGTCGACGCCTCCGCGCTGGAACAGGCCGAGATCGAGCTGATGGTGCAGGTCAACGGCAAGCTGCGGGGCAGCGTCACGGTGCCCAAGGAAGCCGACAAGGCCGCCATCGAAGCCGCTGCGCTGGCCAACGACAACGTGAAAAAGTTCGTGGAAGGCACGCCGAAGAAGGTCATCATCGTGCCGGGCAAGCTGGTCAACATTGTCGCCTGATCGGAGAACATTCATGCAACGACGCAGCCTTGTCCTCGCGCTGTCCGGCGCCGCCCTGCTGTCGGCATGCGGCTTCCGCCTGCGAGGAGCCGACGGCAAGTCGGGCCTGCCGTTCAGGACCGTGTACATCGGCGTGCCGGAGCGTTCGCCGCTGGGCGTCGAGCTCAAGCGCTACATACGGGCGAGCGAGGACACCACCATCGTCGCCGAACCGAAAGAGGCCGAAGCGGTCATCGAGATTCTCAGCGAAACAAGGGACCGGGCCACGCTGTCGCTCAACACCCAGGGACGCGTGCGCGAATACTCGCTGTATTACCGGCTGACTTTCCAGGTGAAGAACGCCGCGGGAGGCGTGCTGCTGGCGCCGACCGAACTCGTTCTCAAGCGCGACATCAGCTTCAATGAATCGCAGGTGATCGCGAAGGAGAAAGAAGAGGACATGCTGTACCGCGACATGCAGTCCGACGCGGTACAGCAGATACTGCGCCGCATGTCGGCGCTCAAACCCGCTTGAACGGACGCACCGATGCAATTGCGCGCTGACGCACTCGAATCCCACCTGGCGAAGGCGCTGGCGCCGCTCTACGTCATCACCAGCGACGAGCATCTTCTGGCGCTCGAAGCGGCCGACAGGATACGCAAGGCGGCCCGCGCCAACGGGTATTCGGAACGCGAAGTGCTGGTGGTCGAGCGCAGCTTCAAATGGGGAGCGCTGCTGGCAGCCAACCAGTCGCAGTCGCTGTTCGGCGACCGCAAGCTGATCGAACTGCGCATTCCCACCGGCAAGCCGGGCAAGGACGGCGGCCAGGCGCTGCAGGAATACGTGGGCGGACTCAATCCGGACAACGTCACGCTGATCACCCTGCCCAAGCTCGATTGGCAGACGCAGAAGGCGGCCTGGGTGGCGGCCCTGCAGCAGGCAGGCGTGTACATCGACATTCCCCTGGTCGAACGTGCGCAATTGCCGGCCTGGATCGGTGCCCGGCTTGCCGCGCAAAAACAGAGCGCCGACCGGCAGAGCATCGATTTCATTGCCGATCGGGTGGAAGGCAACCTGCTCGCCGCGCACCAGGAATTGCAGAAACTTGCCCTGCTGCATCCGGAAGGCAAGCTTGGTTTCGAGCAGGTGCAGGATGCGGTGCTCAATGTTGCCCGCTACGATGTTTTCAAGCTCAATGAAGCCATGCTGTCCGGCGATACGGCGCGGCTGGTACGCATGATCGAAGGCTTGAAAGGCGAAGGCGAGGCGCTGCCGCTGGTGCTGTGGGCGATGGCCGAGGAAATCCGCACTTTGCTCAAGATAAAATCCGGCGCCGCGCAGGGAAGGCCCATCGGCATGCTGCTCAAGGAGTACCGGATATGGGGCCCGAGGGAGCGGCTGATGGAGCCGGCCGTCAAGCGGCTGCGCCTGTCCACGCTGGAAACGGCGCTGCAGGAAGCGGCGCAAATCGATAAGATGGTCAAAGGCTTGAGAGCCCGGGCATTTGCCGGCGATGCCTGGGACGCCCTGCTGCAGCTGGGCCTGAAGGTGGCGCGCGGCTGAACGCCATGGGCCATGGCGCTCCGCGCGGCCAGCCACGGTGAATTCGCAATTTCACGATTTCGGATTGACATTGATTCGCATAGAAAAGAGCAGGAACATGGACATCAAGCACTACATGAACGACGTCGGCCAGCGTGCCCGCAAGGCTTCCCGCGCCATGGCCAAGGCCGATACCGGCGCCAAGAACAAGGCGCTGGCGCTGATCGCCGCCGCCATCCGGCGCGACGCCGATGCGCTGCGCGCGGCCAACCAGAAAGACATGGAAGCGGCGCGCGCCAACGGCCTGGCGCCGGCGATGCTGGACCGTCTCGCGCTGTCCGACAAGGCGATCGCCACCATGGCCGAGGGCCTGGAGCAGATCGTGTCCCTGCCCGATCCGATCGGCGAAATGTCCAACATGAAATACCGCCCCACCGGCATCCAGGTCGGCCAGATGCGGGTGCCGCTGGGCGTGATCGGCATCATCTATGAAGCCCGGCCCAACGTGACCGTCGATGCCGCCGGCCTGTGCATCAAGAGCGGCAATGCGACCATCCTGCGCGGCGGCTCGGAAGCGATCCACTGCAACCAGGCGCTCGCGAAACTGGTCAAGGAAGGCCTGGCCGGCGCCGGCCTGCCGCAGGACGCGGTGCAGATCGTTGAAACCACCGACCGCGCCGCGGTGGGCGAACTGATCACCATGCCGCAATACGTGGACGTGATCGTGCCGCGCGGCGGCAAGGGCCTGATCGAGCGTCTGATGAAGGAATCCAAGGTGCCGATGATCAAGCACCTCGACGGCATCTGCCATGTCTACATCGACGACAAGGCCGACATCGACAAGGCATTGAAGATCGCCTTCAATGCCAAGTGCCACCGCTACGGCACCTGCAACACCATGGAAACCCTGCTGGTGGCGCGCGGCATCGCGGCGCAGGTGCTGCCGAAGCTAGCCGAGCTGTATGGCACCAAGGAAGTCGAACTGCGCGCCGACGAGGAAGCGGGCAAGGTCCTGGCCGGCTATCCGCGCCTGGCCCGGGCCACCGAGGAAGACTGGCGCACCGAATACCTGGCCGCGATCCTTGCGGTGAAGATCGTCGGCGATGTGGGCGAAGCCATCGAGCACATCAACACCTACTCTTCCCAGCATACCGATGCCATCGTCACCGAAGACTACAGCCGCGCAATGCGTTTCCTGCGCGAAGTCGATTCGGCCTCGGTGATGGTCAATGCCTCGACCCGCTTTGCCGACGGCTTCGAATACGGCCTCGGCGCCGAGATCGGCATCTCCAACGACAAGCTGCATGCGCGCGGCCCGGTCGGCCTGGAAGGATTGACCTCGCTGAAGTACGTGGTGTTCGGCCACGGCGAAGTGAGGGAGTAGCCATGGGCATGCTTTGGATCAAGGCGCTGCATATCGTTTTCGTCGCTTCCTGGTTCGCCGGCCTGTTCTACCTGCCGCGCATTTTCGTCAACCTGGCGATGGAAACCGATGCAACCGCCACCACCCGCCTGCTGCTGATGGCGCGCAAGCTGTATCGCTTCATGTCGCTGCTGGCGATCCCGGCAGTGCTGCTCGGCCTGTGGCTGTGGCTCGGCTACGGCATCGGCAAGGGCCCGGGCAACGGCTGGCTGCATGCGAAGCTGGCGATCGTCGTGCTGCTGATCGGCTATCACCATGCCTGCGGCTCGCTGCTGAAGAAATTCGAGAACGGCCGCAACGCGCGTTCGCACACCTGGTACCGCTGGTTCAACGAAGTACCGGTGCTCGGCCTGCTGGCGGTCACGATACTGGTGGTGGTCAAGCCGTTCTGACGGCCCCGGCTTTGCTACAAGCCCCGTTGCAAGCTTCGTTGCAACATTGTTCGCATACTTAACCGATAGGAGGCCGCCATGGCCCAGGTCTGCCAGTATTTCTTTGCTCCGCAATCTCCTTGGACTTATCTCGGCCATGAGCGCTTCGTCGCGCTGGCGAAGAAGCACGGCGCGCAGATCGAACTCAAGCCTTGCGATCTCGGCAAGGTCTTCAGCGTATCTGGAGGCGTGCCGCTGGCCAAGCGGGCGCCGCAGCGGCAGGCTTACCGGCTGGTCGAGCTGAAGCGCTGGAGCGAGCACCTGCAGATGCCGATGAACCTGCAACCTGCATTCTTCCCGGTGGCCGGCGATGCGGCGGCCATGCTCATCATCGCGGCGCGTCTTGCGCATGGCACCGATGCCGCGCTCGCACTGGCCGGCGCCGTCATGCGGGCGGTCTGGGCCGAGGAGCGCAATATCGCCGATGCGGCGACCCTGGCCGCGATCGCGCGGGAATGCGGCCTTGACGGCCAGGCGCTGGTCAAGACAGCGGAAACATCCGGCGTGCAGGAAGAATACAACCGCCATACCGAGGAAGCGATCGCGGCCAATGTCTTCGGTTCGCCCTGGTATGTGGTCGACGGCGAAGGCTACTGGGGCCAGGACAGGCTGGACTTCGTCGAGCGGGCACTGCAGAAGTAGGACAGCCGCATCGTCGCTCCAGGTCGCAAGATAGATTCAAGCAGCAGTACAACGGAAAAAAGGTACCCCATGACATATTCATATTTCTGCCCCTGCCCGCGCGGGCTGGAAGCGGCACTGGCCGAAGAGATCAACGAGATCGCCCAGGGCAGCCGCACGCTGAAGGTGCACAACCAGGTGCCCGGCGGCGTGCACTGCTCCGGCTCGCTGGCCGACAGCTACCGCCTCAACCTGCATTCCCGCATCGCCTCGCGGGTGCTGCTGCGCATGGCGCAGCGCGCCTATGCCAATGAAAACGACATCTACGACCTGACGCTGGAGCAGCCCTGGGAAGAATGGTTCGGCGTCGATCACACCATCCGTGTCGACCTCACCGCGATCAAGTCGCCACTCAAGAGCCTGGAATTCACCACGCTGAAAATCAAGGATGCGGTCTGCGACCGCTTCCGCGACCTGTACCAGGAACGGCCGTCAGTCAATACCCGCACGCCGGACATGCGCATCGTCGGCTTTCTCGATGCACGCAATTACACCGTCTATCTCGACACCTCGGGCGAAGCGCTGTTCAAGCGCGGCTGGCGCCAGGAAACCGGGGATGCGCCGCTGCGCGAAAACCTCGCCGCCGGCCTGCTGCGCGTGTCCGGCTGGACGCCGGGCACCATCCTGTTCGATCCGATGTGCGGTTCCGGCACCATCCTGGTGGAAGCCGCGCAGATCCTGGCCGGCATTCCGCCCGGCGCCAACCGGAGCTTCGGCTTCGAGAAATTTCTCGGTTTCAAGGCTGCGGAATGGCAGGCCATCAAGGCCGAAGTCAAGCCGAACGCCCTGCCGCGCACGCCCACCCTGTTCGGCAGCGATATTTCCGGCGACATGGTGGTCATGACGCGCAACAACCTGAGCAATGCCGGCATCCAGTTCGATGTGCCGCTCAAGCAGATCGAGGCGCAGGAAGTCAAGCCGCCGAGCGGCATTCCCGGCATCATGCTTACCAATCCGCCGTATGGCGAACGCATCGGCGTGCGCGGCGACAGCAGTCAGCCGGCCGACGAACTCACCACCGCGTTCTACAACGCGTTCAGCACCACGCTCAAGCAGCGCTTCCCGGGCTGGAAAGTCTTCCTGTTCACTGCCGATCTAAGCGTGCCGAAACTGCTGCGTCTGAAGGAAGCGCGCAAGACGCCATTCTTCAATGGCGCGCTGGAGTGCCGGCTGTTCCGCTTCGACATGGTGGCGGGCTTCAACCGCCGCCCCGAAGCGACGCCGAAACCCTCCTGAGAAGCCAAACGGCGCAGATCCGCGCCGTTTGACCCAGCGCAAGCATTTCGACCCGCCTTTTATTTCCATGTGTCAATAAAAGGAAAATATTGCTATATTGCGCCTTTGGAAAAAGGTGCATCGTGGCAGAACTTGATCCGCGCTCGTTGATCTTTGTTGCCGGCCTGCTTGGCCTGCTGTGCTCGGCCATTCTCTTCATGCTGCGCCGCAGCTTTCCGCCTTCCATCGGCGGCCTCAATGAATGGAGCTGGGGTTTGTCCGGCATGGTAGTCGCCAGCGGCCTGTTCGGCATGACCGGCGCCATCCCGGATCTTTTCTGCGTGGTGCTTGCCAATGCCATGCTGGTCGGCGGCATCATGTGCTTCTATGCCGGTTTCCGCCATTTCGCCGGCCTGCCCAGCCGCAGCAGGCTGCTCAAGACGGTGCTGCTGCTGGTGACCGCCTATGTCGCCTGGTTCACTTACGTATCGCCGCATTACCCGTCGCGCGCATTGCTCGTGACCTTCGCCAATACCATCCTGTTCCTTGCCTGCACCGTGCTGGTCTACCGCACCACCGGCGCCTCGCTGGCGGGCCGCTTTACCTGCATGGTCTTCACCGGCATTGGCATGGTGTCCGCCTTCCGCATCGGCGTGCTGCTCCTGCATTTCGATGCGACCACCAGCGTGTTCGGCGCCACCCCGATGCAGAAAATCTATCTGGCGGCGCTGGCGTTTTCTGTGCTGGCCATCACCCTCGGTGCGATCATGCTGGCCAATGAGCGCTTGCGCGCCGAACTGGAATTCATCGCATCGCATGACCAGCTGACCAAGGCTTATTCGCGCGGGGCCTTCATCGACATCCTGGCACGCGAACTTGGCCGCAGCCTGCGATCCGGCCGTCCGCTGGCCCTGCTGATGTGCGACCTCGACAGCTTCAAGTCGATCAACGACCGCTTCGGCCATGCGATAGGCGACCGCGTGATCATCGATTTCGCGCAGCGCGTGCAGGAAGTGCTGCGCAATATCGATTGCCTCGGCCGCTACGGCGGCGAAGAATTCGTCATCCTTCTGCCGGATGCATCACCGAAGGATGCCGAATCCATTGCCCGGCGCATCTGCGGCCACATCGCGGCAACCGCGCCCGACGCGGCACTGCCCCACTACACGGTCAGCATCGGCCTGGCCATCGCGCAGGAAGGCACGATGCAGGTCGACACCCTGCTGTCGGCGGCCGACGGCGCGCTGTACCGCGCCAAGGCGAACGGACGCAACCGGGTCGAACTGGCGTTCCCCCCGCCCCAGCAGCGG
The DNA here is from genome assembly GCF_035916955.1 of Noviherbaspirillum album. Taxonomy (NCBI): domain Bacteria; kingdom Pseudomonadati; phylum Pseudomonadota; class Betaproteobacteria; order Burkholderiales; family Oxalobacteraceae; genus Noviherbaspirillum; species Noviherbaspirillum album. The sequence continues at coordinate 143,604 of NZ_JAWIIV010000010.1, read as the reverse complement.
CGGGGGGAGCGCTGGGCGGCCGCCTGACATCAGGGGCATTTCCCGTACGCGTAATACCCGGCCGAGGTCCTGCGCACATCGGTATAGGCAGCCGTCGAATAGTAGCCGAGATACTGGTTGGAATTGGTGGCGTAGACATTCCCCGCATATGCATAGGCGCGGCCGTAATAAACATGCTCGACATTGCTGCCGAACCACTGCGCGCAGGTGTAGGGCGCCGAGGCGCTGCCGCTGACGACGCGGTCGATCATGGTCTTGACCGCCACCATCTGCCCGCCGCTCTTGGCGGGGAAATTCACATCGTCATAGCCCCACCAGTCCCAGCAGCCGTTCGGATTGGCAAACGTCGCATTCGCCTGCGGATAGAGAATGATCATGTTATTGGTGTCGGCCCAGCGGTTATATCCGGTCCTCTGGTAGAACTGCGTGCCGACAGTGGCGACATTCTGCTTGCAGCCATGGAAAACGACATGCAGCTTGCAGGCCTGTCCGGCGGCGCAGTTAGCCGGCACATAGGCCCAGCCGTCATTGGCCATGCCGTGATTGGTCGGGTCGCCGTTGCCCCAGAAGGACCGCTGGTTGAAGTTGACGAAGCTGCCGCCAAGCGTACCCGCGTTCTTGGCATTCAATGTACCGTAGATCCATTTCAGGATTTCCCCGGCCGTATCGAAGTTGCAGTCGTTGATGTAGGGACTGGCATTGACGCTGCAGTCATTTCCGTAATCATCGGTCGCCAGCGCATGTTCCGCGGCGATGTTGTTCTTGTAGGTGACGTTGGCCGCGGGCACATAGTTGGCGTACATGGTTTTCAGGTCGTTCATCACCGGCTGCTTCACCGTCGAGTCGATGGTGCCCGAAAAGAGATAGACCTTCGACGTGGACAGGTTCGACGTTGGATCGATATAGCCGTTGCCGGACCAAGTATTGATGGTGGAAATGAGATAGGACAGATTGCGCGAACCGGTGTCGGCCATGCAGGGCCCGGTCGCGATCGTTACACTGCCTTGCGAGCAATACACCGGCCCGCCTGCGATGATGCCGGCACCCTTGCGGATCGTCTTCGAATACGCGAAATGCATCTGCGCCGCCATGTAGCCGCCGGAGGAAATGCCGGATACCGACACCTCGGCCACGTTGACGTTGTACTTCGGCAGCGTCACGACTACGGCGCCGGCGGAATGCGAAAGGACTGCGCCGCCGGCGAGCATTAATGCCCCGGCGGTCCGACCTAGAGTGGATACCATGCTGTCTCCTGAAATTGTTCGATTCCGAGCCGATCGTTGCCGTCTTGGCGGCAATCTGGAAGATAGGCGAGTTTTGGGCACAGTCAAGATGAATGGTAGTTCTACGGGAGCAATGCGCATAATCAACATCCCGCAATTTTTCACTTGACCACATGCCGAGCCCTTGCAGCGCAACATCGGATTCGCGTCCGCAATGCGAAATCCAGTGAACCTGACAGGCCGCAAGTTATCTCATCGCTATCACCGTGACAGAGCGATTGAGATCGCGGTCACTCCCATCGCAGTCAAATCATTCCATTGCATAAAGGAGCTTGTTTCATGAACCTATTGCTTACCGGCCAGCATGTCGACATTAGCCCGGCCCTGCGCGAATACGTAGAGACCAAGCTGGAACGCGTGATCCGCCATTTCGACCAGATCATCGATATCGCGGTCGTGCTCGGCGTGGAGAAACCTTCAGAGAAGGACAAGCGCCAGCGGGCCGAAGTCAACCTGCGCGTCAAGGGCAATGTGATCCACCTCGACCACTACGCGGAGGATCTCTATGCAGCCATTGATGGGCTCATCGACAAGCTCGACCGGCAGGTGGTTCGCCACAAGGACAAGGTGCAGAGCCACAAGAACGAATCGCTGAAGAGCATCAGCGCAAACATCAGCGCGACCGATATGTAACGAGGTTGCACAACGCACTCGCAATGAGTGCGTAGAGTTTGAACGGCCGCGCAAGCGGCCACTCCCGGTTTGTCCCCTTCCCATTTGCAGACACATACATTTTCAGCATTGCCATAATTGCAATTAAATGTTATTTTTGCAATTTCCGGTGTTCATGATTCGTCCCGAACCATGCGCCGATCACTGCTTTTCAAAGAGGCGGCAAAGTGGCGATGCTGAGAAAAGGGTCAACAGGCGGCAAGGTGCGAGAGCTTCAGCAAGCGCTTGCAAAGCATGGCGAAAAACTTTTTATCGATGGGAGATTCGGAGCCCAGACAGATAGCGCGGTAAGAGGTTTTCAGCGGCGAAAAGGCATGCTGCCCGACGGTATTGCCGGGCCCAAGACCTTCGGTGCGTTGGGGCTTTCGGCAACCAATACGGGCCTTGTCCATCGCCCGGCGCTCTTCACCGACGATGCGATCAAAAACATCGGCGGCACCATTATTCATTCATCCGCCGCAGCGAGAATCCTCCCTCTTTCCCATGGCGTATCGCGTCCCGCGTCCGCACTTTGGACATCTGCGCAGGGTTTGGATTTCATCTATGGCCATGAAGCTCTGGCCGGCGTAAGCAGCCGACTTCATTGGCCGCGAGGGGCTAGCGGCGTGACCCTGGGACCGGGCTATGACATGAAAGAGCGAAGTGCTGCGTCGGTGGTCGCCGACATGCAGGCCATCGGTCTTGCGCCAGCTATCGCCGGGCAAATATCAAAAGCGGCAGGCCTGGCCAATCAAGCGGCGGCCAAATTTGCCGAGCACCATCGTGCGCTAGTCAAGCTCAGCCGCATGCAGGAAGTGCAATTGCTGAGACACGTCATTCCGCGTTACGAGTCGCTGGTCAAGCGGATGATCAGCATTGATCTGCTCCAGCATGAATTCGATGCCCTCGTATCGTTTGCCTACAATCCCGGAGGCCAGTTCCGTACCGTCGCCCATCATCTCAATCAGGGCCATGTTGCCGACGCCATGAAAACGATCAGGTCTGTCGTGACCTCAAAGGGGATTGTATTCAGGGGACTTGTTCGGCGCCGCGACCATGAGGTTGCGTTATACCTCTATGGTCATTACCACAGCATCTGAGGTCGGGCCAAAACATGATCCTTCAACTTCTTCTGCGCCCCTCTCATTGGCGGCATGCGATCACATCGCTTGCCTTGTGCATGGCGGCAGCTTCGCATGCCTCGGATACGCTAAAGACACCTGGCGCTGGAATGCCTTCCGATATTGTCGGCACCTGGGAAGTGGTTGGCATTCACGTCGATACAGGGGCAACCCGTACTCTGCACTATCGGCCGGATGACTTCCGACTCAACGGCAGGATCTTCCACTTCTCTCATGAAGCCATTGCGTCGAATACGCCCGAACGCCAGGATTGCCCATCACCCGGAATTGCGGCGTCGATACCGGTTGCTGGATTGATCGAGTCCAGCATGGCCGGACGGGCCACTCCGCCGGCAAACCCTACCGCCGAAGACTATCAACTGCAGCTTCCCGCCGATCCGGGCGCATCGGCTATAACGGTGAAATGCAAAGGCAAGCTTTGGGGTTTTGGTTTGGGGCGCGAAGACGGCATCCATGGTGCCTGGCTCTTGCCTCTTCCAGGCGAAAGACTAGCAGTGCGCTGGCATGATGAAACCATACTCGAATTGAAACGCGTACCGGAAAACGCACGTCCGATCCCTTCCTTCGATTGCACCAGGACATCGGTCGAAAGCGAGCGAGCAATATGCCATTCGATCCCGCTAGCCAAGCTGGATGTCAGTGTCGCCAAATCATATGCCGCTGCGACGCGTGAGTTGCAAGAAGCCAAGCTGCAGAATTCGCTGACTGTTCTGAAGGCGGAACAACGCGCATGGTTATTGAAGAGGAATCGCTGCAAGTCCGATGCGGCCTGTTTGGAAAATGCAATGTCGTTGCGCCTCGAAGCCATTGACCGCATGCAAAGAGAAGACTAAGCAAACCTTATCACGTAGACCAGGGCTATCGCATAGAAGCTGGCTAGTTTTCAATGCGTTGCGTAGAGGGTGGCCGATGCTGACTGAACTTTGCCAGCTGGGGCCATGCGACGGACGAGCGAGGGCATGGTCGCCAGGAGAAGCGGCGCTGCATTGCACTTGCATGCCTACCAGGTGAACCGTTCAATGCCTGGGCAGGCATGCGAACGATGGCGGTGGACGAACCGATGCGGCAAACCGAAGAGGGAGTATCATCCGAAAGGCGGTACTACGTCAGCTCGCTGCAGCCGGCTTTGGAAGAATTGGCGCGGGGCATACGCAGTCACCAGTAGATTGAGAACCGACGGCACTGCTGCCTAAACGTGACGTTTTTTGAAGATGCGTGCCGCACTCGCACTGACCATGCGCCGTAGAACCTGAACATGTGCGCAATATCGGCATGAACTTTTTGCGCTTGAGTTCATTGAAAAGCCCCCTACGCAAGAAGCGTCTGAGGGCATGCCTGATCGGTCAGTATATCGAGGAGTTACTGGGAGCAACGCAATGAATCATCACGGAGCCATTCATCCTCTCCGGCTAAGCCATTGAAGTGACTTGCGTTTTAATGCGATAGCCCTGGAGTGGGTGTTAATCCCTGATGTCGCCACGCTGTGCAGCCTGGGTAGCCTCCCCAGGCTGCACAGGCTGGAGAGCCTGGAGAGGTTCAGGCTCGGGCTCAAGGGATTTCCGCAAATCAGCCTCTGAAAACCACGGATCCCCCTTTGGATTAATCACGGTCGGTCCGCCGTTATCCAAGATGGTCTGTGCCGCATTCCTGACATCATCAGAGACGGGTACTAGGTCGCCATTAGCGCTTCTCAACGTTCCATTCTTTACTATGTGATCGAGACTTTGCTGATCGAGTGTAACCAGAGTCGACTTAGTATCCATAACGCTGTCGGGATACAGGCGCTTCATTTCATCGGCCATAACTCTTTTTGCATGGTTGAAGTCTTCGTTAAGGGGGTTGGCCTCTTTATTAACAGCTGACGTTTGCGAGTTAGGTGAAGCGAATCGGTTAGGAGATATGGTTGACATTTCAAGCTCTCTTGATAAGCATTGTTAATTAATGTATTCCGCTTACCTCTTGCGTAAGCCGTCGAAGCAGCTTCGTCTTCCACATGCTCCCCCGACCTTGCCCAAGGTTAGGACAAGAGCCTGATCCGGACTGGGTACAAGAACCGCGTTCCTTCTTATGTGGCACCTGCAATGAGAAAGTTCCAGATGCTCTCGATGCCGGCTTAATCCTTCACCCGCTATCCGAAAAGGCGCCCTGCCGTCGCACCAATACTGCAGCAGTAACAGCAGTATGGCTGCCGAGCCTGATGCAACGAGACATTGGCGGTATGCGATCACATCGCTTGCCATTTGGATGGCAGCAGCTGCGCGTGATATGCATGCATCGAAGCTGCAAAATTCTCCGGCTGCTCTGAAGGTTGAGCAACCCGCAAGGCTGCTCCAAAGAAAACGCTGCAAATCCAATCTGAGTTGTTTAGCGAAGACAATGTCTCCACGACTTGAAACCATCGAAAATACATCGACTTATGAATAAAACCCGAAAATGTTCATGGTTTGCGAAAACTTATACGGAACAAGCAATCTGGCTGCTCTTCTTTGAATCCAAAGGAAATATCCCACTGCGAACGTTTAACCGTCCACACTGCCGTTTCCTGTCGTGATTTGCCTCGAGGGATTTGTGCTAGCTCGACATCACCGAAATTGCGACGTACATCGTGAATTGTGACGCAGGTGCCACGTAACTCCATCGCAAATGCGCGCTTGTTTCCCAAATTTGGTGAAGACTCAAGCATCAAATTCAGTTTTGAAAGAATGATGCCATCCCGCAGGGTGGGACCCGGCCCGGCCAGCTTGATAAAATTTGGGTCGTACTCAATTTCAAACAACGTCGTCCCCAGCAACTTTTCAATGCTTGCTTTGGAGAGTGGCATTTGCTGTTCCAAGTTGTAGATCGCATCCCATAAACTTAGCTGGACCTTGTTATTTAATCGTTCACTTGCATATGCATTTGTAAAGATCATCGTGGCCAATATGATTATCTTGTAACCGAGCCAGTCTCTCTTGGCGGTAAGTCTTCTCATACCTGACTTAACCATGGCCTGTGAACGATGGATTGAAGATGCGGGATGTTTTTCGTTAGGTTGTTTTTCATTAATTGTGCATATGACAGCGAAATCAACAGTCTCGTCATGTCGCGGTTTTTTGTGAATTTTATGATCGGGCAAAGTCTGGACGGCACAATTATCTTGCCTGCTATTGGGACTAATTCCTGTTGCAGGTTCCGAAACTTTTTCATTTTTTATGTGGGTCAAATGCTATATAAGCAAGGCAGTTTGGATTCTTTTCCCTGAATCCGAAAGAAAGCGTGCTGCGGCTTTGCATGGTGGTATGGACAGTAGCTTCCTCAACTGAGTGTCCAGAGGGAATCTGGGCAATCTTTGTGGCATTGAAGTTAGATTGAACATCCGTCAGGGTAAAGCACGTTCCACTTAAATCAAGCACCAAAAATCCGGGGGCACCTTCATCCAATCCAATACGCAGATCAATCTTCTCCAGGACCGCACCATCACTCAGCCCTACTGGCTGACCTTCATAAAAAATTGTATGTATAGTCTTTCTGGTTTCCATAAATGGAATACGAAGAAGTTCTTCCAGTGAGGATTTTGTAAATGGAACTCTTTTGATTAGCTCCTCAACCAAATGCCAGAGAGTTTTGTTAATTTGTTTTTCATCTAGTGGTTTCACTCTGCTATTTGTATCTACCCCTGCCGCAAATCCTGGAGCGACCGAAATTATTAAAAGTGCTGCAAGAAGATAGCGGCGTTTCTTATTTATTTCCACGATAGTTCTTTCATGCCTGAGCTTCCATCGGTTGTTTACCTTCCAACTGGTTCCTGTTATTCAGCCTGCTCTTCGTCAATCACAGGATGTCCACCCTCTACGTCGATATAAACGGCGCGCTAGAGCCTGTTATGAACTAAAGCCGAAGATGGACATTGTTTTACTGAGCATGAGGCAGACGAAGGCGACATAGTGAAGTCCGGCCAATGTCTGTGCCATGCGTTCATAGTCACGAGCCAATCTTCGAAATCGTGCGGCCCAGGCGAAACTGCGTTCAACGACCCAGCGCCGTGGTAGCAGCACAAAGCCCTTCTTGGCCTCAGTATGCTTGACCACCATGAGCTCCATGCAGAAGTCCTGTGCCTGCTCGGCCGCAGCTTCGCCGGTATAGCCCTGATCGACATATGCGATCTCGACATTAAGGTTGGTTGCTTCCTGTACGCTTTTGGCCAGCTGGGCTACCTGATCCCGATCCTGTTCATTGGCCGGCGTTACATGCAGCGCTAGTAATTGACCCAAGGTATCGACGGCCGCATGCACCTTCGATCCTTTGCGGCGTTTTGCACCGTCATAGCCGGCACGAGCACCACTTTCCGGTGTGGATTGAATCGTTCTGCTATCGAGAATCGTCGCCGTCGGTGCCGGTTCGCGTCCGGCAGCCAGGCGTAGTAGTGAACGCAGATCATGCGCAATCGATTCGAAGCAACCTGCCTTGATCCAGCGCTGCGTCTGTTGATACACGGTGTACCAGGGCGGGAAGTCATGCGGCAACATACGCCATGGCGCACCACTTCTCACCAGCCAGCGTAAGGCATTGAACACCTCACGCAATGAATGCTCACGTTGCGCTGCGTCCAATGGCAGCAATGACAAATAAGGTGCAACGAAGTCCCATTCTTCGTCTTGCACATCGCTTGGATAAGGTTTTCTGGCAGTCATGCCGCCATGGACTTGTTGCTATTTCATTAGTTCATAACAGGCTCTAGAGTTGAATGTCTATTCGCATGACTTAACAAGTAGCGTCGCTACTCTCGCGTTGACCCTCTTTATGCCTTATTACCGCACCAGCGCCAGCCGCGATTTCTTTCGAACCTTGTCCTCCACAGGCAGCCGACGCCAGGTGGAATGAGCGTTGTTACATTTACGATATCGAAAATCGATCAATCAGCATCCTGGCCCTTGGCTGATTTAATGGTTTTGTCAAGTCCGGATTCGCAAGCTCGTAAAGGACTTCCTCAACCAATTGTTCACAACCAGATTCAAATTGAACATCCTCGCGTCCTTCAATTTGATTTGCCCAAGACTCAATATCGGAATGAGACAATACACCTTGAAGATATCGCTGCAGTGCCAAGGTCAAATGCTTTTTCTTTAGCTCAATACCATCCCCTTCGTAGTCCAAGTCCAAAACAGCAAGCTGCGGCACAATTTCTTCCAATGGTTTAGACAACTCAAGCAAATCGCGAACTAAAGTGAGCCTTTTCGTTTCATGAGAAGTCATGGGAGCATTTCTCCATTCATAGTTTGAGAAAGATATTGGCCTGTCAGCGGTCCAAGCCCATGATGATGCAAGAGGTGAAACATGGGCATGAGCAAGGACGACGATGGCTGGCGTCTCCCGGACAGACTGTGGGCGCAGATGGAGCCGCTTTTACCACCACGCAAGCCGCACCTGACGCTCGAATTACTGCCAGCATAGCGCCCGTCCTTGTTGGCTGTGCGGGCACAGGGTTCGTGCATAGACAAGGTGTACGACTATCCGCATAGGACGTGTCAGGAATTCTGTGTGCGAGGTCGATTTAGTTGATGGCGTTGGTAAAGCGCTCACCGAACATGATGGCGAACTGATTGGCCGCCTGCTTCCACGTCCGCTGTAACTGTGGCCGCGTCCAGTCTTTTTCAATATTGCGCAAGGCCAGGAACTGTAGCTTGGTTGCAGCCTCGTCGCCGGGGAAGCGCCCCCGGTTCTTAACGATCTTGCGTAGCCGCATGTGCAAGCTCTCTATCGCGTTTGTTGTGTAGATGATGGTTCTGACCTCAGGCGGATACGCAAAGAACGGAATCACTTGCTGCCATTGACGCTTCCACATCGCTGCCACCGTCGGAAACTTGCTGCCCCAAGGGCCAGCGCAAAACTTATCCAGAGCCGCTTGCTGCCAAGTCTGCGTGGCCGCCTGGTAGACTGGTTTGAGCGCTGCAGCGAGCTCCTTGCGGTCCTTCCACGCTGCCAGCGTGGTTGAGTTGCGGCTCAGGTGCACGATGCAAGTTAGATCCGCGTACTCATTTACTCATCCATTTAAAGGAAATTGAGCAGTGCTGACCTCAACTGCCAGGTAAATCCTTCTGACGGCAAAAGATCTGCTATGGCTATTCAAACATTTCCATGATTTCTCGGGGAATAGCTGTTCTGCGCTGCCCAATTTTCAATTTCTTCAGCCAGATTCCCGCATTCAGATCCACATCATCTATTCCATTTGAAGAAAATGCTCTGGTGACATCTTCACAAAATTTCTGGAAGCCCTCTTCGTAAACACGATACTGATATGTTTCATCCTGTTGCTTCACTGTTTTTCCAAGACAGAAGTCGTCGCTTGATATCAAATAATTAGCCAATTTAATTGCATCCGACATACGTTTTTCAGGTGTCTTATCAAATGGGTTATCATTTTCGTCGTAGCTCACGACGCCTAATATTTGGCCAAAAAATATTAGATCTCTATCCCCTTCTTCATAGAGATAATCAACCATATCAATTACATATTGAGGATTCTTCATAAGTTATTCCGGGTTGACATGAACCTTGTAAGGCTTTCCGCTAATAGGGAACACATCGATAGTCTGACCGCCAGTTGTTGACACATTTCGTAGTCCAATTCGGGTTCCATCTGGCAGAACTTTCATGGTGCCATCATATTTGGCGGTAACATGTTTAGCTTCAGTAGTAATTTTTTCGAACAGCGCATTCAGTTCAGTTTCTGATCCTATATTAAAAGCTTGCCCACTTTTCCCAAACGGTACGCTAGCTTCTCGCACAACTGCTCTTACTTCAGAGGAGCTTAGTGCTGATATCTTATTTGCACCTTTGGTCAGATTGTCTCCGTTACTTGCAAGTACTTTCCCCATCGCCTTAGGCACTTTTCCAATCGCCCCCGTCGGCAGAAATCCGGTTGCCGCCATCGCAATGTCTGTCGGATTGCCGCTCTCGATGCCATCCCAGAAGTCCCGTGCCGGCCCTTTGTACATTTCTTCGACAATCTGCGCACCTGTACGGATATGCTTGCCCAGAGTCTGCGTCGCAGATGACTTTTCCATCACCGACGTCTCGCCCCGCAAACCCTGCATCAGTCCGGCCATCCCTGATGCTGAGTCGGGCGGAACGAAGCCTGCAGCATAAACAAGATTTGGCACAGCACTGTTTTATGCCTGAGTTGCCCCATTCGTGTTCAGATCAATCCGATTCGTTCCAATCACATCCACATGCAAGCCCTGTATCGTGATCTTCCCATTCGCCCCCATCCGTATCCGGCTAGACCCCACCTCCAGCACGATCTCCGTCGCCGCCTTCAACTGGATGAACTCCGTCTGCGACTCCAACTCAACCCGCTTCTTCACCTTCGTCACCTGGAAGCCGTTAGTCACCGTGTTCATCTGGTGCGGCCCGTTCACCACCGTGGCCTGCGTGTGCTGAACCGTCGTGACCATGTCCTTCTGCGAATGGATGTTGATCAGCTCCTGACCCTTTTTGTCATGGATCACCATCTCGCAATACCCGCCTCCGCCAGGCGTCGAGCGGCTCTTGAAGCCCATCACGTGTGCAGCACCCGGCATTGAATACGGCAACGGCTGCGCGCTGTTGTACAGCCGCCCGGTGCAGATCGGCCGGTCCGGGTCGCCTTCCAGGTAATCGATGATCACTTCCTGGCCGATGCGTGGTATCGCAACCGTCCCCCAGCCGGCACCGGCCCATGGCTGTGACACCCGGATCCAGCACGAACTGCGCTCGTCATGCCGGCCATACCTGTCCCACGGAAACTGCACCTTGATGCGGCCATACGGATCGGTATGGATTTCCTGTCCCTTCGGACCGACCACCGTGGCCGTCTGCGGGCCCGGCATGCGCGGCTTCCTGTGCTGGCGCCGGGGGCGGTACGGGATCTTGCGGCGGATGCAGCTGAAACTGTTGGCATACACCGGCGCGCTGCCGCGGTCGGCGAAGTTATTCCTGGCATCGATGCTCACCGACACCACCAGGAAGTCGGCATCGGTGTCGTCGTGGGCATCGAACCAGTGGTGTTCGCTCAGCTTGAAGCTGCGCCCCGGGCTTAGGCTGCGGCAGTCCGACGCGCCGCCGAACTGCTTGGCCTGCCATTCCAGCNATGCTCACCGACACCACCAGGAAGTCGGCATCGGTGTCGTCGTGAGCATCGAACCAGTGGTGTTCGCTCAGCTTGAAGCTGCGTCCCGGGCTCAGGCTGCGGCAATCCGACGCGCCGCCGAACAGCTTGGCCTGCCATTCCAGTACTTCCAGCCGCTGCTTCGCCTCGCGTACGCCTTCGCTTGCATTGCGGTAGGCGAAGGCCGGGTTGCCGTCGAAGATTTCCAGTTGCGGCACGTCGCCCTGTCTGGCCAGCGTGGGCTGCTCGACATACTGGGGCGCGGACGGCGCCTTGAAGTCGAAGGTGTTGAGCGCCACGCGCGAGGGCTGCAGGCTGCGCTGGGCCGACAGCTGGGTGATGCCGCCGCGCTGGTGGGTGCGATGGCCGCCATTGAACTCGACTGTTGCATGGTGCTCATGCGGCGGGCAGAAGGCGGCGTTGCAGGAGTCGTCGCAAATGACCAGGGTATGGCCGTCGGCGCGGTGCTCGTAGAAATAAAACAGGCCGTGGCGCTCCATCAGGCGGGCGAGGAACTGGGCGTCGGACTCGTGGTACTGGACGATGTAATTCTCCGGCTCGTACTTGCCGCCGAGGCGGAACTGGACATCGGCGATGCCCTGGTAGTCCTCGCGCAGGACGCGGTCGATGACTTGCTCGACAGTCTGATCCTGGAAGATGCGGCAGTTGACGCGGTGCGAGAGAAACGACATCCAGGGCAGGACTTCGGCGTGGTAGCAGGCGAAGCCGCCGTCGGCATGGGAGAAGGCGAAGTGATGGATGTAGCCGTTGAGGTAGTGCTCGCTGCCGTCGTCCTGCTCGATGCCGATGGTGACGTTCTTGCCGATGAGTTCCTTGAGTTCGATGCCGGCATGGGTGGAGAGCAGTTGCAGGCGGATGTGGAAGGCTTCGGACAGCGCGGCATGGGCATGCAGGGTGTCGATGAGGAGCGTCTTGTCGGGTGGCAGCGGGGAGTAGAAGCGCAGCAGGCGGTTAGTGTCGGTGAACTGGGGGATGTTGACCAGGGCGGCCAGGCTTTCCTCGACGGCGTCGGCCTGTTCGGTGGAGGCGAAGGTGGGGAAGAACGGCGTGGCCGGGGTGGCGAAGTCGCGGATGGCTTGGCCGTGCAGCGGGTGGCCGGCGATCTGCAGGACTTCGGCGGCTTGCGAGCCGTCCGCGGGGATATCGGCTCGGTCTGCGGCGATCGCTTGACGTGCCGAGGAAGCCGGCTGCGCTTTCCTAGACACTGATCTGGTCGAGGCGACAGCGTCTGGCGCGAGCGCGGTTAGCGATGAAGAGGAAACCAGACCTCTGAGCGGGTTCTGCTCAAGGTCATCGAACGAGTTGGGCGACATGTGTTGATCCCGGCGACAGCATCATTCTTGCTGCTCTCGATCGCCTGCCTTGCTGTGATGGTAGAAAAGATAGGCCAATCCAACCGGTGCAATGAAGATCGCCAGGAGCCAGCAGAGCATTATTGTCACGGCTTTCGTGATCAACATGAAGAAAGCGTTGACGACAAATGTATTGTTGCCCAGGATGAAATCGATGATGCTTTCGTAGACAAACCTGGAATAGGGATAGAGCAGGGTGCTGAGGGCGAAAAACAGATATTTGTCTGTGGGGATGCTAGGCGTTCCATCGTTGCTTCCGATTAGAAACATCCCTACCGGAAAGATCATGCCGAATAGAAAGTGGCGGAAATAATACGGCGCAGACAAACCCCCAAAGGTTTTGGCAATCATTGGATGCATCATGTTCCTTTACATGAGTTTCTAGATTTATGAACGTCGATCGGCTCTCGATGTGGGAGGACCGGAGCGACTTCGTTCAAGTGTTAAGGAAATGATAATATTTTCTAGATTGCAATCATGTCAACATCGTAGTCGTTAACATTCAGATGAGAGTTGTCTGATCGCGGTCCATACACGAGGCTTTGTCGCGGTTGCGGTGAGTCCGAAGAGGCGATTGCCGTCTCTGCGACAAAATGGGATGGATCAGAAGTCGAGGAAGACTGGAGTGCCGGTTCGGAGTCAGGGGAGTTGCGGTGCCACCCCGGTTTGGCGCGCCGCCATATGAGTGGCTTCCGAAGGAGTTCCTATTTGAGGACAGTGTTCAGCCGTGCATGAGTTATGAGAAGCTTCTTGGCCTCGATTTGATCGACTGCCGCGCAGCTGAGCCTTGGGCTGCAGCGCCCGGCCTAGCCCGTCCACGCAGGAGCGCCAAAGCCGAGCCGGCTAGCCGCAGTTGGAACAACGAAGCAGAAGACTGTTATTTGCAGTCTTCCGCAAATCACTCAGGGGCAATCTCCGCAATCGCGGCATCAATCCACTTCCCGCTTCCTGCCCTTTTCCCAAAGCACGTCGCTCCCGCCGGCAAACCGGTTGAGCACCCGCGACAGCACAAACATCAGGTCCGACAGCCGGTTCATGTACTGCCTGGGATTGTCGTTGATCTTTTCAGTATTGCCGAGGCTGACGATCGCGCGTTCGGCGCGGCGGCAGATGGTGCGGCAGACGTGGGCGAGGGCGGCGCCTCGCGAGCCGGCGGGCAGGATGAAGTCCTTCAGCGGCGGCAGGTCGGCATTGTATTTTTCCAGCAGGATGTCGAGCCGGCCCACGTGCACATCAGTGATCAGCGTGTAGCCGGGAATGCAGAGTTCGCCGCCGAGGTCGAACAGGTCGTGCTGGATGGAAACCAGTTCCTCGCGCAGCGCGCTCGGCAATTCCTCGCACAGCAGCAGGCCGATATGCGAATTGAGTTCATCCACGTCGCCCATCGCATGCACCCGCAGGCTGTCCTTGGCGACCCGGCTGCCGTCGCCCAGTCCGGTGGTGCCGTTGTCGCCGGTGCGTGTCGCAATTTTGGAGAGTCGGTTGCCCATGGCTTTTCATCGAATTGGGAAAGCGGCCAGCATACGTCAAAAACCCTGCCTGCGCAGTCGTCCGGGTGACGATGTCACCGGCCGCAGGCAGGGTCAACAGAGTAGAATCAGGCAACGCCTGCAATCACACAGATTACATCGGAGACGATCATGAACCACCCCGCCCAACTGGCCGCGCTGAGGAAGCCGGTGCCCGCCGAGCTGCTCGCTGCGCTCGAATCGATTTTCGAGGATCGCTTTTCCACGTCGCAAGCCATGCGCGAACATCACGGCCGCGACGAGTCTTCCTATGACCCGATGCTGCCCGATGCGGTGGTGTTCGCGCAGACCACCGAGGAAGTCGCGCAGGCGGTCAAGCTGTGCCACCTGCATGAAGTACCGATCATTCCATACGGCACCGGCACCTCGCTGGAGGGGCATATCCTGGCATTGCGCGGCGGCGTGACCATCGACCTGTCGCAGATGAACCAGGTGCTGGCCGTGCATGCGGAAGACCAGACTGCCACGGTGCAAGCCGGCGTCACCCGCAAGCAGCTGAACCAGGAAATCCGCGACACCGGCCTGTTCTTCCCGATCGATCCGGGCGCCGATGCCTCGCTCGGCGGCATGGCGGCCACCCGCGCTTCCGGCACCAATGCCGTGCGCTACGGCACCATGCGTGAAAACACGCTGGCGCTGACGGTAGTGACCTCCGACGGCCGCATCATCAAGACCGGCACCCGCGCCAAGAAATCCTCCGCCGGCTACGACCTGACCCGCGTCTTCGTCGGCAGCGAAGGCACGCTCGGCATCATCACCGAAGTCACGGTGCGCATCTATCCGCAGCCGGAAGCGGTGTCGGCCGCCGTGTGCTCGTTCCCGACCACGGCCGACGCGGTCAATGCGGTGATCCAGACCATACAGATGGGCGTGCCGATCGCCCGCGTCGAATTCCTCGATGAGAAGAGCGTGCATTCCATCAATGCGCACGACAAGCTCAACCTGCCGGAAAAGCCGCTGCTGCTGTTTGAATTCCATGGCAGCGAACGCGGCGTCGAGGAGCAGGCGCAGACGGTGCAGGAAATCGCCGCCGAGTTCAATGCCATCGGCTTCGAATGGGCGACACGGCCGGAAGACCGCACCCGGCTCTGGGCGGCGCGCCACAATGCCTACTTCGCGATGCTGCAGATGCGCCCCGGCGGCAGGGCGATTTCCACCGACTGCTGCGTGCCGATCTCGCGCCTGGCCGAATGCATACTCGATACCAAGGCCGACTGCGAAAAGAACGAGATCATCCACGCCATCATCGGCCATGTCGGCGACGGCAATTTCCATGTGCTGATGATGGTCGACCCCAATGACCCCGCCGATATCGCCAAGGCCGAAGGCGTGAATGCCCGCATGGTGGCGCGCGCGATCTCGATGGACGGCACCTGCACCGGCGAACATGGGGTCGGCCTGCACAAGATGGATTTCCTGATCCAGGAGCATGGCGAGGAAGCCATTGCCACCATGCGCCTGCTCAAGCATGCCCTCGATCCGAAGAACATCATGAATCCGGGCAAGATCATTCAATGGTAGGACGACTTCCCATGGCAACCCGTCTTCCTCCCGTACATGCCCTGTCCGCCTTCGAGGCGGCGGCCCGGCTCGGTTCCTTCGCGCTGGCGGCCGAGGAACTGTGCATCACGCCGTCGGCGCTGTCGCACCGCATCCGGCTGCTGGAGGAATTCGTCGGCGAACGCCTGTTCCTGCGCGACGGCCGCGCGGTCAGCCTGTCCGAATTCGGCAGGCGCTATCTGGACGTGGTGCGGGCGGCATTGCGCACTCTGACCGAGTTTCCGATGCCGCATCGCAGCGCCCCGGCGCAGCCGCGCATCAAGGTAACGGTGCCGCCCACCTTCGCCCGCTACTTGCTGGTGCCGCGGCTGGGCGACTTTACCCGCCAGTATCCGGATATCGTGCTGGAACTGTTCCTGTCGGTGCCGCTGTACGACCTGGCGCTGTCGGAAAGCGACGTCGAAGTGCGCTTCGGCGCCGGCAACTACACCGATACCGTCACCGAAAAGCTGTTCGAGGAACCGACCTTCGCCGTCGCCAGCCCGGCCTACCTGGAAAAGATCGGCGGCCTGGAGCAGCCGTCGGACCTCGCCAGGGCCACCTTGCTGCGCTCGGCACTGGAGCCCTGGCAGCCATGGTTCGAAGTCGCCGGCCTCGACTGGCCCGAACCCTCCAATGCGCTGCGCCTCGACGACCTCGGCCTGCTGCTGGAAGCGATCCGCCACGGCTATGGCGTCGGCCTCACCCGCAAGCATTTCGTGCAGGAGTCGCTGGAGCGCGGCGAAGTCGTCCACCTGTTCAAGGATGTGGAACTGAAGACGCCGCCGCATGCCTATTACGTCGTCTATGAGCCGCAGGCCCGGGTGCGCCCGGAAGTCGGCGCTTTCATCGACTGGCTGCGGAAAAGCTTCGGCCGGCTGTGAAGTTGTTCGGCCGGCAATATTCGTGAAAAGAATTCAAGCGGCGCTTCCGCAGCTTTCACCTCAGGCAGGGCCATTGCACGGATAATGGCCCCGTCATTGCATTGATGCGCGCATTGATGACTAATGCATCGCCGACCCTCCCTGGAGCAGCACATGAACGCCCCCGCACCCGCCACTCCCCGATTCACCCTGGAGCGCCAGCGCCAGGTCGCCAGCGCCCTCGACCGCCTGCTGCCCGCCGGCTGCGTGCTCTTCAACGAGGAAGATACCCGTCCGTATGAATGCGACGGCCTGACCGCCTATCGCCAGCTGCCGATGGTGGTGGTGCTGCCGCGCACCGAGGCGCAGGTGATCGATATCCTCAAGACCTGCCGCGAACTGCAGGTGCCGATCGTGCCGCGCGGCGCCGGCACCGGCCTGTCCGGCGGCGCGATGCCGATCGCCGACGGCGTGGTGCTGTCGACCGCCAAGCTCAACAAGATCCTCAAGCTCGATCCTTATTCCCGGACCGCCGTGGTGCAGCCCGGCGTGCGCAACCTCGCCATCTCCGAGGCGGCGGCGCCGCACGGGCTTTACTACGCGCCCGATCCCTCGTCGCAGATCGCCTGCACCATCGGCGGCAACGTGGCCGAGAATTCCGGCGGCGTGCATTGCCTGAAATACGGCCTCACCGTGCACAACGTGCTGCGGGTACGCATGGTGACCATCGAAGGAGAGGTGGTCGAGCTCGGCGGCGAAGCGCTCGATGCGCCCGGGCTGGACCTGCTGGCGGTGTTCATCGGCTCCGAGGGCATGCTGGGCGTGGTCACCGAAGTCACGGTCAAGCTGGTGCCAAAGCCGCAGCTGGCGCGGGTCATCATGGCGTCGTTCGACGACGTGGTGAAGGGCGGCGACGCGGTGGCCAGGGTGATCGCCGCCGGCATCATTCCCGCCGGCCTGGAAATGATGGACAAGACCTCGTCGCGCATGGTCGAGCCTTTCGTCAAGGCCGGCTACGACACCGAGGCCGAAGCCATCCTGCTGTGCGAGTCGGACGGTATCCCGGAAGAAGTGGAAGAGGAGATCGCGCGCATGACCGAAGTGCTCAAGGCTTCGGGCGCCACCGCCATCGCCGTGTCGCAGAACGAGGTCGAGCGCTTGAAATTCTGGTCCGGTCGCAAGAATGCCTTCCCGGCCGCCGGCCGCATTTCCCCCGATTACTACTGCATGGATGGCACCATCCCGCGCAAGCAGCTGGCCCATGTGCTGATCCGCATCACCGAAATGGAAAAGAAGTACGACATGCGCTGCGCCAACGTCTTTCATGCCGGCGACGGCAACCTGCATCCGCTGATCCTGTTCGATGCCAACACGCCCGGCGAATTCGAGCGGGCCGAAGCCTTCGGCGCCGACATCCTGGAACTGTGCGTCGAGGTCGGCGGAACGATCACCGGCGAACACGGCGTCGGCATCGAAAAGATCAATTCCATGTGCGTGCAGTATTCGCCGCAGGAACGGGAAGCCTTCTTCGCCGTCAAGCGGGCCTTCGACACCGCCTTCCTGCTCAACCCGGACAAGGCGATTCCCTCGCTGCACCGCTGCGCCGAGTACGGCAAGATGCATGTGCAGCGCGGACAGCTGAAGTTCGCCGACCTGCCGCGCTTCTAGGAGACTTATGGAACACGGATTGCGACAATTCCGCGAAGCGGTCACATCTGCGACATCGGCAGGCAAGCCGTTGCGCATCCGCGGCGGCGGCACCAAGGACTGGTACGGGCAGACGCTGCAGGGCGACATACTCGATACCCGCGAGTACGCCGGCATCATCGCCTACGACCCGACCGAGCTGGTCATCACCGCGCGCTGCGGCACGCCGCTGCTGGAGATCGAAGCCGCGCTGGCGCAGCAGAACCAGGCGCTGGCCTTCGAGCCTCCGCAGTATGGCCCCTCATCCACCATCGGCGGCGTGGTCGCCGCCGGCCTGTCCGGTCCCCGGCGGCAGGCGGTCGGCGCGGTGCGCGACTTCGTGCTCGGCGCGGTGCTCATGGATGCGCAAGGCGAGGTGCTGCATTTCGGCGGACAGGTGATGAAGAACGTCGCCGGCTATGACGTGTCGCGCCTGCTGGCCGGCTCGCTCGGCACGCTGGGGCTGATCCTCGAAGTTTCGCTCAAGGTGCTGCCGAAGTCCTTCGCCGAAACCACGTTGCGCTTCGAGATGCAGGAAGCGCAGGCGATCGAGCAGCTCAACCGCTGGGGCGGACAGCCGCTGCCGGTTTCGGCCAGCGCCTGGCATGGCGGCGTGCTGATCGTGCGCCTGTCCGGCGCCGAGGCGGCGGTGCGCTCCGCGGTGCAGAAGATGGGCGGCGAGGAAGACACCCAGGCCGAGATGTTCTGGAGCGAACTGCGCAACCACAACAACGCCTACTTCGCCGCAACCACCGGGCCGACCGCGCTGTGGCGCCTGTCGCTGCCATCGGTGGCGCAGCCCTTGGCGCTGGAAGGCGAACAATTGATCGAGTGGGGCGGCGCCCAGCGCTGGCTGCGCAGCGATGCCGATGCGGCCAGCATACGCACTGCGGCCGAGCGCGCCGGCGGCCATGCGATGCTGTTCCGCGGCGGCGACAAGAGCGCCGGCGTATTCCATCCGCTGGCACCGGCGGTGGCGAAGATCCACCGCAACCTGAAACAGGCTTACGATCCGGCCGGCATCTTCAACCGCGGCCGGATGTACAACGAGTTCTAATATGCAAACCAATCTTGCCGATTTCATCAAGAACACGCGCGAAGGCGAGGAAGCCGACGCCATCCTGCGCAAGTGCGTGCATTGCGGCTTCTGCACCGCGACCTGTCCGACTTACCAGTTGCTGGGCGACGAGCTGGACGGCCCGCGCGGACGCATCTACCTGATCAAGCAGGTCCTCGAAGGCAAGCCGGCGACGCAGAAGACCCAAACCCATCTCGACCGCTGCCTGACCTGCCGCAACTGCGAATCGACCTGTCCGTCGGGCGTGCAGTACGGCCGCCTGGTCGACATCGGCCGCAAGGTGGTGGAAGACCAGGTGCCGCGCCCGCTGTCGCAACGCATCGTGCGCAATGCCCTGAAGGAAGGCTTGCCGCGCCAGTGGCTGTTCAAGCCGGCGATGGGCGCCGGGCAGATGGTCCGCCCGCTGCTGCCCAGGGTGCTGCAGAACAAGGTGCCGAAAAAGCAGAATTCCGGCGCCTGGCCGCGCACCGGGCATGCGCGCAAGATGCTGGTGCTGCAGGGCTGCGTGCAGCCTTCGATGGCGCCCAACATCAATGCCGCCACCGCGCGCGTGCTCGATGCGCTCGGCGTGCAATTGATCACCACGCCCAAGGCCGGCTGCTGCGGCGCGATCCGCTATCACATGAACGACCATGACGGCGGCCTGAACGACATGCGCAACAACATCGATGCCTGGTGGCCGCTGGTCGAGTCGGGCGTGGAAGCCATCGTCATGACGGCATCCGGCTGCGGCGTGACAGTGAAGGATTACGGCCACCTGTTCGCGCATGACGAGAAATACGCGGCCAAGGCGAAACGTATTTCCGAACTGACCAGGGACCTCAGCGAAATCCTGCCGGCCTTCGAAGCCGAGCTGGCGGCGAAGCTGCATGGCAAGTTGAACAAGCGCGTGGCCTACCATCCGCCGTGCACGCTGCAGCACGGCCAGCAGATCCGCGGCAAGGTGGAAGGACTGCTGCGCGCCATCGGGGTCGACGTGCAGCTGTGCGCCGACAGCCACCTGTGCTGCGGCTCGGCCGGCACCTACTCGGTGCTGCAGCCGGAAATGGCTTACCAGCTGCGCGACAACAAGCTGCAGAATCTGCATGCCACCAAACCGGACATGATCGTCTCCGCCAATATCGGCTGCCAGACCCACCTGCAGTCCGGCACCGATACGCCGGTCAGTCACTGGGTTGAACTGGTCGACCAGGCGCTCGCGCAGGCACGCTGAGCGGGCGCCTGCCACCGCCACTGTTACAATGGCGCATGTTCAGCGGCGTCCCGTCCCGGTAATGCCGGAATGGCAATCCGCTGACAAGACTCCTGGAAACGGGCCGCGGCGGTAAGCGCCGCGGTCCGGTTTTCCGCTCCTCCCGCCTGCCCCATCCCCGCAGTCGATGTTTCTGAAGAGAACCAACCGGAATTCATCCGGTCAATGTTCCGGTGCCCGGCATGTCCGGCATTTTTCGCTCCCAAGCAATGAAGCGAAGCACGCCATCGCATGGCAAGCGCTCGGCAAAGGCGTATAGCCGCATAGCCGTATAGCCGGCTTGCATCGATGACATCGACATTCAACGCCAGCAGGGCAGGGCAGTCGGCCCGCCGGCTGGCAGCAGGGGAATACGCACCGTGATTACAGAACGAGACGATCTGTTCCTGCAGGCGTTCAGGTTCACCTCCATGGGCATGGCCCTGGTGGCGCCGGACGGACGCTGGCTCGATGCCAACGAGGCATTCACCAGCCTGGTCGGCTACACCAGGATAGAACTGCGGGAATTGACCTTCCAGGACATTACGCACCCGGACGACCTGGCGGCCGACGTGCACCTCGCCAACCAGATGGTCAAGGGACTGATCCCGTCATACCAGATGGACAAGCGTTACCTGCATCGCAGCGGCCACTCCGTCTGGGTATCGCTGACGGCGTCGATGGTGCGCGACCGGGACGGCGATCCCGATTTCGTGGTGGTGCAGGCCGACGACATCTCGGCGCGCAAGCGGGCCGAGGCCGACCGCGATGCCTACTTCGATCTCTCGCCCGACCTGCTGGTGATCCAGGGCCGGTCCGACTGCTTCGAACGGGTCAACGACCGCTGGACCGCCGTGCTCGGCTGGACTCCGCAGGAACTGACATCCCGCCCGTTTCTCGACTTCGTGCACCCGGACGACCGCGCGCGCACCATGACGGAAGCGCAGGCCACGTATCGGGGACAGCCGCTGAGGGGCTTTCGCAATCGCTACCGCCACAAGGACGGCGACTATCTCTGGCTGGAATGGAGCAGCCGCGTGGTGGGCAGCGGCCGGCTGTACTGCAGCGCGCGCGACGTCAGCGCGCAGCAGCAGGTGCTGGAGCGCCTGCGCGTGCAGGGAGACGCCTTGCGCGCCGCCAGCAACGGCATCGTCATCACCGATCCGAATGCGCCGGAACGTCCCATCATCTACTGCAATCCGGCGTTCGAGCGCATCACCGGCTACAGCCAGGCAGAAGTGCTCGGCCGCAACTGCGCCTTCCTGCACCGCAACGACAAGAACCAGGAGCCGCTGCGGCAGCTCAATGAGGCCATGGCCATGGGCCGCGAGTGCCAGGTCGTGCTGCGCAACTACCGCAAGAACGGCGAACTGTTCATCAATGAACTGCTGATGGCGCCGGTGCGCGACAAGGACGGGCGGCTGCTCAATTACGTCGGCATCCTCGAGGACATCACCGAGCGGGTACGGGCGCAGGATGAACTGCGGCACCGCGAACTCCACCTGCAGCAGATCATGAAGCGCGTGCCGGCGCTGATCTTCCAGTGGCATGCCCGCCCGAACGGCAGGCAGGGTTTCAATTACATCAGCGAACGCTGCCAGGATGTATTCGGCGTGCCGGCCAGGGCGCTGATGGCCGACTGGAGCCGCGTGCCCATCCATCCCGATGACATGACCTGCTTCACCGACTCGATCGAACTGGCGATCGCCGACCGCAGCGACTGGTATTTCGAGGGCCGGCTGCTGCGGCCGGATGGCGAGCTGCGCTGGATCAAGGCGACTTCCTCTCCCACCGAGACGACGGCCGACGGTATCACCTTCACCGGCATCGTGCTCGACGTGACGGCGGAAAGGCATGCGCAGGAGCATCACCGGGTGCATGAGCATCGCATCCGGGAAGTGGTCGAGACCGCCAACGAGGCTTGCTCCACGCGCAAGGAACTCGAACGCAAGCTGGAACAGGAGCGCCAGCTGCTCAACACCATACTCGAAACCATCGACGTCGGCGTCAAGGTATGCGACGCCGACGGCCTCATCGTGCTGGTCAACCGCGCCGCGCGGGAGCTCAGCGGCATTGCCGATGGCCGCGGCATGGCGCTCGCCGAGTGGGCCGATGCATCGGGCATGTACGGCACGAGCGAATCCGGCGAGAAGCAGGAGATGGGCCTGTCGCAAGCCTTGCAGGGCAGGCCGGTGCGCAATCTCGAACTCGAGGTCAAGCGCACGGAGGACACGCGGAAAGTCAACGTCAATGCCAAGCCGCTGCGCGACAGGGCCGGAACCCTCTATGGCGCGGTGGCCGTGCTGACCGACGTTACCGAACTCAAGGCGGTCGAGCAGCAACTGACGCTGCTGGCGCGCTATGACACGCTGACGGGATTGCCGAACCGCCGCCATTTCGATGAAAAGCTGGAGGAAGGCCTGGCGCGCTCAGGTCGCACGGGGCAGATGCTCGCGCTGATGTACATCGACGTCGATTACTTCAAGGAGATCAACGATACGCGCGGACACGCGGACGGCGATGCGGTGCTGCGCGAGATGGCGATGCGGTTCAAGCGCCATGTGCGCGCGACCGACACCGTGGCGCGCATCGGCGGCGACGAATTCGTCATCATTCTCGAAGGCTTGCGCAGCGCCGACGAGGCGGCGCTGATTGCCGCCAAGCTGGTCGATGCCGGCAGGCAGCCCTTCATGCTGCGCGAAGGCAGTGTCGGCATCAGCATCAGCATCGGCATCGGCCTGGCGTCGCCCAACCGGCACAACGACAAGGATGTGCTGATGCTCGAAGCCGACAAGGCGCTCTACCAGGCAAAGAAAGCCGGCCGCAACTGCTTCCGGCGTATGGATTGAAATTACCGCAGGTAAGCAATGCATCCGGCCTGCCCGGGCCCGCCCGGATTACACTAGCACCGTTATCGTTCGAGTCCGGATGCAAGACGTGATCTATACCTTTGCCACCCTGCTGGTGTTCCAGACGCTGGGCGAAAGCCTGGCCTTCGCGCTTTCCCTGCCGGTCCCCGGGCCGGTGATCGGCATGCTGCTGCTGTTCTGCTACCTGCTGCTGCGGCCGGCGGTGGCCGAGCGGCTGGCGCCGTCCACGCTGGAGTTCCTGAAGCACCTGTCGCTGCTATTCATCCCGGCCGGCGTCGGCATCATGGTGCATGCGCAGCGGGTCGCGTCGGAATGGCTGCCGCTGGCCGCCGCGCTGCTCATCAGCGCCACGGTGTCGCTGGTGGTCACCGCGCTGGTATTGAAGGCGCTGCAGAAATGAAGTCCGAACTCAACCAGGTCTGGGTTTACCTGTCGGCGTCGCCGCTGCTGTGGCTGACCGCCACCCTGCTGGCCTACCAGTTCGCCTACACGGTCTATGCGCGCGCCAAGTTCAATCCGCTGGTCAATCCGGTCGCGATTGCCGTAGCGCTGCTGGTGTTGGTACTGGTCGGCACCGGCACCCGTTATCCCGCCTATTTCGAAGGCGCGCAGTTCGTCCACTTCCTGCTCGGTCCGGCGACGGTGGCGCTGGCCATACCGCTGTACCAGCAGCTGGAAAAGCTCAGGCGCAACTGGTTCGCATTGATCGTCAGCGCACTGGTCGGCGGCGCGGCGGCGATCGCCACCGCGATGGGCGTGGCCTGGGCGCTGGGCGCATCGCCGGCCACGGTGCTGTCGCTGGCGCCGAAGGCGGTGACCATGCCGATCGCGATGGGCGTGTCGGAAAAGATCGGCGGCCTGCCTTCGCTGACCGCGGTGCTGGTGATGCTGACCGGCATCCTCGGCGCATCCACCGCGCGCTGGATCTTCAACCTGATGAAGATCGACGACCACGGCGTGCGCGGCTTCGCGCTCGGCGTGACATCGCATGGCATCGGCACGGCGCGGGCGTTCCAGGTGAGCGAGGAAATGGG
The DNA here is from genome assembly GCF_035916955.1 of Noviherbaspirillum album. Lineage (NCBI taxonomy): Bacteria > Pseudomonadati > Pseudomonadota > Betaproteobacteria > Burkholderiales > Oxalobacteraceae > Noviherbaspirillum > Noviherbaspirillum album. The sequence goes on along the minus strand of NZ_JAWIIV010000010.1, from coordinate 119,200 downwards.
TGCGTTCTCGGGGCTGGCGATGGGCCTGTCAGGGGTGCTGACGGCCTTGCTGCTGCCGTTCGTGCTGCGGCTGCTGGGAGCGGCCTGAGCGCTTTGAGGTTTCTTCGGACAGAGGTGTTTTGTGCAGGCGCGGAGGCCTGCACTACCTGGGCGGCGGTGTTTTATTCTGCCAGCAGCTTTTCGATGTCGTCGGCCAATTCCTTGGGCGCGGTCTGCGGCGCATAGCGCTTGTACACCGTGCCGTCCTTCTTCACCAGGAACTTGGTGAAATTCCACTTGATCGCCTGCGTGCCCATCAGGCCGGGCGCTTCCGCCTTCAAATGCTTGAACAGCGGATCGGCATTGCCGCCGTTGACGTCGACCTTGGAGAACAGCGGGAAGGTGACGCCGTAATTCTTTTCGCAGAAGGCGCCGATCTCTTCCTCGCTGCCCGGTTCCTGCGAGCCGAACTGGTTGCAGGGAAAGCCGAGCACTTCCAGGCCGCGTCCCTTGAACTGCTTGTAAAGCGCTTCCAGCCCCTGGTACTGCGGGGTGAAACCGCACTTGCTCGCGGTGTTGACGATCAGCAGCACGCGGCCGCGATAGGTCTTGAGGTCGACCGGCGCGCCGGCGATGCCCGCGGGGCTGAATTCGAAAACGCTCATACGATTCCCAGGTGTTCGGTGCCCTTGCTCAGGTCGCGGCCGTGGGCTTCCTTGCCGTGCAGCTTGATCGACAGGCGCAGGTCGTTGACGGAATCGGCATTGCGCAGCGCATCCTCATAGGAAATCTTGCCGGCTTCGTGCAGGTCGAACAGCGCCTGGTCGAAGGTCTGCATGCCGAGCTCGCGCGATTTCTTCATGATTTCCTTGATCTCGTGGACCTCGCCCTTGAAGATCAGGTCGGAAATCAGCGGCGAATTGAGCATCACTTCCACCGCCGCGCAGCGGCCCTTGGTGTCTTTCAGGGGAATCAGGCGCTGCGAAACCATCGCTTTCAGATTGAGCGATAAATCCATCAAAAGTTGCGCCCGCCGTTCCTCGGGGAAAAAGTTGATGATGCGGTCCAGAGCCTGGTTGGCGCTGTTGGCGTGCATCGTGGCCAGGCAAAGGTGGCCGGTCTCGGCGAAGGCCACCGCGTAGTCCATGGTCTCCCGGTCGCGGATCTCGCCGATGAGAATGACGTCCGGCGCCTGGCGCAGCGTGTTCTTCAGCGCGGCGAACCAGTCGGCGGTATCGACCCCGACTTCGCGCTGCGTGATGATGCAGTTCCTGTGCGGATGGATGTATTCGACCGGGTCTTCGATGGTAATGATGTGGCCGTAGCTGTTTTCATTGCGGTAGCCGATCATGCCGGCCAGCGTGGTGGATTTGCCCGAGCCCGTCGCGCCGACCATGATCACCAGGCCGCGCTTGGTCATCGCCACGTCCTTGAGCACCTGCGGCACGCCAAGATCTTCCAGCTTGGGAATGGTGGTGGTGATGGTCCGCAGCACCATGCCGACCCGGCCCTGCTGCACGAAGGCCGATACCCGGAAGCGGCCCAGCCCGCCGGGGCTGATCGCGAAGTTGCATTCCTTGGTCGCCTCGAATTCGGCGGCCTGCTTGTCGTTCATGATGGCTCGCGCCAGCTCGACGGTATGCGTCGGCGTCAGCGGCTGGTTGGACACCGGCGTCATCTTGCCGTCGATCTTGAAGGCCGGCGGAAATTCCGCGGTGATGAACAGGTCGGAGCCGTTCTTGCTGAGCATCAGCCGCAGCAGGTCGTGCATGAATTTGGTGGCCTGGTCGCGTTCCATGTTGCTTCCTTGTCGTATTCGGTCAACCGGGGTAAACCCGGAATCAGCCCGGGAAATTTTCCGGGATCTTCGCCGCGGCGCGCGCGGCGGCGGACGAAATCACGTTGCGGCGGACCAGGTCGGTCAGGTTCTGGTCCAGCGTCTGCATGCCGACATTGCTGCCGGTCTGGATCGCGGAGTACATCTGCGCGATCTTGGCTTCGCGGATCAGGTTGCGGATCGCCGGCGTGCCCAGCATGATTTCATGCGCGGCAACGCGGCCGCTTCCGTCCTTGGTCTTGAGCAGGGTCTGCGAGATGACCGCCTGCAACGATTCCGACAGCATCGCCCGCACCATTTCCTTTTCTTCCGCCGGAAACACGTCGACGATACGGTCGATGGTCTTGGCCGCCGACGAAGTGTGCAGCGTGCCGAACACCAAGTGGCCGGTCTCGGCCGCGGTCAGTGCGAGGCGGATGGTTTCGAGGTCGCGCAGTTCGCCGACCAGGATCGCGTCCGGGTCTTCGCGCAGCGCCGAGCGCAGCGCATTGTTGAAAGACATGGTGTGCGGGCCGACTTCGCGCTGGTTGATCAGGCATTTCTTCGACTCGTGCACGAACTCGATCGGATCTTCCACGGTGAGGATGTGCGCGTATTCGGTTTCGTTCAGATGGTTGATCATCGCCGCCAGCGTGGTCGATTTGCCGGAGCCGGTCGGGCCGGTCACCAGCACCAGGCCGCGCGGCTTGAGCGCGAGTTCGGCGAAGATCTTCGGCGCATTCAACTGTTCCAGGGTCAGCACCTTGGAGGGAATGGTCCGCAATACCGCAGCCGCGCCGCGGTCCTGGTTGAAGGCATTGACCCGGAAGCGCGCGAGGCCGGGGATGGCGAAGGAAAAGTCGCACTCCAGCACTTCCTCGTAAGCCTTGCGCTGGCCGTCGTTCATGATGTCATAGATCATGCCATGCACGTCGCGGTGCTCCAGCGGCGGCAGGTTGATGCGGCGCACGTCGCCATGCACGCGGATCATCGGCGGCAGGCCTGCCGACAGGTGCAGGTCGGATGCCTTGTTCTTCACGGAAAAGGCAAGGAGTTCGGAGATGTCCATTTATAATCCCGGGGATTGGCGAAAAGCCATGAATGTTAAGCAACACGCGCAGGCCGGTACGAAAGCGGGCCGAGTGTGCGGGCCGATGCCGCCGACTGGCGCCGATGGTCGCCGATTGTTGCGAAATGCCGCAGTATCGCGAAATGTTGCTTTGTGCAAACTGATTATGTCCTCAATCTCCAGCAACTTGCAAGCCGTCAACGAACGTATCACCAATGCCGCCCGGGACGCTTCCCGCGACCGCGGCGGCATTCGTCTGCTCGCCGTGTCCAAGACTTTCGGCGCGGAAGCGGTGATCGAGGCGGCGGCATGCGGCCAGAATGCATTCGGCGAGAACTATTTGCAGGAAGCCTTGGACAAGATGGCCGTGGTGAAGGCGCAACGCCCGGACCTGTTGCTGGAATGGCATTTCATCGGACCGATCCAGAGCAACAAGACCCGGCCCATCGCCGAGCATTTCGACTGGGTGCATTCGGTCGACCGCGAAAAGATAGCGCAGCGGCTGTCGGAACAGCGGCCCGCGCACCTGCCGCCGCTCAACATCTGCCTGCAGGTCAACATCAGCGGCGAAGCCAGCAAAAGCGGCGCGATGCCGGCCGAAGCGCCGGTGCTGGCGCAGCGCATCGCCGGCTTGCCGCGCCTGAAACTGCGCGGCCTGATGGCGATTCCTGAGCCGGCGCAGGACGAAGAGGCGCAGCGCGCGCCGCACCGGCGGCTGCGGCAGCTGGCGGAAGAGATCAAAGGGCAGGGCATCGAACTCGACACCCTGTCGATGGGCATGTCGGCAGACTTGGCGGCAGCGGTTGCCGAAGGCGCCACCATCGTCAGGATAGGAACCGCAATTTTTGGACAACGACACTATGGCTAACTTGAAGATCGGATTCATCGGCGGCGGCAACATGGCGACCGCATTGATCGGCGGCCTCGCCGGCAGGCTGACGGCGGGAGGCAACATCCACGTGGTCGACCCCAATGCGGAGGCGTTGGACCGGCTGAAGCAGCAGTTCGGCGTCACCACCGCCGGCGGCATCGACGCCGCGCTGGCGCAGAGCGATGTGATCGTGCTGTCGGTGAAGCCGCAGCAGATGAAGGACGTGGTCGCGCAGTTGCGGCCGCATGTCGCGCGCCAGCTGATCCTGTCGATCGCCGCCGGCATCCGCGCGGCCGACCTGTCGCGCTGGCTAGGCGGGCATCGCGCCATCGTGCGCACCATGCCCAATACGCCGGCGTTGATCGGCAAGGGCATCACCGGCATGGTGGCGATGGATGGCGTGTCGCAGGAACAGCGCGATGCCGCCGACGCCATCCTGCGCGCGGTCGGCGCCACCGTCTGGCTGAGCGATGAAGCGCTGATCGATCCGGTGACCGCGGTCTCCGGCAGCGGTCCGGCCTACGTGTTCTATTTCATCGAGGCGATGCAGCAGGCGGCCCAGGAAATGGGGCTGACGGCCGAGCAGGGCAACGAGCTGGCGATCGCCACCTTCGTCGGTGCGTCACAGCTGGCGGCGCAATCGACGGAACCGGTATCGCTGCTGCGCGAGCGGGTCACGTCCAAGGGCGGCACCACCTATGCCGCGCTGACCAGCATGGAGGAAAGCGGCGTGAAGGAGTCCATCGGCAGGGCCTTGAAGGCGGCCGCCGCGCGCGGCAAGGAACTGGGCGAGGAATTCGGCAGGGACTGAATCCGTCGGAATCCGTCGGATTCAGTTCCGATCATGAGATGATCGGGATCAGTCGAAATCCCGCGACGGCCGGTAGCGGCGGCTGATGCCGATCGCGACGCCGAGCGCGATGCCGGCGAGAGCGCCGACTGCCACCGCCTGCCACGGGTTTTCCTTCACGTAGCGATCGGTGTTTTCCATGGTTTCGCGCGCCGTCACGCTCAACTGCTCTTCCAGGTCCGATATGCTGTCCTTGGCGCTGCTGAGCGTCGATTCGAAGCGTTCGCGGGCGACCTGGTAGCCTTCGCCGGCCTGCTGGCCGGTGCTGCGCAGCAGTTCCTCGGCTTCCCGCATCACCATCTTGATGTCGTCCAGCAGGCGGTCGCGCGTCTGACCGCCCTGGCCGTTACCACTGCCCTGGCCGTGGCCATCGTCGTATTCGTTGTTCATGGGTGCGCTCCGCTGGTTGGTAAATTGGTGGGTTGATCCGGCAGTGTATAGGTCTGCTCGAAGGGCGCACTTTGCGCGACATCAAACTATTTCCCGCTGTTCACATCCATCGCTCATCCATTGGGATCTATCGCAGCGCATAGTCGAGCGCGATGCCGCCGAAGATCGCCGCGCCCAGCCAGTTGTTATGCCGGAAAGCGGCGAAGCAGCCCATGCGGTCGCGCTCGCGGATCAGCCGGTAGTGATAGATCGCGCAGACGGCCGCCACCGCCAGTCCGGCAACGAACCAGAAACGCAGTCCGACCTGCCAGCCGACGACGAGGATGATCGCAAAGCTCACCGCATAGCACAGCATCACCGCCGCCACGTCGTAGCGGCCGAAGGTGATGGCCGAGGTCTTGATGCCGATCTTGAGGTCGTCGTCGCGGTCCACCATCGCATACTCGGTGTCGTAGGCGACCGCCCAGAAGATATTGGCGATCAGCAGCAGCCATGCCGCGGCCGGCACGCTGCCTTGCACCGCCGCGTAGGCCATCGGAATGCCGAAGCCGAAGGCGATCCCGAGATAGGCCTGCGGTATGGCGAAGAAGCGCTTGAAGTAGGGGTAGCTGGCGGCAATCAGCACCGCCGCGACCGACAGCTGCTTGGTCAGCGCATTGAGCGGCAGGATCAGCGCGAAGGAAACCAGCGCCAGCACCGCGGCCACGGCCACCGCTTCCCAGCCGGCGATCTTGCCGCTCGTCAGCGGACGTTCGGCGGTGCGCTTGACATGCCTGTCGAAATCGCGGTCGGCATAGTCGTTGATCGCGCAGCCGGCCGAGCGCATCAGGATGGTGCCGAGCGTGAATATGGCGACCAGCTTCCAGTCCGGCCTGCCTTCCGCCGCCAGCCACAGTGCCGCCAGCGTCGGCCACAGCAGCAGCAGGATGCCGATGGGCTTGTCGATGCGGACCAGGCGGGCGTAGAGGACAAGACGGTTCATGGGCTGCTATTTACATGAAAGTTGATGGGGGCGGCAACGCGGAAAGCGGAACGCGGCTACACTTGCGTGCGTTGCTGGCGGACCGATTTTGCGCTGCAAAATCGAATTATAAGCGCCGCGTGCGGGGTTTCAGTTATCGTAACGGAGCTGTCACATCGCACCAATACACTACAAAATTTCTGGAGACAAGACATGCAATTCCGATGGAAGGCGCTGGCCGCAGCCAGCCTGTGCGCGACATTCACCGCCCCCTCCCTGGCCGCCACCGAAATCGCCTGGTGGCATTCGATGACCGGCGCCCTCGGCGAACGCGTCGCCGGCCTGGCCGAGCAGTTCAACAAGAGCCAGAACGAATACAAGGTCAACCCCATCTTCAAGGGCAACTACGAAGAGGCGATGGCCGCCGCGATCGCCGCCTACCGCGCCGGCAACGCGCCGCACATCCTGCAGGTGTTCGAGGTGGGCACGGCTACCATGATGTATTCCAAGGGCGCTATCGTGCCGGTCACCGAAGTGATGAAGACCGCCGGCGAAAAGTTCGACTCGTCGGTCTATGTGCCCGCGGTCGCCGGCTATTACACATCGCCCAAGGGCGACATGGTGTCCTTCCCGTTCAACAGCTCGACCACGGTGTTCTATTACAACAAGGACATGTTCGCCAAGGCCGGCCTCGATCCCAACAAGCCGCCGGTCACCTGGCAGGAAGTGGTGGCCGCCGCCGCCAAGCTGAAGGCCGGCGGCGAGAAATGCGCGTATACCACCGGCTGGCAGTCCTGGGTGCACCTGGAGAGTTTCTCGGCCTGGCATAACGTCGAGCTGGCGTCGAAGAACAACGGCTTCGGCGGCCTCGACGCCAGGCTCAAGTTCAACAGCCCCTTGCATGTCAAGCATATCGAGAACCTCGCCAACTGGTCCAAGCAGGGCTACTTCACCTATGCCGGCCGCAAGAACGAGGCGGAAGCCAAGTTCTATTCGGGCGAATGCGCGATGCTGACCTCGTCCAGCGCGGCCTATGCCAACATCACCAAGAACGCCAAGTTCAAGTTCGCCGTCTCGACTCTGCCTTACTACAATGACGTGCAGGGCGCGCCGCAGAACACTATCATCGGCGGCGCCTCGCTGTGGGTCATGAGCGGCAAGAAGACCGACGAATACAAGGCGGTTGCCAAGTTCTTCAAGTTTCTGTCGCAGCCGGAAATCCAGGCCAAGTGGCACCAGGAAACCGGCTACCTGCCGATCACCAGCGCCGCCTACGATATGACCAAGAAATCCGGCTTCTATGAAAAGACGCCGGGCCCCGACATCGCGGTGCAGCAGATGATCGTCAAGACCACCGACAAATCGCGCGGTCTGCGCCTCGGCAACTTCGTGCAGATTCGCACCATCATCGACGAGGAACTCGAGATGGTGTGGAACGGCAAGAAGACCGCCAAGGAAGCGCTCGATACGGCCGTCAAGCGAGGTGATGAGCTGCTGGTGCGCTTCGAGAGGGCGAACAAATAAGGCGCCGTCCTGGTAGTGCGGGCCTCCGTGCCCGCACATAGCGGTAGCCGATGCATCAAGTGCAGGCACGGAGGCCTGCACTACCTTATTCTATTCGCCTGAAACACATTCATGGAAAAACGCGCCCGTTTCAAATCGGCCTGGCTGCCGTATGCGCTGGTGGCCCCGCAAATCCTGGTCACGCTGCTGTTTTTCTTCTGGCCTGCGGCGCAGGCGCTGTACCAGTCGGTGCTGATCCAGGATGCCTTCGGCGTCTCGTCGCAATTCGTCTGGTTCGATAATTTCAAGGACCTGTTCAACGATCCCAACTACCTTGAATCGTTCAAGACCACCGCGATGTTTTCAGTGATGGTGGCCTTCTTCGGCCTGTCGCTGTCGCTGATCCTGGCTGTCTTCGCCGACCGCATCGTGCGCGGCGCGTCGGCCTACAAGACCTTCCTGATCTGGCCCTACGCGGTTTCGCCGGTGGTGGTGGGCGTGCTGTGGATGTTCCTGCTCAATCCGACGCTGGGCGTGATCGCCCACGCGCTGCGCGGCATCGGCATCGAATGGAACAACCTGCTCAACGGCCGCCACGCCATGATCCTGATTGTGCTGGCGGCGATCTGGAAGCAGATCAGCTACAACTTCCTGTTCTTCCTCGCCGGGCTGCAGGCCATCCCGAAGTCGCTGATCGAGGCGGCCGCCATCGACGGCGCGGGACCGGTGCGGCGCTTCTTCACGATCGTCTTTCCGCTGCTGTCGCCGACCACCTTCTTCCTGCTGGTGATCAATATCGTGTATTCGTTCTTCGATACCTTCGCCATCATCGAGGCCACCACCCACGGCGGACCCGGCAAGGAAACCGAGATCCTGGTGTACAAGGTGTTCCAGGACGGCTTCCGGGGCGGCGACCTCGGCAGCGCCGCGGCGCAGTCGGTGGTGCTGATGGTGATCGTCATCGCGCTCACCGTGGTGCAATTCAAGTACGTGGAAAAGAAGGTGCAGTATTCATGAACACATTCAGCATGCGCATCGATATCCGTAGCGATCTGGAGACGCGCCATGATTGAGCGCCGTCCCATCCTCGATCTCATCAGCCACCTGGTGCTGATCCTCGGCGTGGCCATCGTCGCCTTTCCGGTGTACGTGGCTTTCGTCGCCAGCACGCAGACGCCGGAGCAGGCAGCGATGGCGCCGATCTCACTGATCCCCGGCGACCAGTTCTTCCACAACTATGCCTCGGTCATCATCAGCGGCGCCTCCGGCAACGCGGCGGTGCCGCCGGTGGCGCGCATGATGTGGGTCAGCCTGGTCTCGGCGCTGATCATCGCCTTCGGCAAGATCGCGATCTCGATGCTGTCGGCATTCGCGATCGTGTATTTCCGCTTCCCGGGGCGCAGCTTCTTCTTCTGGATGATTTTCGTCACGCTGATGCTGCCAGTGGAGGTGCGCATTACGCCGACCTACCAGGTCGTATCCGACTTCGGCATGCTCAACAGCTACGCCGGCCTGACCATACCGCTGATCGCCTCGGCCACCGCCACCTTCCTGTTCCGCCAATTCTTCCTCACCGTGCCCGACGAGCTGGCGGAAGCGGCGCGCATCGACGGCGCGGGACCGATGCGCTTCTTCAAGGATGTGCTGTGGCCGCTGTCGCGCACCAACATCATTGCGCTGTTCGTAATCATGTTCATCTTTGGCTGGAACCAGTATCTGTGGCCGCTGCTGGTGGCGACCGAGCAGAGCATGTATCCGATCGGCATCGGCATCAAGACCATGATCACCGGCGGCGACGCGGCCATCGAATGGAACATGGTGATGGCCACGCTGATTCTTGCGATGCTGCCGCCGGGACTGGTGGTGGTCATCATGCAGAAGTGGTTCGTCAAGGGCCTGGTGGACTCCGAAAAATAAGAGAATGAACAAGACAGGCGAGTCGGCGCTCCGGCGCCCGGCCGCCAAGGGATGCAGGCACACATGGCACAAGTACATCTGAAAAACATCACCAAGACCTACGGCAAGGGAGACAAGGGCGTCGCCGTCATCCACGGCATATCGATCGATATCGCCGACGGCGAATTCATCGTGATGGTGGGGCCGTCCGGCTGCGGCAAGTCGACGCTGCTGCGCATGGTGGCGGGGCTGGAGGAGATCACCGGCGGCGACATCGTGATCGGCGATCGCGTGGTCAACAACCTGGAACCGAAGGACCGCGACATCGCAATGGTGTTCCAGAACTATGCGCTGTATCCGCACATGAGCGTGTACGAAAACATGGCGTACGGACTGAAGATCCGCAAGTTTTCCAAGGCCGACATCGATACGCGGGTGCAGAAGGCGGCCAAGATCCTGGAACTCGGCGCGCTGCTCGACCGCACGCCGCGCCAGCTCTCCGGCGGCCAGCGCCAGCGGGTGGCGATGGGCCGCGCCATCGTGCGCGAGCCGGCGGTATTCCTGTTCGACGAGCCGCTATCGAACCTCGATGCCAAGCTGCGGGTGCAGATGCGTCTGGAAATCCAGAAGATGCACCGCGCGCTCGGCACCACCAGCCTGTATGTGACGCATGACCAGGTGGAAGCGATGACGCTGGGCCAGCGCATGATCGTGATGAACGCCGGCCGCGCGGAACAGATCGGCACGCCGGCCGAGGTGTATGGCCGGCCCGCCACCACCTTCGTCGCCGGCTTCATCGGCTCGCCGCCGATGAACCTGCTGCCCGGCAAGCTCGGCATCGACGGCACGCAATTTCTGCTCGGCGATGGTACGGGCATCACCTTGCCGAGCGCGATGGGATCACTCGCCAACCGCGATTGCATTCTCGGCGTGCGGCCCGAGCACCTGGTGCTGGGCAGGCCGGGCATTGCGATGCGGGTGGAGATGGTGGAGTCGCTGGGGGCGGACGTGCTGGTGCATGCGCTGGCGGGAGGCCAGCCGCTGGTGATACGGGCGCCGGCGGGTATTGCGGTGGAAGCGGGACAGCAGGTGCAGGCGGGGTTCGATGCGGGGGCGATGCACTGGTTTGATCCGCAAAGCACGCGGCGGATCGAGGAGTAGGAAACCTTAATCAAGTAAGTGAAAATCTCAGAAGCTTGTGTACCGAGAGCGACGCCCCTCTCCCGCAGGCGGGAGAGGGGCGGGGGTGAGGGCGGTATTAACACTGCAGCAGGTAGTTCGAAGCCCCTCATCCCCAACCCTTCTCCCGCCTGCGGGAGAAGGGGGTAATCCAAGCTGGCTTCTTGAGACAAGGGCGCTAGCCTGCGCCATGCATCGTCTCAATCAAGCCTCCGCAGTCTCCGCCTCATCCAGCATCACCACCCCGTGCAAGTCACAAGCCAGCACCGCCTGACGCACCGCCTCGATCGCCGGCCTGCGGGTGAAGCTCTTGCGCCAGGCAATCACGACGCGGCGCGACGGACCCGGCTCCTTGAACGGCACGTAGCGCAGCATGCCGTCCTTGGCCTGCATGTCGGGCACCGAAGCCTGCGGCAGCACCGTGATGCCGATGCCGGAAGCCACCATGTGGCGGATGGTTTCCAGCGACGAACCCTCGAAGGTGCGGGCAATGCCGTCACCGCTGGTCGAGAAGCGCGCCATCTCCGGGCAGACTTCCAGCACCTGGTCGCGGAAGCAATGGCCGTTGCCGAGCAGCAGCATGGTTTCCGATTTCAATTCTTCCGCATCGATGGCGTCGCGGCTGGCCCAGGCATGGTGCTTCGGCAGCGCCACCACGAAGGGCTCGTCGTACAGCGGCTGCACCATCAGGCCCTGGTCGGCGAAGGGAAGGGCCATGATGGCGGCGTCGAGTTCGCCCTGGCGAAGCAGCTCGATCAGCTTGGTGGTGAAATTTTCCTGCAGCACCAGCGGCATCTGCGGCACGGTTTCGATCATGGTCTTGACCAGCGGCGGCAGCAGATAGGGCGCGATGGTGTAAATGACGCCAAGGCGCAGCGGGCCGGCTAGCGGGTCCTTGTTCTGCTTGGCAATTTCCTTGATCGCCGCCGTCTGTTCCAGCACCCGCTCGGCCTGGGCCACGATCTGGGAGCCGAGCGGCGTCATCGAGATTTCCGTGCCTCCGCGCTCGAAGATGGTGACGCCGAGTTCGTCTTCCAGCTTCTTGATCGCCACTGACAGGGTCGGCTGCGCAACGAAGCAGGCTTCGGCCGCATGCCCGAAATGTTTTTCACGTGCAACGGCAACGATATATTTCAGTTCAGTCAGAGTCATGTGTGCTGCTTACCTCAACGCTTAACGGATAAGGAAAATAAGGAAATCGGGACAGGCGCATCCTTGTTTTCCAAAATCAATCGTTTTTTAAATATTGATAGTGACAGTATATAAGCAATTCCGGAATTTTCAGCAAGCGGATGTAGCGTCGCCGCCGGCGGTCGCATTCGATGCCAAAACCCCGGCGGCGTTCGCTTGTCGAACCAGGGAACCGCACGGCGTCATACCTTCAGGAATTCCTCGCGCCCGCCCAGCCAGCGCGCAAGGTGAGCCTCGACGGTGGCCGGATCGGTCTGAAGCAGCTCCTGGGCCAGGCCACGCGCCTTTTCCACCAGCCACTGATCCGCTTCCAGATCGGCAAAGCGCAGCATCGCCTCGCCCGACTGCCGCGCGCCGAGAAATTCCCCGGGGCCGCGTATTTCGAGGTCGCGCCGCGCGATCTCGAAGCCGTCGGTGGTTTCCCGCATGGTCATCAGGCGCTGCTTCGCTACCTGTCCCACCGGGCTCTGGTAGAGCAGCAGGCAGATGCTGGCGGCCGAACCCCGGCCCACGCGTCCGCGCAACTGGTGCAGCTGCGACAGGCCGAAGCGTTCCGCATGCTCGATCACCATCAGCGAGGCATTCGGCACGTCGACGCCGACCTCGATCACGGTGGTTGCGACCAGCACATGCACTTCCGCCCGAGTGAAGGCATCCATCACGATCTGCTTCTCGGCCGGCTTCATGCGGCCGTGCACCAGCCCCACCCGCAGGTCCGGCAGCGCGGCCGACAGAGCGGCATGGGTGTCGGTGGCGGTCTGCAGCTGCAGCGCTTCCGATTCCTCGATCAGCGGGCAGACCCAGTACACCTGCCGGCCTTCCAGCGCCGCCGCGTGCACCCGCTCGATCACTTCCTCGCGCCGGTTCTGGTCGATGACACGGGTGACGATCGGCGTCCTGCCCGGCGGCAGCTGGTCGATCACCGACACTTCCAGGTCGGCGTAATACGTCATGGCCAGCGTGCGCGGAATCGGCGTGGCCGACATCATCAGCTGGTGCGGCACGGTCTGTGACACTTGCGCGGTCTGACCGGTAATTCCGCCCGCCGCATCCAGCCCCTTGTTGCGCAGCGCCAGCCGCTGGCCAACGCCGAAGCGATGCTGTTCATCAACGATCACCAGGCCCAGCCGGGCGAATTCCACGCCTTCCTGGATCAGCGCATGGGTGCCGATCACGAGATGGGCCTCGCCCGACCCGATCAGCGCCTGCGCCGCTTCCTTTTCCTTTTTCTTCAGGCTGCCGGTCAGCCAGGCCACCCGCACGCCTAGCGGCTCCATCCACTGCGCGATCTTGCGGAAATGCTGCTCGGCGAGGATCTCGGTGGGCGCCATCAGCGCCGCCTGGAAGCCGCTGTCGATCGCCTGCGCCGCCGCCATCGCGGCGACCACCGTCTTGCCGCTGCCGACGTCGCCTTGCAGCAGGCGCTGCATCGGAAAGGATTCGCGCAGGTCGGCGCGAATCTCGCCCAGCACCCGTTGCTGGGCATCGGTCAGCTGGAAGGGCAGGGCCTTGAGGAAGGATTCCGACAGCGCGCCGATCACCGGCAGGGCGGCCGCGCCTTTCGCCCGGCGCGCCTGCTGCGCCCGCTTCAGCGACAGCTGCTGCGCCAGGAGTTCGTCGAATTTCATCCGTGTCCAGGCCGGATGGGTGCGCTCCATCAGCGCATATTCGTCAACGTCTGGCGGCGGATTGTGCAGCAGCTTCACCGAAGCCTCGAAACCCTGCAGCTGCAGCGATTCCAGCAGCGCCGGCGACAGGGTGTCGCGCCAGTCGACGCGTTTCAGGGCATTGGCAATGGCCTTGCGCAGGTAAGTCTGCGACAGGCCTTCGCCGGCCGGATAAACCGGCGTCAACGCATCGGGTAGCGGATCGCCTTCCTCCACCACCTTGTAGGTCGGATGCACCATCTCGGCGCCGAAGAAGCCGTGGCGCACCTCGCCGCGCGCCCGGATGCGGGCGCCGACCGCGAACTGCTTGACCTGGCTGCCGTAGAAATTGAGAAAGCGCATCACCAGCGGGCCGCTGTCGTCGGCGATCGTCACCACCAGCTGGCGGCGCGGCCGGTACTGGATGTCGCAGGCGGTAACCAGGCCTTCAACCTGGGCCGCGTTGCCGCCCATGAAGCCGGCCTCGCTGATCGGCCGGATTTGGGTTTCGTCCTCGTAGCGCATCGGCAGGTGCAGCACCAGGTCCATGTCGCTGCGCAGCCCGAGCTTGGCCAGCTTGCTCTCGTTGGTGGCTTTCGGCTTGGCAGCAGGTTTGGCCTTGGCGCCAGCCTTGGCCTTGACCTTGTCCGGGGTCTTTTCTATGTCGGCGGGACTTGGCTTGGCGTCGGGCATACGTGAATCGGGCGGCAAGGCGTAAAATAGCGGGTTTTGTTTGCGGAAGTCGGCGGGTTGCTGCCGGATTGCTGCGCCGGGAAGGCGCAGCTGTCATTGTATGGCAATCTTGTTAAGTCCGGATGCGGTATGCAGTCCGGATATATTCGCACCGCGCCGGCCGCAGCCACCTTGTATGCGATCCTGAAGCATGTATTCCCTTTCCGATTTCGATTTCGACCTGCCGCAAGATTTGATTGCGCAGCTGCCGCTGCCCGAGCGCAGCGCCTCGCGTCTGCTCCATGTGGACGGCGACCGCGGCGACCGGCTGGTCGACCGCGCCTTTGCCGACATTGTCGATCTGCTCATGCCGGGCGATCTGCTGGTGTTCAACAATACCCGGGTGCTGAAGGCCCGCTTCTTCGGCGCCAAGGAAACCGGCGGCAAGGTCGAGGTGCTGGTAGAGCGGGTGCTCGACAGCCGCACCGTGCATGCCCAGGTGCGCGCCTCCAAGACGCCTCAGCCCGGCAGCCGCATCCGCCTGGCCGATGCCTTCGACGTCACCGTCGGCGAGCGCGCCGGCGAATTCTTTACGCTAGTCTTCCCCGATGATGTGTTCGAGCTGATCGAAGCCCACGGCCGCCTGCCGCTGCCGCCGTACATCGAGCACGCCGCCGATGCGGTCGACGAACAGCGCTACCAGACTGTCTATGCGAAGGAACCGGGCGCGGTCGCAGCGCCCACCGCCGGACTGCACTTCGACCAGGCGCTGCTTGACCGGCTGCAGGCGAAGGGCGTGCGCTTCGCCTACGTCACGCTGCACGTGGGCGCCGGTACTTTCCAGCCGGTGCGCACCGAAAACCTGGCCGAGCACAAGATGCACAGCGAGTGGTACACCATTGCCCAGGACACGGTCGACGCGGTGCGCGAGACCAGGGCCGCCGGCCGCAGCGTGGTCGCCGTCGGCACCACTAGCATGCGCGCGCTGGAATCGGCCTCGCAGTCCGGTCAGCTGCAGCCTGGCAGCGCCGACACCGCGCTGTTCATCACGCCGGGCTACGCATTCAAGACGGTCGACCGCCTGGTCACCAATTTTCATCTCCCCAAATCCACGCTGCTGATGCTGGTGTCGGCCTTCGCCGGCTACCGGCAGATCCGCGATGCCTATGCGCACGCGATCGCCCAGCGCTACCGTTTCTTCAGCTATGGCGACGCCATGCTACTGACCCGACTCTGAATTTCCGATTTCCGACATGCTTAATTTCAAACTTCTCAAGACCGACGGCAAGGCTCGCCGCGGCCAGCTGACGCTCAACCACGGTGTGGTCGAGACTCCGATTTTCATGCCGGTGGGCACCTACGGTTCGGTGAAGGCGATGTCGCCGCTCGAACTCGAGGAAATCGGCGCCCAGATCATTCTCGGTAACACCTTCCACCTGTGGCTGCGCCCCGGCCTGGACGTGGTCGGCAAGTTCGAGGGCCTGCACCGCTTCATCGGCTGGAGCAAGCCGATCCTGACCGACTCCGGCGGCTTCCAGGTGTTTTCCCTGGGCGCGATGCGCAAGATCACCGAAGAGGGCGTGAAATTCGCGTCGCCCATCAACGGCGACAAGCTGTTCCTCTCGCCGGAAATCTCGATGCAGATCCAGCGCGTGCTGAACTCCGACATCGTGATGCAGTTCGACGAATGCACGCCTTACCAGATCGGCGACCGCCCGGCCACCGAGGACGAAGCCGGCAAATCGATGCGCATGTCGCTGCGCTGGGCCAAGCGCTCGCGTGATGAATTCGACAAGGGCGAAAACCCGAACGCGCTGTTCGGTATCGTGCAGGGCGGCATGTACGAGAACCTGCGCGACGAATCGCTGGCCGGGCTGCAGGAAATCGGTTTCGAGGGCTATGCGATCGGAGGCCTGTCTGTAGGCGAGCCGAAGGAAGACATGATGCGCGTGCTTGAGCATGTCGGCCCGCGCCTGCCGGCCGACAAGCCGCATTACCTGATGGGCGTGGGCACGCCGGAAGATCTGGTGGCCGGCGTGGCCAACGGCGTCGACATGTTCGACTGCGTGATGCCGACCCGCAATGCGCGCAACGGCTGGCTGTTCACCCGGTTCGGCGATCTGAAGATCAAGAATTCCCGCTATAAAGATGATGAAAAACCGCTGGACGAAAGCTGCGGCTGTTATGCATGCCGCAACTTCTCCCGCGCCTACCTGTACCATCTGCACCGGGCCGGCGAGATCCTCGGCGCGCGCCTCAACACCATTCATAACCTGTACTATTACCTTGAACTGATGCGTGAAATCCGCAGCGCCATTGACGAAGATCGCTTCCAGGCTTTCGTCATCCAGTTCCATGCCGACCGCGCCCGCGGGGTCTAGGGCAGCTGCCGGGCAGTACCGCGAATTGTCAGTTGGGCATGCCGGGAAGTCACCGTGCAAGGCCGGCTGACAATTGAGCAAGGCGACGGCAACGCGGCAAGAGAGTTTCCCGAACGCTCGAGAATCGCATTCCCGGGTGTTAGAATCCCCGGTTGATCACCATTACAAACCGGAGTTAAAAAAGTGTTCATTTCCAACGCCTACGCACAAACCGCCGCAGCCGGTGCCGAGAGCAGCCTGTTGAGCTTCCTGCCCATCATCCTGATGTTCATCGTGCTGTACTTCCTGATGATCCGTCCCCAGATGAAGCGTCAGAAAGAGCAGAAAGCCATGATGGATGCGCTCGCCAAGGGCGATGAAGTCATTACCGCCGGCGGCATCGTCGGCAAGGTGTCCAAGGTGACCGAAGCCTACGTCACGCTGGAAATCGCCAACGGCACCGAAATCATCGTTCAGAAAGCCGCTGTTTCGACCTTGTTGCCGAAAGGCACAATCAAGGCGCTGTAACGTAGCGCGGCCAGCCAAGGCAAGCGCCGGCAAGCCGCGGCGCTTCCTGCGGGCGTATCGCCCGCTCAACATGCAAGTTGAACCCTATGAATCGCTACCCCATCTGGAAATACATCCTCATCCTGCTGGTGCTCACCTTCGGTGTGCTCTACACGGTGCCCAACTTCTTCGGCGAGTCGCCGGCGGTGCAGATCAGCAGCGCCAAGGCCACGGTCAAGGTCGACCAGTCGATGCTGACAAGGGTCGACGAGGTGCTGAAGAGTGCCGGCATCACCGCCGACGGCGTGCAGTTCGATGTGACCGGCAACCAGGGTTCGGTGCGCGCGCGCTTCCACGATACCGACACCCAGTTCCGCGCCAAGTCGCTGCTGGAGAAGGCGCTCAATACCGATCCCGCCGATCCGACCTATATCGTCGCCTTCAACCTGCTGCCGAATACGCCGCAGTGGCTGCAGAGCATGCGTGCGCTGCCGATGTATCTGGGCCTCGACCTGCGCGGCGGCGTGCACTTCCTGATGCAGGTGGATACCAAGGCGGTAGTGAACAAGCGCATGCAGGGCCTGCAGGTCAGCGTGCGTACCCTGCTGCGCGACAAGAACGTGCGCCATGCCGGCATCAGCCGCAACGGCGATCAGATCGTGGTGCTGTTCCGCGACGAAGATACCCGCAAGAAGGCGCGCGACGTGCTCGAATCCCAGTTGGGCGAACTCGCGCTGCAGGATGCTGCCGAAGGCGCCGACCTCAAGCTGATCGGCAGCTTCCGGCCGGAGGCGCTGAGAACCACGGTCGAGGACGCGGTGCAGCAGAACATCAGCACCCTGCACAAGCGCGTCAATGAACTCGGCGTGGCCGAACCGATCATCCAGCGCCAGGGCGCCGACCGCATCGTGGTGCAACTGCCCGGCGTGCAGGACGTCTCGCGCGCCAAGGACATCATCGGCCGCACGGCAACCCTGGAAGTGCGCATGGTGGACGAAAGCGTGATGCGCGGCACCGAGGAAACCGCAGCCGTGCCGCTCGGCTCCGAACTGTTCAAGATCGGAAAGGGCGCCCCGGTCGTGCTGTACAAGGAGCCGATCATCACCGGCGAGTACATCTCAAGCGCCAGCGCCAGCTTCGACCAGAACCAGCAGCCGGCGGTCAGCATCGACCTCAACGGCGACGGCGGCCGCCGCATGCGCGACGCCACGCGCAGCAAGATCGGCAAGTCGATGGCCATCGTGCTGTTCGAAAAGAACAAGGGCGAGGTCCTGACGGTCGCCACCATCCGCGACGAGCTCGGTTCCCGTTTCCAGATCACCGGCATGGGTTCGGCCGAGGCGGCCAACGACCTCTCGCTGCTGCTGCGCGCCGGTTCGCTGGCGGCGCCGATGGAGATCATCGAGGAAAGCACCATCGGCCCGCAGCTCGGCGCCGAAAACATCCAGAAGGGCTTCAACTCGACACTGTACGGTTTCGCGGCGATTGCCATCTTCATGATTGTGTACTACCACCTGTTCGGCTTCTTCAGCGTGTTCGCGCTCGCGGTCAACCTGATGCTGCTGATCGCGGTGCTGTCGGTGATGCAGGCGACGCTGACTCTGCCAGGCATGGCGGCGATCGCCTTCACGCTCGGCATGGCGATCGATGCCAACGTGCTGATCAACGAACGCATCCGGGAGGAACTGCGCAACGGCAATTCGCCGCAGGCGGCCATCGCCACCGGCTTCGACCGCGCCTGGGCCACGATCCTCGACTCGAACGTGACCACCATGATCGCCGGCCTCGCGCTGCTGATCTTCGGCTCCGGAGCGATCCGCGGCTTTGCGGTGGTGCACTGCATCGGCATCCTGACCTCGATCTTCTCGGCGGTGTTCGTATCGCGCGGCGTCGCCAACCTGTGGTACGGCCGCAAGAAGCGCCTGGCCAGCGTATCGATCGGCCAGGTGTGGAAGCCCAATGCTTGATGGCCTGAGGGCCTGATGACCCCCGATCCGTGACGCCCGGGCGCGTCACGGAGGCGGCACGGACGCAGCACGGAATTGCATGTGCTGGATGAAGATTGATTGCGGTTTGATGGGTGTTTCGCAGGAGCGCCAGCCTTGCAAGGCGGCGCCGGCGGCAAGACCCGAAAGGAAAAAGTAATGGAGTTGTTCCGGATTAAGAAGGATATTCCCTTCATGCGCCACGCGGTGATCTTCAACGTGATCTCGGCGCTTACCTTCGTCGCGGCAGTGTTCTTCCTGGTTTACAAGGGATTGCACCTGTCGATCGAATTCACCGGCGGCACGGTGGTCGAAGTCGTTTACGACAAGCCGGCCGACCTGGAGAAGGTCCGCGCCACGATCGAAAGGCTCAATTACACCGACACCCAGGTGCAGAGCTTCGGCACAGCGCAGAACGTGATGATCCGCCTGCCCGCGCGCAAGGACGTGACTTCCGCGCAGCAGAGCGAACGCGTGCTGGCCGCGCTCAAGGCTGAGGACAGCAGCGTGCGCCTGCATCGCGTCGAATTCGTCGGCCCGCAGGTCGGCGACGAGCTCACGCACGACGGCCTGCTGGCGCTCGGCATGGTGATCATCGGCATTGTGATCTATCTTGCATTCCGCTTCGAATGGAAGTTCGCCATCGCCGCGATCATCGCCAACCTGCATGACGTGGTGATCATTCTCGGCTTCTTCGCCTTCTTCCAGTGGGAATTCTCGCTGACCGTGCTGGCGGCGGTACTGGCCGTGCTCGGTTATTCGGTCAACGAATCGGTGGTGGTGTTCGACCGGGTGCGAGAAACCTTCCGCGACCGCCGCTACGGCAAGCTCGGCACGGACGACGTGATGAACCATGCCATTACCAGCACGATTTCCCGCACCATCATTACCCACGGCTCGACCCAGATGATGGTGCTGTCGATGCTGCTGGTCGGCGGCGCCACGCTGCATTACTTTGCGATCGCGCTGACCATCGGCATCCTGTTCGGCATCTACTCCTCGGTCTTCGTTGCCGCCGCGGTGGCGATGTGGCTGGGCGTGACCCGCGAAGATCTGATCAAGCCGGTCAAGGAAAAGGACGAGACCGACGGCGCCGTCGTTTGACCAGGCCCTCGTCCAGGCAAAAAGGCCGGCTCGCGAGCCGGCCTTTTTTTCGTCTACACTTTCTTCATGAATGCATAACCGTAAGCAAGGAGAAAACATGAAGAAAGTGCGTGTCTGGGATTTGCCGGTCCGCCTGTTCCATTGGGCGCTCGCGGTATTGATTGTTGCCGCGGTAGTGACCCAGAACATTGGCGGAAACGCGATGGAGTGGCACTTCCGCGCCGGCTACTCGATACTTGCGCTGCTCGCTTTCCGCATCGTCTGGGGCCTGATCGGCCCGCGCTATGCCCGGTTTTCAAGCTTTATTTACGGACCGTCGACCATCGTCGGTTATGTGCGCGGCGGCAAGGAAGCACTCAAGCGGAAATACCTCGGACACAATCCTCTCGGCAGCCTGTCGGTGTTTGCCCTGCTCGGCGCGGTGCTGGCGCAGGCGGTCAGCGGCCTGTATGCGAACGACGATATCGCCAGCGAAGGCCCGCTGGTCAAGTTCATCAGCAAGGACTTGTCGGACCAGATCACCTGGTTCCACAAGGATGTCTCCGCCACCCTGATCTACATACTGGTGGCGATGCATATCCTGGCGATCATCTTCTACCATGTCCGCAGGCGGCAGAACCTGGTCAAGCCCATGCTGACCGGCGACCATGAAGTCGATTTCGATGCCGTGCCGGCCAACGACTCCTGGGGCATGCGGCTGCTTGCCGCTGTCATTCTTGCCCTGTGCGCCGCGGCAGTGTACTGGCTGATCAGCCTGCCGCCGAGAGGCATGATGTAGCAGGCATCTCGATCAAGGTGTCTTCCTCAAATGAAAACGCCCGGCTATGTGCCGGGCGCCACACACGCAAGCCGTGTCCTGCTTACTTGTTCCGGTAATTGTCGTGGCAAGCCTTGCACGACTGGCCGACGGCGCCGAAGGCGGTCTTGATGGCGTTCAGGTCGCCCGACTTGGCGGCGGTGGAAAGCTTGCCGATCTCGCCCTGCATCTTGTCGGCGGCCGCCATGAACTTGTCCTGCTCCTTCCAGATTTCCGGCTTCGCCTTGGAATTGGCCGCCTCGCTCCCCTGCGGGAAGGCAGTCCACGGCAGCTTCGCCACCATTTCCATTACGGCCACATCTGCTTCAACCGCGGCCTTGTCATAGGGCCTCTCTCCCTTGACCACCGCGCCGACGCGCCCGGTATGCGCGCCTAGCAGGGTGAAGGCCGCCTGGCGGTATTTCACGGCATCCTCGGGTTTGGCGAATTGCGCCTGGGCCTGTGCGGCAAACGGCACGGCGAGCATGGCAGTCAGGGTAATGCTGGCTAACGCAAGTTTCATACACTCTCCTTGTGAACGGATGAACGGCTGGCTTCCCCATTGGACCCGCGTAACAGGCAGAGGCGGGACGGCGCTTAGTCCGGCTTCGCGCTGCTGGCGTCCAGGTGATTCTTCAGCTTTGCCAGCTCGCGGTCGAGCGCGGCAAAGTCTTCGTCACTGTAGCCCAAAAAAGCTTGCTTGCAAAATTGTATGTGGGGAGAGAACAGCCGCTCGAACTCGGCCTGCCCCCGCGCGGTGAGCCGCACGATGATGCTGCGCCGGTCCTCGAGGCAGCAGGTGCGCTCGGCCAACCCTTTTTCCTCGAGGCGGTCGACGATGCCGGTCAGCGTGCCCTTGGTGATCAGCGTCTTCTGGCCCAGCTCCTTGAACGACATGCCGTCGGTGTTGCCGAGCGTGGCAATGATGTCGAACTGCGGCGACGTCAGTCCCAGGGTGCGTATGTGGGCATCCGATATCTGCTGGAAGGCATGGAAGCATTCCGCGAGCAGGCGGATGCTGCGCAGATAGCGCTCTTTTTTCATGGGCTGCTCAATGAAGAATTTTTCGATAATAAAAAAGCCGGCGCAATCGCAGCCGGCTTGCGCGCGAAACCTTGCGCGATCAGTCGGCGATCAGGGCTTCTACCTGGATGGCCAGCTTGACCTCCGGAGAGAACCGCGGCGTGGCGTAATTCAGGCCGAAGTCGGTGCGCTTGAATTCGCCGGAGGCGTCGGCGCCGCAGACTTCGCGCTTGAGCATAGGATGCTGGATGCACTTGAACTTGCTGATCGTCAGGTTGACCGGCTTGGTCACGCCCAGCATGGTCAGCTCGCCTTCGACGGCCACCGGCGTATCGCCGTTGAACTTGATCGACTTGCCCTTGTAGGTGATGGTCGGATGCTGCTCCACGTTGAACATGTCCTTGTTCTTTGCATGGTCGTTCATCTTCGCATGTCCGAAGTCGATCGAGTTCGCATCGATGGCGATGTCCATGGTGCCGGTCTTGGCCTTGCGGTCGAGGTTGATGGTGCCGCTGGTCTTGGTGAACTTGCCGCGCCATACGGAGATGCCCATGTGGTCGGCTTCGAAGCTCGGGTAGGTATGGCTGGGATCGATGTTGTAGGTCTGGGCGTAAGCGGAAGCTGCGCTGAGCGCCAGCAGGGCTGCGGCAAGATGCTTGAACGTCATGAAAACTCCTTGTGAGATGGCTTGGTTGACTGCGTTTGCTGAACGGTAATTACTGTGCCGCGACGACGCGGAACTTGATGACAACCTCATCGGCGACCATGCTGGTGTCTTTCCATTCACCTTCGCCGATGTTGAAGGCCAGCCGCTTGATCGGCAGCGCGCCTTCGAAAACCTGGGTGGAACCCTCCTTCTTCACCGTCAGCGGGAAGGCGACGTCGGCGGTCTTGCCCTTGATGGTCAGCTTGCCGGTCACATCCAGCTTGCCGCCGGCCGCCGGCTTGATCGCGGTCGACACGAAGCCGGCTTTCGGGAACTGCGCGCCGTTGAACCATTCCTTCTTCTGCACTTCCTTGTTGTACTCGGCATCGCCGAGATCGAAGCTGGGAATGTCGATATCGATGCTCGCCCTGGACGCTTCCGGCTTGGCGCCGTCATAGTCGATCTGCGCATTGAACTTCTTGAACTTGGCTTCCACCGGCACGTTCATTTGCTTGAAGATGGCCGATACGCTGCTCTTGGCGGGATCGGTCTTGAGCATGGCGGCGACGGCGGTCACGGCTGGCAGCGCGAGCACCAGGGCGGCGGCCGCCACGGTGCGACGCAGGACGGGGGACATATGCATTGTTGTAATCCTCGTTGATGGAGTTGTAGGCATCAGGGCAGCATGCGCTTGAGCACGCCGTCGCGGTCGATGAACTGGTGCTTGAGGGCGGCCGCCACATGCAGGACGAACAGCGCGAGCAGCGTCATGTTGAGCCAGTAGTGAACGGACTTGAGCAGGGTCTTCAGCTCGGGGTTCGGCTCGATCAGCGCCGGCATGGGAATGATGCCCAGGTAGACCACCGGCACGCCCGCCGCCAGGCTGTAGAGGTAACCCGATACCGGAATGGCGAACATCAGCACGTAAAGCAGCCCGTGCAATCCGTGAGCGGCGCTCTGCTGCCAATTCGCCATGCTGGCGGGATAGGCAGGCGCCTTGTGGCCGAGACGCCAGAGCAGGCGCAAGCAGGCGAGGCCGAGCACGGTAATGCCCAGCCACTTATGCCAGGAAAAGTACTTGAGCTTGGTCGGCGTGATGCCGGGAATATCGACCATCGTCACGCCGAGAGCGAAGGCGGCGATGATGAGCAGGCCGATCAGCCAGTGCATGAGTATTGCGGGAAGCGTGTAGCGCTGCATTATTTTTCTGATTGCAATTAGTTCGAGTTAGAACTAAATGTACCACAAAAAATTTCGATGCTCGCCAAGTGCCGGTACGTGCTTGTACCTGCGTTTGCGTCCCGTTTTCCGGGGAAGGAGGGGCAGGATTTGTACTGTGGAACGGCAGCGGAGGCACATGCCGTGCCTTCGCTGCCATCCGATCAGGCTCGCTTGATCGGTCCGGCTGTAGCCTAGACGGCTCGCGCCAGCTTTTCGGCGTGGCCAATGTAGTTGGCGGGCGTCATCGCCAGCAGGTGATCCTTGGCATCCTGCGGGATCGCCAGGCCATTGATGAATTCCCGCAGCGCGTCGCGCGAAATACCCTTGCCGCGGGTGAGTTCCTTCAGCTGTTCGTACGGGTTCTCGATGCCGTAGCGGCGCATCACCGTCTGCACCGGCTCGGCCAGCACTTCCCAGGTGGCGTCCAGGTCTTCCGCCAGGCGGGCGGGATTGACCTCGAGCTTGTTGAGGCCGCGCAGGCAGCTGTCGTAGGCCAGCACCGCGTAGCCGAAGGCCACGCCGATGTTGCGCAGCACGGTCGAGTCGGTCAGGTCGCGCTGCCAGCGCGAGACCGGCAGCTTTTCCGACAGGTGCTTGAGCACCGCATTGGCCAGGCCGAGGTTGCCTTCGGAGTTTTCGAAGTCGATCGGGTTGACCTTGTGCGGCATGGTCGACGATCCGATTTCCCCCGCCTTCGTGCGCTGCTTGAAATAGCCGAGCGAGATGTAGCCCCAGATATCGCGGTTCAGGTCGAGCAGGATGGTGTTGGCGCGGGCGATCGCATCGAACATCTCGGCCATGTAGTCGTGCGGCTCGATCTGGATAGTGTAGGGATTGAAGGTCAGGCCGAGGCGCTGCTCGATTACGTTCTTCGAGAAGTTTTCCCAGTCGAATTCCGGATAGGCGGACAGGTGGGCATTGTAGTTGCCGACCGCGCCGTTCATCTTGCCCAGCAGTTCGACGCCGGCGATGCGCTGCTCCGCGCGCTTGAGGCGGGCCACGACGTTGGCGATTTCCTTGCCGAGCGTGGTCGGGCTGGCCGGCTGGCCATGGGTGCGCGACAGCATCGGCAGGGCGGCGTTCTCGTGCGCCAGATCGGTCAGCCTTGCGATCACCGCGCGCAGCGAAGGCAGCAGCACATCGTTGCGGGCCGCCTTGAGCATCATGCCGTGCGAGGTATTGTTGATGTCTTCGGAGGTGCAGGCGAAATGAATGAATTCGCTCGCGGCGACCAGTTCCGGCACGCCGGCGACCTTTTCCTTGAGCCAGTACTCGACCGCCTTCACGTCATGGTTGGTGACAGCTTCGATAGCCTTGATGCGCTCGGCGTCGCTTTCGCTGAATTCGCTGGCGAGTTTGTCCAGCAGCGCATTGGCCGAGGCCGAAAACGGCTTGATTTCCGCGAATCCCGCTTGCGACAGCGCCTGCAGCCATGCAATTTCCACCTTCACGCGATGATGCATGAAGCCGGCTTCGGACAGGATGGGACGCAGCTTGTCGGTCTTGGCGGCGTAGCGGCCGTCCAACGGGGAGAGGGCGGAGAGAGCGGAAAGCGACATGATATGAAATGCGGAGAAGTGAGTAAAAGTGCGCGCAATCGAAGACAATGATGCGCCAAACCAGCGGAATCCGGCATTTTACCATTCCCGTCCGGCGCCAAAGCGCGGCCGGCGGAATGCCCTTAGCCGCGGCTCCGGCGGATTCCGTGAGTTTGCTCAATGTTATAATCGTGCCCACTTCATACCATATGCATCTATGAAACTCATCGGTTCCACCGCCAGCCCCTACGTTCGCAAGGTCCGTGTCGTGATGGCGGAAAAGAAGCTCGACTACGAACTCGTCCTGGAAAACGTCTGGGCGCCCGACACCAGGATCATGCAGTCCAATCCGCTCGGAAAAGTACCTTGCCTGGTAATGGAGGACGGCGGCGCGATGTTCGATTCGCGCGTGATCGTCGAGTATCTCGATACGCTGACTCCAGTCTGCAAGCTGATTCCGCCCAATGGACGCGAACGCGCCGAGGTCAAGTGCTGGGAAGCGCTGGCCGACGGCGTGCTCGACGCCGGGGTGACCGTGCGCCTTGAGCGCACCCTGCGTCCCGAGGCGCAGCAGAGCGAGGAATGGATCAAGCGCCAGATGGACAAGGTTCACGCCGGATTGAAGGCCATGTCTGCCGGCCTCAAGGACACTCCGTTCTGCACCGGCACCCATTACTCGCTGGCGGACGTGGCGGTTGGCTGCGCGCTCGGCTGGCTGTCGTTCCGCTTCCCGGAAATCGACTGGCGCGGCGACTATCCCAATCTTGCGAAGCTGTTCGACAAATTGTCCGAGCGGCAGTCGTTCAAGGATACGGTGCCGCAGTAACGGCATGAGGTTTGCAGCCGGCTGTGCAAGCCTTGCCGGCAATGAGCAATGAAAAAGGGCAGTCATCGAGACTGCCCTTTTCTTTTGTTCGCACGACGACGGCTTACTCGCCCATTTGCGATTGCAGGTAATTCTGCAGGCCGATCTTGTTGATCAGATCGAGCTGGGTCTCGAGCCATTCGATGTGCTCTTCCGTGTCATCGAGAATCTCGACCAGGATTTCGCGCGAGATGAAGTCGCCCGCCGCTTCGCATGCCTTGATTCCATCCTTCACCGTTTGCTGCGACACCTGTTCCAGCTTGAGGTCGCATTCCAGCATTTCCGGTGTCGACTCGCCGATCATCAGCTTGTGCAGCGCCTGCAGGTTGGGCAAGCCGTCGAGCATCAGGATGCGGTTGATCAGATTGTCGGCATGCTTCATTTCGCCGATGGATTCTTCGTACTCTTTCTTGCCGAGCTTCTCGAAACCCCAGTGCCTGTACATGCGGGCATGCAGGAAATACTGGTTGATCGCGGTGAGTTCATTGGTCAGCTGCGCATTAAGCAGTCTGATGATATTGGGGTCACCTTTCATGGGGTCCTCTGGATTCGTGTCGTAAAGGGATGGACCTGCCGCTGCCAGTCATCCCGGGAAGTACACGCATGATAACGCACGATATTGTTTTTTCCATCCATCGCCTGCATTTGCCCTGCATTTCGTTAGCGCTAATCATTCGCACTTCGAACAGCATTCGAATGCGCGATGCTATCTCATGCCGTCAAGCAAGGGGGATCGAAGAGGTAGAAAGAGGAGGTCGGAGAAGCGAGGGGAAACCGGCACGCTCGATCGAGCCCGCTTTGGGGCTCGATCGGGAGATCCGGGTGGCGCCGGACGCTGCCGTGCCGATGGCTGGTAGGAGGTCCGGACGGCAGGACCGCAGGACTGTGTCTCGCCTGGCCTGGTATGTCAGGCGGCGAACGCCGGGCGGAACATGACCGGCTGCGCTTCCAGCTCGCGCTCCTCGAGACATTCGCGCAGGACGGTTTTTGCGCAGGAGTGGCATTTGCCGCAGCAGGTGCCAACGCCGAGCTGTTCGCGCAGCTGCGGCATCGTGGTCAAGCCCTTGTCGACGGCTTGCTGGATCTTTCGTTCAGAAACATTGTGGCAAACGCAAACGATCATTCGTACACCTTGTGGTTGTCTTCCAGTTGGTTGTCTTTCGGTTTCTTGCGGACGGGGCGGCGAACCCCGTCATGCTTCAGTGCTGCTTGGGAAAATCGACCTGCGCGATCCGCGCCGTCAATTTGCCCGGTTGCCCGTTACCAGGCGGAGAAAGCGGTTCTGGCGCTGCGCCGTCGATGCCATCGTGCGTTCGACGACCAGTGCCCATTGCTCCGACAGCTGCTGGCAGGTTGCCCGCAATACGGGGGCCAGTTCCGGCAGGTCGGCCAGTGCCTTCAGATGCCGTTCGATCACGGAGGCCAGCTTGGTGCATGCCCGCGACTCCTGGCTGTTGGCCGTGTAGTGCGACATCAGGTGCAGCACTGCGGAGACCAGCAGTTCGGGTTGGGCCGGCACGCTAGCCGGTTCGAAGAGCAGGGGATCGATTGTTTCAGTTGCCATCAGACATTCCTTTCCTTCGTTGTTTGCTGGCTACCGTACGATCCGCGATCGGCTGGCTGGCTGGAGTTCATGCTAAGCGTTAGCGCCCTGACATTGGCTTGCTGCTTATGCCGTCAGGATCAGCTTGTTAAGCTGTGTCAGCCTCAGCCGGTAAATCCTGCCGTGATGATCGATTTCGACTTCCCGCTGCTGCTGCAGCAGGTCTTCGCTCTTGATCCTCGTGACTTGCGTGACCGGGTCAGGATCGGTCCCGGACGCCACGGCTTCCTTCTGTTGCGTGAGATGGTTCATGATCTTGTCCCTATGTAAATGCGAACTATTCTTATTTCGATTATTGGCCAATTCAATCGGGATTGCAAGGGTTTTTCTATGAAGCCTTGACTTCAGTGTGGGAAAGCCTGAAAAAGGCAACACTTTTCTTGATGCAGGGAAATTTTTCCAGCAAATTCAAGGATTTACCGGGCAGCTGGCATGGGAAAAAAGACGCGATCTCATGTCATGGAATGACTTGGGATTGGTATCAGGCCAAGCTTCGGCATTTCGGCGGCAGCAAAGAAAAGACAACGGCCACGGGCAGCGCCCACCGCCGTTTTGCGGACTAGAGAAGGATGAAATGCAGAGGGAGGGCAGCCATGGAGCACGAAGCTCCATGGGGAAGAGAATCAGGCGATCGCGGAATTGATGATGCCGCCGCCCAGGCAGACATCGCCGTCATACAGAACCGCGGACTGGCCGGGCGTGACCGCCCATTGCGGCGATTCGAAGTTCAGCGCGAACCGTTCCGCATCGCTGACCGCGATCGAGCAGGGCACATCCGCCTGCCGATAGCGGGTCTTCGCGGCAAGCTGCTCGATGCCCGGCGGTTCGCCGGCAATCCAGCTGGCCTGGGCCGACTCCAGCGCAGCCGACAGCAGCCAGGGGTGATCATGCCCCTGCACGACATACAGCACGTTATTGGTCACATCCTTCTTCGCCACGTACCAGGCATCGCTGCTGCCTTCGGCGTTCTGGAAGGACTTGATGCCGCCCAGGCCGATGCCCTTGCGCTGGCCGAGCGTATAGAAGCTCAGGCCGACATGCTCGCCGACTACGGTGCCGTCAGGTGTCATCATCGGCCCGGGCTTGTAGGACAGGTAACGGTTCAGGAATTCCCGGAACGGCCGCTCGCCAATGAAGCAGATGCCTGTGGAATCCTTTTTCTTCGCATTCGGCAGGCCGATCTTCTCGGCGATCTTGCGCACTTCGGTCTTGGGAATCTCGCCCAGCGGGAACAGGGTTTTCGACAGCTGCGCCTGGTTCAGCCGATGCAGGAAATAGCTCTGGTCCTTGCTGGCATCGAGCGCCTTCAGGAGTTCGAAGCGTCCGTTTCCGGCCTGCTGCACACGCGCATAGTGCCCGGTGGCGATCAGGTCGGCGCCGAGTTTCATCGCATGATCGAGAAAGGCCTTGAACTTGATCTCGGCATTGCACAGCACGTCCGGGTTGGGCGTGCGCCCGGCCTGGTATTCGCGCAGGAATTCGGCGAATACCCGGTCCTTGTATTCGGACGCGAAGTTGACCGCTTCGATATCGACGCCCACCACGTCAGCCACGCTGGCGGCATCGATCCAGTCCTGCCGGGTCGAGCAGTACTCGGAATCGTCATCGTCTTCCCAGTTCTTCATGAACAGGCCGATGACTTCATATCCTTGTTCCTTCAGCAGCCAGGCCGACACCGACGAATCGACGCCGCCCGACATGCCGATCACGACGCGCTTCCTAGCCACTGAATGCTCCGATTACGCTGGGATGGGTATAGATCAGCGACAGCGGCGCGCGCTGTCCCGCGAGATAGTCGTCGACGCAGCGCATGACCAGCGGGCTGCGATGCTTGCTTTCGCAAGCCAGCATTTCCTCGCGCGTCATCCATACCGCGCGCAGGATGCCTTCGTCGAGCGGGCGTTCATGCCGCGCGCCGACCTTGCCGCAGAAGGCGAAGCGCAGATAGGTCACTTCCTTGTTGGTGCGGGACGACAGATAGCGCGTCATGTACATGCCGACCATTGCCGTGGCTGCGAATTCGTGCGCGGTTTCTTCCATCGTTTCGCGCGCCACCGCCTCGATCAGCGATTCGTTCGGATCGAGATGGCCGGCCGGCTGGTTGAAGCGGATGCCGTCGCTGGTTTCTTCTTCGACCAGCAGGAACTGGCCGTCGCGTTCGACGACCGCGGCAACGGTAACGGAGGGTTTCCAGACTTCAGACATGGTATTCCTTGAGAAGGGCGACATTTTACCTCGCAAGCCGCGACGATGCCTCGCTCAGCGGCAAGGATGCAGCCGTGCAGGTTGTTGATTGGCGGAATGATCGCTTTCCCATGGAATACGATATTGATTTTGCGCAACGGTTTTCGGAAGTGTAAAAATGGCATGGAAAGCTGCTACATTCGCTTTGTGATCGGTATGCGGATCAAGCTGCAGACAAGCACCGAAAACCTACAAAATTCGGGAATTCTGGAGTTTTTCGAAGAAAACCACAAAAAAGAACGGTTGTGCTAATTTTTGGATTGCGTGTAAGATCGGTGTAAGTCTTAATCAACTGTAATGACTTTGCTGCAACATGCCGGGTGCATCGGCACGGCGGGCCTGTTTCGGATTGCGGATTTCAAATATTCAACACGAAGGGGAAGCGTATGTCTCTAGTCATTGGCGTCCCCCGGGAAGTATTTCCGGGCGAAAAGCGCGTTGCCACGGTACCCGATGTCGTCGAAAAACTGATCAAGCTCGGTTTTTCGGTAACGGTCGAGTCCGGTGCGGGCGATGCCGCAAACTTCAGCGATGATGCATACCGGGCCGCCGGCGCGCAGATCGTTGAAGGGGCGGCCAACCTGTGGTCGTCTTCCGACATCGTCTTCAAGGTGCGCGGTCCGACACCCGGGGAAGTCGGCCTGATCCGCGAAGGCAGCACCCTGGTCAGCTTCATCTGGCCGGCGCAGAACCCGGAATTGATGCAGCAGCTGGCAGCCAGACGCGTGACCGTGCTCGCGATGGACAGCGTGCCCCGCATGTCGCGCGCGCAGAAGATGGATGCGCTGAGCTCCATGGCCAACATCGCCGGCTACCGCGCGGTGATCGAGGCGGCTCATCATTTCGGACGCTTCTTTACCGGCCAGATCACGGCCGCCGGCAAGGTGCCGCCGGCCAAGGTGTTCGTGATCGGTGCCGGCGTTGCCGGCCTGGCAGCCATCGGCGCAGCATCAGGCCTCGGCGCCATCGTGCGCGCCAACGACACCCGTCCGGAAGTGGCGGACCAGGTCAAGTCGATGGGCGGGGAGTTCGTCGGCGTCGACTATATCGAGGAAGGTGCCGGCGTCGGCGGCTACGCCAAGGTCATGAGCGAAGGCTTCCAGAAGGCCCAGCGCGACACCTTCGCCAAGCAGGCGAAGGACGTCGACATCATCATCACCACCGCGCTCATTCCGGGCAAGCCCGCGCCCAAGCTGATCACCGCCGAAATGGTGCAGTCCATGCGCCCGGGCAGCGTGATCGTCGATCTCGCCTCCGAACAGGGTGGCAACTGCGAACTGACCGAGCCCGGCCAGGTCGTGGTCAGGCACGGCGTCACCATCATCGGTTATGCCGACCTGCCGAGCCGCCTGTCGAAGCAGTCCAGCACCCTGTACGCGACCAACCTCCTGCGCCTGACCGAAGAATTGTGCAAGAACAAGGACGGCACCATCAACGTCAACATGGACGATGAAGTCATCCGCGGCACCACCGTGATCAAGGAAGGCAGCATCACCTGGCCGCCGCCGCCGCCCAAGCTGTCGGCGGCGCCCGCCGCGGCGGCCAAGCCGGCCGCCGTGCCGCAGGCCAAGTCGCACGGGCACGGCGCACCCAGCGCGCCCGCGTCAGGCGCACGGCTCGCCGTGGTGTTTGGCATTGCCGCCCTGCTGTTCTGGCTGATCGGCGCCTATGCGCCGCCAGCCTTCCTCGGCCACTTCACCGTCTTCGTGCTGGCCTGTTTCGTCGGCTACATGGTGGTCTGGAACGTCACTCCCGCGCTGCATACGCCGCTGATGAGCGTCACCAATGCGATTTCCAGCATCATCGCCATCGGAGCGCTGGTGCAGATCGCGCCGCCGCTGGCGACTGGCGTCGAGCGCCCGGGCGACTGGATCCGCTGGCTGGCCGTGATCGGCATCGTGCTGACCACCATCAACATGTTCGGCGGCTTTGCCGTCACCCGCCGCATGCTGGCGATGTTCCGTAAATAAGGGAGCGGTCAATGTCTGAAAGTCTCACAACAGTCGCTTACCTTGGCGCGGCCATTCTGTTCATCCTGAGTCTCGGGGGCCTGTCCAATCCGGAAACCTCGCGTCGCGGCAACCTGTACGGCATGATCGGCATGGCGCTGGCGGTGCTGGCCACGGTATTCGGACCCTACGTGACCGCCGCCGGCATTCCCTGGATCGTCGGCGCGATGGTGGTCGGCGCGGCGATCGGCCTCTACGCGGCGCGCACCGTGCAGATGACGCAAATGCCGGAACTGGTGGCGCTGATGCACAGCCTGGTCGGCCTCGCCGCGACGCTGGTCGGCTATGCCAGCTTCATCGACCCGGCCGCCTCGGCCAACTTCAGCGGCGCCGAAAAGGTAATCCATGAAGTGGAGATCTACATCGGCGTGCTGATCGGCGCGGTCACCTTCTCCGGCTCCATCATCGCCTTCGGCAAGCTGTCGGCGCGCATCGGCGGCAAGCCGCTGCTGCTGCCGGGACGCCACATCCTGAACCTGATCGGCCTCCTGCTCGTGATCTGGTTCGGGGTGCAGTTCGTGCGTGCCGGCTCGATCGAGGAAGGCATGATGCCCCTGATCATCATGACGGTGATCGCGCTGCTGTTCGGCATCCACATGGTGATGGCCATCGGCGGCGCAGACATGCCGGTGGTGGTCTCCATGCTCAACAGCTATTCCGGCTGGGCTGCGGCGGCGACCGGCTTCATGCTGTCGAACGACCTGCTGATCGTGACCGGCGCGCTGGTCGGCTCCAGCGGCGCCATCCTGTCCTACATCATGTGCCGGGCGATGAACCGCAACTTCTTCAGCGTGATTGCCGGCGGCTTCGGCGGCGACACCGGCAAGGCCAAGCCGGTGGGCGGCGCGGCGGCGCAGCCCGAGGGCGAGGTGGTGCCGGTCAATGCCGTCGAAACCGCGGAGATGCTGCGCGATGCGAAGAACGTGATCATCGTGCCGGGCTACGGCATGGCGGTCGCGCAGGCCCAGCACACCGTGTACGAGATCACCCGGCTGCTGCGCGAGAAAGGCGTCAACGTGCGCTTCGGCATTCACCCGGTGGCGGGCCGCATGCCCGGCCACATGAACGTGCTGCTGGCCGAAGCCAAGGTGCCTTACGACATCGTGATGGAAATGGACGAGCTCAACGAAGACTTCGCCGATACCGACGTGGCGATGGTCATCGGCGCCAACGACATCGTCAACCCGGCGGCGCAGGACGATCCGGACAGCCCGATCGCCGGCATGCCGGTGCTTGAAGTCTGGAAGGCAAAGACATCCATCGTCATGAAGCGCAGCATGGCCTCCGGCTATGCGGGCGTGGACAATCCGCTGTTCTACAAGGACAACAACCGGATGCTGTTCGGCGATGCGAAGAAAATGCTCGACGAGGTGCTCGGCGCATTGAAGACGGCTTGAGCGCTCGCTCCGACGTGATCGATTCCGCGTGTTAGAAAAACAAAACCCCCGGCTGGTCCGGGGGTTTTGTTTTTCCGCTGCCTGCTATCCGATGCCGGAAGGCGGCGGGGGGTTACAGTCGGCGCCCGAACATCATCTGCTCCGCGAGTAGCTTCTTGGCAGGATCGACCAGGTCGATGAGGCCCAGCGACAAGCCGAGCACTCCCTGCGAAAGCGTGCCGCCGCCGGTGTTGGCGAACAGGCGGGCCATCGCATCGGTGAGGCGGATGGTAAGGCTGCGATCGGCTTGCCGTTCGGCGGCGAAGCGCCGCAGCGCCGACGAGGACAGGTCGGCCGCGAGAAGCCGCGCCAGCACCACGGCGTCGCGCATGCCGAGATTGAGGCCTTGGCCGGCCACCGGATGCAGCGTCTGCGCCGCATTGCCAATGGCGACCGTGCGCGCGGCGGCGGCGGGATGGGCGTTGAGGCCGAGCGGATAGGCGGCGCGCGGAGACACATTGACGAACTGGCCGACGCGGGTGCCGAAGGCATTGCCGAGTTCGGCGAGGAAGCCGGCATCCGGCAAGGCCTGCAGGCGAGCGGCCGTCGACGGCCGCACGCACCATACCATCGCATAGCCGTCTTCCTGCGGCAGCAGCGCCAGCGGACCCTCGTCGGTGAAGCGCTCGAAAGCGCGGTGGGCGACCGGGGCGGTCGAGCTTACATGAGCGATCAGCGCAGTCTGGTCATAATCGCGCCGCATGCTTTTCGCCGCCTGCTCGGAAAATACGCCGCCCTCGGCCTGCACCATGATGCCGGCGGTGATCGAACGGCCTTCGGCGAACAGCAGTTCGACTTCGTCGGCGCGTTCGGTCGCGGACGACACGTGCATCGGCCGCAGCGATGCGATGCCGGCGCTGCCTGCCGCCTTGGCGAGCGAGGACACCAGCGTGCCGTAACGGGCGACATAGCCGAGCGCCGGCAGGCCGTAGGCGTCGCGCTCGATCAGCGTGCGGCCGAAATGCCCGCGCCGCGAGACATGGATCTGATGGATGGGATCGGCGGCGACCGGCCAGCAGCCGACCTCATCGAGGATCTGCC
Organism: Noviherbaspirillum album; assembly: GCF_035916955.1. Lineage (NCBI taxonomy): Bacteria > Pseudomonadati > Pseudomonadota > Betaproteobacteria > Burkholderiales > Oxalobacteraceae > Noviherbaspirillum > Noviherbaspirillum album. The sequence continues at coordinate 84,799 of NZ_JAWIIV010000010.1, read as the reverse complement.
GGCTGCCGTAGGAGAGGGCGATGGAACGCGGATCGGCGGCGGCCTGCCCGGCGGTCTTGGCATCGATCAGCGCGATGCGCTGCGAAGGCACGCCACGGCGGACCAGCTGCAGGGCCAGCGTCAGCCCGACCGGGCCGGCGCCGCAGATGGCAATGTCGTAATCGCTTGTCGTCATCGATCGTCTCTTGTGTCCGGCGCGGGATGGCTACGCTTCGTCAGCGCTTCATCACCGCTTCGATCTCGGCCACGGTCTTGGGCGCGGCGGCGGTGATCAGTTCGCAGCCGCCTTCGGTCACCAAGGCATCGTCTTCGATGCGGATGCCGATGTTCCAGTATTTTTCCGGCACGGCCGGGTCGGGGCGGACATAGATGCCGGGCTCGATGGTCAGCACCATGCCGGGCTGCAGCGTGCGCCACGGCTTGCTGCCGTCGGGCGCGGCGGGATCGCGGTAGTCGCCGACGTCGTGCACGTCCATGCCCAGCCAGTGGCCGGTGCGGTGCATGTAGAACTGGTTGTAGGCATTCTTGGCGATCACATCGTCCAGCGAGCCGACCTTGTTCCTGTCGAGCAGGCCGGTGTCCAGCATGCCCTGCGCCAGCACCTTCACGGCGGCGTCGTGACCATCCATGAAGCGCATGCCCGGCCGGGTCACCGCAACGGCGGCCTCCTGGGCGGCCAGCACCAGTTCATACAATTCCTGCTGCGGCGCGCTGAACCTGCCGTTGGCGGGGAAGGTGCGCGTGATGTCGGAGGCATAGCTGTCGAGTTCGCAGCCGGCGTCGATCAGCACCAGGTCGCCGTCCTTGAGTTCGGCATCGCTGGCGCGGTAGTGCAGCACGCAGGCATTGGCGCCGGTGGCGACGATGGAGCCGTAGGCGGGAAACTGGGAACCGTTGCGGCGGAATTCATGCAGCAGTTCGGCTTCGAGATGGTATTCGCGCAGGCCCGGGCGCGAGATCTGCATCGCGCGCCGATGGGCTTCGGCGGAAATCGCGGCGGCCTTCTTCATGATGGCGATTTCTTCCGCATCCTTGAACAGCCGCATGTCGTCGAGCAGCACCCGCACGTCATGCGCGGCGGTCGGCGGGGTGACGCCGGCGCGCGCCTGCATGCGCACCGCCTGCAGCCACTGCTGCACCTGGGCGTCGAGCTTGCTGTCGCTGCCGAGCGCGTAGAACATTGCTGGTGCATTGGCCATCAGCTTGGGCAGTTCGGCATCGAGCGCGGAGATCGGATGGGCAGCGTCGAAGCCGAAGGTTTCGCGGGCGGCTTCCGGGCCGTAGCGGTAGCCGTCCCAGATCTCGCGTTCGAGATTCTTTTCGCGGCAGAACAGGATGCTTTGATCCTTCTGCCCCTTGGCGCCGGCCACCAGCACGATCACCGCTTCCGGCTCGGTGAAGCCGGACAGATAGTAGAAGTAGCTGTCGTGCCGGTAGGGATAGTCGGCATCGCGGTTGCGCATGACTTCGGGCGCGGTCGGGATGACGGCGACGCCGCCGCCCTTGGCCCGCATCTGCGCCAACAGTGCGGCGCGACGTGCTGCGTAGGTATTCATGTTGTCCTTTCCCCGTTGAGTTGCGCCAGCCGTTCCGGCGTGCCGACATCGGTCCAGTCGCCGCGGTACACCTCGCCGCCCACCTGGCCGCGCGACGCGTATTCGCGCAGGATGGGTGCCAGCTTGGCGGCCTGCCCCGGCTCGACCGAGTCGAAGATTTCGGTGCGGTAGACGCCGATGCCGGAAAACGTGTATTTCGGATCGCCTTCATTGGCGATCGAGAAACTGTTGAGCGCGAAGTCGCCCTTGGGATTGTGCGCCGGATTCTTCACCAGATAGAGCCAGGCCGCGTCGCGCTTGTCGGCCGGATGCGGGTTGCCCCACATGTCCTTGTCCTGCAGCGCTTCCTTGACCTGTTCGAAATCGAAGTGCGGGCAATAGATGTCGGCAGCGATGGCGACGAAGGGTTCGTCGCCGAGCAGGTGGCGCGCCTTGGCGATGCCGCCGGCGGTTTCCAGCGCCGTGCCCTCGGCGGAGTAGCTGATGCGGGCGCCGAACTTCGAGCCGTCGCCGAGCGCTTCCTCGATCAGGTGCCCGAGATGCGCGTGGTTGATCACGATGTCGCGGATATCGGCGCGCACCAGGTTGAGAATGTGCCAGACGATCAGCGGCCGGCCGCGCACCGTCAGCAGCGGCTTGGGACAGGTATCGGTCAGCGGACGCATCCGTTCGCCACGTCCGGCGGCGAAGAGCATGGCTTTCATTCGATGGCTTTCTTCAATGCATTGATGACGGCGGGCGGCGCACTTGCGCGGGCCGGATGCCGCCTATTCTATCGGTTGTTGCCGCGGCCGGAGCGGAGGTGCGTCAGAAGGTAAAGCCGACCGACGGTCCCTTTTCTTCCAGTTCGTCGAGCAGGCGGATCAGCGGCGCCAGCGCGTTGTAGCGGCCGGCGGCCTTGCGGGTGTATTCCATGACCAGCGGCAGGTCCTTCAGATAGCCGTCCTTGCCGTCGCGGTGATAAAGGCGGGCGAAAATGCCGAGCACCTTGAGATGCCGCTGCAGGCCCATGAATTCGAAGTCGCGATAAAACGCGTCGACGTCCGGATTGACCGGCAGACCGGCGCGGCGCGCCTTTTCCCAGTAGCGGATCGCCCAGTCGAGCACCATTTCCTCGTCCCACTGGATGTAGGCGTCGCGCAGCAGCGAGACCAGGTCGTAGGTGATCGGTCCGTACACCGCATCCTGGAAGTCGAGGATGCCGGGATTGCCCTGGCTGGTGACCATCAGGTTGCGCGAATGATAATCTCGGTGCACGTACACCTGCGGTTGCGCCAGGTTGTTGGCCAGCAGGGCTTCAAACACCTTGTTCAGGGTTTCGGTCTGCTTCTCGGTCATCGCGATGCCTAGGTGCTTGCCCACATACCAGTCGGGAAACAGCATCAGTTCCCGGTGCAGCAGCGCGCGGTCGTATTCGGGCAGCACGCCGGGCTTGCTCTGCGCCTGGATCAGCACCAGGGCATCGATGGCATCGAGGTAAAGCTTGTGCGCGGTATCGTGGCTGAGCTGGTGCAGGTAGGTGGTATTGCCGAGATCGCTCAGCAGCAGATAGCCGCGCTCGACGTCGCGCGCCAGAATTTTGGGGACGGAAGCGCCGGTCTTGCCGAAGACTTCGGCGACATGAATGAACGGACGCACGTCTTCCTGGGGCGGCGGCGCATCCATCACGATGTAGGTTTCGCCGTCACCGCCGTCAACGCGGAAATAGCGGCGGAAGCTGGCATCGGCAGACGCCGGACGGACCGATTCGGGGGAAATCCTGGTGTCAGGCAATGCTGCAAGCCATTGTTTTATTTCGGAAAGGCGGATATCGGAGGGGGAATTTACAGACATGAAACAACCTGGCAATGAATACAATCCGGATACAATCCGTTGGAGGGTACGAGTTCCCATATAATAAGGGATTCATCTCAAAAAAGCGCCCGCCGATCCCTCTTTTCATGAACCGGTCTCCCGCAATTCCCCCTTCGCAACTTTTGCTCCGCCTCCTGGCCGCCACCATTGCCGTTGCCGCAACGCCCTCGCTCGCATCGGCCCAGGCGACCAGCCAGGCAGCCGCGGCAGATGAAAAAAATGCGCCGGCCACCGTGAGCGCCGAACAGATGAGCGGCAGGCCTGACCGGGAAGTGATCCTCGAGCGCGATGTCGAAATCATCCGCGGCCCGACCACGGTCAATGCCGACCGCGCCACCTACCGCGTGGTCGAGGACGAGATCGAGGCATCGGGCAATATCCGCCTGCGGCGCTACGGCGATACGTACACCGGCGACGAAATGCGCTTTCGGATGGAGGCCCAGGAAGGTTACGTCACCCAGCCGACTTACCGGCTGCAGCTTAACAATGCACAGGGCGGGGCGGCGCGCATCGACTTCGAGGGCGAGGACCGCGCTACCGTCACCGACGGCACCTACAGCACCTGCGAGGCGCCCGATCCCGACTGGTACCTGAAATCGAGCAAGCTCAATCTCGATACCGGCCGCGAACAAGGCCTGGCCCGCAATTCCGTCTTATATTTCAAGGGCGTGCCCATCCTGGCCGCGCCCGCCATGTCCTTCCCGCTGTCAGCCGCCCGCAAGAGCGGCGTGCTGCCGCCGACCATCGGCACCACCAACAAGGGCGGCCTCGACGTGACGGTGCCGTACTACTTCAACATTGCACCCAACCGCGACCTGACGCTGTACCCAAGGCTGTTTGCACGGCGCGGGTTGCAGCTGGGCGCGGAGGCGCGCTATCTCGGCGAATCCTATTCCGGCGAAACACGCGTCGAATACCTGCCCGAGGACAGGCGCACTCGCACCACGCGCTATGCGTATTCCTCCACCCATACGCAGTCGCTGTCGCCCAACCTGTTCTATACCTGGAACATCAACGGCGCTTCCGACGACCAGTATCCGGACGACATCACCCGCACCCGTACCGCGGCCAGCCAGCGCCTCCTGCCCCGGGATTTCGCGCTGAACTACGGCGGCACTTTCTGGAATGCTTCGGCGCGGGCGTCGAGCTACCAGGTGTTGCAGGATCCGATCGTGCCTATCGCGCGGCCTTACGATCGCCTTCCGCAGATCAGCTTCCAGAGCGGCCGCCAGGATGTCGCCGGCGGATTCGACTGGAACGCGGATGCCGAATACACGCATTTCTACCACCCGGACCTGCTGCGCGGCGACCGCCTGCTGATCAATCCGCGGATCGCGTATCCGATCATCCGGCCCGGCTATTTCATTACGCCCAAGCTGTCGCTGCACGGCACCAAGTACAACCTGGAAAATCCCGCGCCCGGCGCCCGGGACAGCCTGTCGCGCTTCCTGCCCACGGTGTCGCTCGACAGCGGCATGGTGTTCGAACGCGATGCAAAATTCCTCGGCAACAGCATGACCCAGACGCTGGAGCCGCGCCTGTTCTACGTGTACACGCCCTACCGCGACCAGAGCGCATTCCCCCTGTTCGACACGGCCGAGGCGGACCTCAGCTTCGCCCAGCTGTTCAGCGAAAACCGTTTCATCGGCAATGACCGTATCAGCGACGCCAACGAAGTCACCGCGGCGCTGATCTCGCGCTACATCGAACCTTCCGGAGCGGAGCGCATCCGCTTTGCCGTGGGCCAGCGCTTCTATCTCGACGAGCAGCGCGTGACCCTGGGCACCACCCGCAATGAAAGCCGGTCCGACTTGCTGGTGTCGATCTACGGGCGCGTGTCCCAGAGCGTCAGCGTCGACACCAACATACAGTACAGCCAGACGCTCGACTCCATCAGCCGCGCCAATTACGGCGTGCAGTGGCATCCGGCGCCGCGGCAGGTGCTCAATCTCAAGTATCGCCGCGACCGTGTCAACAACCTGGAACAGGTCGATCTTTCCGGCCAATGGCCGATCTCCAGCCGCTGGTACGGCGTGGCGCGCGTCAACTATTCGCTGCCGGACAGCAAGGTTGCAGAAGGCCTGCTGGGCCTCGAATACAAGGCCGACTGCTGGATATTCCGCGTGGTCGGCCAGCGCACGCCGACCGCGACCACCGCGGCCACCACCTCGCTCTTCTTCCAGCTGGAATTGAACGGCCTGACCCGTCTCGGCTCCAATCCGCTGGATGCGCTGCGAGCCAATATTCCCGGCTACCAGTTGGTGAACCAACCCAGTAACCCCTAACGAAGTACGCGAATCATGAAGACATTATCGACACTGCGAGTTGCAACGAACCCGGTCCGCAGCATTGCGCTGGCGGCGGCAATGCTCTGCGGCGCAGGCCTGCTGCAGCAGGCGCATGCCCAGTTCAAGGCTGCGCCCTCGGCGGTCGCGCCGGCGGCTCCTTCCGGGGCAATGCCCGCGCCGGCAGCCCAGAGCGCGCCGCGCATCTACCTGGCCGATGCGATCATCGCCGTCGTCAACAATGAAGTCATCACGCGCCAGGAACTGGTGGAGCGGCTGCGGCAGGTGGAGCAGCGCATGCGCAACCAGAACATCGCGCTGCCGCCGCAGGCCGAATTTCAGAGGCAGATGCTCGAGCGCATGATCGTCGATCGCGCGCAGCTGCAGCTGGCAAAGGAACTCGGCATCCGCGTCGACGACGCCATGCTCGACCGCGCGGTTGCGCGTATCGCCGAACAGAACAAGATGACGCTGACGCAGTTCCGCTCCGAACTGGAGCGGGGCGGCACTCCGTTCGCCCGTTTCCGCGAAGAGATCCGCGAAGACATCATCATGCAGCGGCTGCGCGAGCGCGAAGTCGACAACAAGATCCAGATTTCCGAATCCGAGGTCGACAACTATCTCGCGGCGGAACAGAGCGCGGCGGCCAATCAGAAGGAATACAACGTGGCGCACATCCTGGTGCGCATCCCGGAAAACGCCACGCCCGAGCAGACCGCCGAACGCCGGCGCCGCGCCGAGGAAGTGCTGCGCCAGGTCCAGGGCGGCGGCGATTTCGCCAAGCTGGCGGCCACCTATTCGGATGCCACCGACGCCCTGACCGGCGGCGACCTCGGCTGGCGCGGCCCGGAGCGGCTGCCGCAATTGTTCGTCGATGCCATCGCGTCCATGAAGCAGGGCGATGTGTCGCAGCTGCTCAAGAGCAATACCGGTTTCCATATCGTCAAGCTGGCGGGCGAGCGCACGCCCAGCGTGATGAAGGGCGGCGCCGCCGTGGCGTCGGTGCAGCAGACCCGCGTGCGCCACATCCTGATCAAGACCAACCAGATCGTGACGCCGTCGGAAGCGCGCCGCAAGCTCAACGAACTGAAGCAGCGCCTGGACAATAAGGCGGCGACCTTCGAGGAGCTGGCCAAGCTGTTCTCCAACGACTTGTCCGCTTCGCGCGGCGGCGACCTCGGCTGGATCTACCCGGGCGACACCGTGCCCGAGTTCGAGCGCGCAATGGATGCCCTGCAGCCGGGGCAGGTCAGCGAGCCGGTGGAGTCGCCGTTCGGCTATCACCTGATCCAGGTGGTCGAGCGCAAGACGGATGACGTATCGAAAGAGCGCCAGCGCCTGATCGCGCGCCAGGCCATCCGCGAGCGCAAGCTGGAAGAGGCGACTCAGGACTGGCTGCGCCAGCTGCGCGACCGCGCCTACGTCGAATACCGCTTCGACAACGCCGATTCGCGTTCCTGATTTCCGGATGAAGACCAGGCCGATCATTGCCGTCACCTGCGGCGAACCCGCGGGCATCGGTCCCGAGATTTCCATCCGGGCCGCCTGGGAGCTGCGCGAGCAGGTGCGCAGCGTGCTCGTCGGCGATGCCGCGCTGCTGTCCATGATCGCGGGCGACATCGATCCGGCGATTCGCCTGACGGCGCTGTCCACCATGGCGCTCGAACACGGCGGCCTGCCCGATCTCGGGCCGGACCGGATCGCGGTGATCGATTGCCCGCTCGCCGAACCGGCGGTGCCCGGCCGGCTCGATCCGCGCAACGGCCATGCGGTGCTGCAGACACTCGACGTGGCCATCGAAGGCGCGATGCGGCGGCGCTTCGACGCCATCGTCACCGCGCCGTTGCAGAAGAGCACCATCAACGACGCCGGCGTTCCGTTCACCGGCCACACCGAGTATCTCGCCGAAAAGACCGGGACGCCGCAGGTGGTAATGATGCTGGCCGGCGGCGAACCGCTGCTGCGGGTGGCGCTGGCGACCACCCACCTGCCGCTGAAGGATGTCTCCGCGGCCATCACCTTCGATAGCCTGATGACGACAATCGAGATCGTGCATGCCGATTTGCGGCGCAAATTCGGCCTCGCGCAGCCCCGCATCCTGGTCACAGGCCTGAATCCGCATGCGGGCGAGGGCGGCTATCTCGGCCGCGAGGAAATCGACGTCATCACGCCGGTGCTGCAGTCTGCGCAGGCTGCGGGCATCGCCGTCAGCGGCCCGTATCCTGCCGACACGCTGTTCCAGCCGAAGTATCTGCAGGACGCCGACTGCGTGCTGGCCATGTACCATGACCAGGGCCTCCCGGTGCTCAAGCATGCGAGCTTCGGGCGCGGCGTCAATATCACGCTCGGCCTGCCCATCATCCGCACCTCGGTCGACCACGGCACGGCGCTCGACCTGGCCGCCGCCGGCATTGGCCAGGCTGACCATGGCAGCATGGTGGTCGCCATCCAGGTCGCGGCGCAGATGGCGCGGGCGGCCGCCGCACCCTGAGCAGGTCACGCATCCGGGGCCGCTCGTGCCGGCCCGGCTCCACCAACGATTTCGGCATTCCATGAAACACATTCCCCGCAAGCGCTTCGGCCAGAATTTCCTTACCGATCAGACCGTGCTGTACGACATCATCCGCGCGATCGATCCACAGCCAGACGACGCCATGGTTGAGATCGGCCCCGGCCTGGCGGCGATGACCGGCCTGCTGCTGGAATCGCTGCGCCAGCTGCATGTGGTGGAACTCGACCGCGACCTGGTCGCGCGGCTGAAAAAGAATTTCGATCCCGCGCGCCTGGTTGTGCATGAGGGCGATGCGCTGAAATTCGATTTCGCATCGATACCGGTGGCCGAAGGCGGCAAGCTGCGCGTCGTCGGCAATCTTCCCTACAACATCTCCAGCCCACTGCTGTTTCACCTGGCGGCCATTGCGCCGCAGGTGCAAGACCAGCATTTCATGCTGCAGAAGGAAGTGGTGGAGCGCATGGTGGCCGAGCCGGGCGGCAAGAGCTTCGGCCGCCTGTCGGTGATGCTGCAATGGCGCTATTACATGGACCTGCTGTTCGTGGTTCCGCCGTCGGCCTTCGATCCGCCTCCGCAGGTGGATTCCGCGATCGTGCGCATGATTCCGCTGCCCAATCCGCTTCCTTGCGACGAAAAGAAGCTGGAGCAGGTGGTGACCAAGGCTTTCTCTCAGCGACGCAAGGTGATCCGCAACTGCGTGGCCGGCATGTTCACGGAGAATGACCTGATCGATGCAGGGGTGGATCCGCAGGCGCGTCCGGAGGCGGTGCCGGTCGAGCAGTTCGTGGCGCTGGCGAACCGGCTCGGAACATGAGTCCGGGGCTCGCGCACTGACGTTTTTCCGCGCGGGCGCGAAACCTCTTCGCGCCGCAGTTTGAAAGAGTTTTACCCGGCCCTCAATCCCGCTGGATAAATTCGATCTTGTACCCGTCCGGATCCTGCACGAAGGCGATCACGGTGGAGCCACCCTTGACCGGGCCGGCTTCGCGCGTGACCGTGCCGCCCTGCGCCTTGACCGCATCGCAGGCCTTGTAGGCATCCTCGACTTGGAGCGCGATATGGCCGTAGGCGGTGCCCAGGTCATACTTTTCCACGCCATAGTTGTAGGTCAGCTCCAGCTCGGCATGCTCGGGATTGCTGCCGTAGCCGACGAAGGCCAGCTTGTACTGCTGTTCGGGCCGGTCGGTGGTGCGCAGCAGTTTCATGCCGAGCACCTTGGTGTAGAAATCGATGGAACGCTGCAGGTCGCCGACTCGCAGCATGGTGTGAAGAATGCGCATGGTTGCTCCGTTTGATGGTTAGACCATTAGGCCGCGCGGCACCTTGCGGCGCGGCTTCGTGGTTGCTGAAAATTGAATGATGGACGCGTTCCGGGACGACGGCCTGGCCGCTCGTCCTGATGCTGAAGTACCGGTTGCTAGGATACCGGCAAAGCGCCAGGCCTGCTTTCACGCGGCGCCCCGAACTGCAAGCCCGATGCTTGAAAACACCAGCCCGCGATGCGCCGATGCGCCGATGCGCACATCGATGGAACCAAAGCCGCCCCGGCTGCCACAGACATGGCCAACGTAACCGGCCCGGTGCCGTGCCTGACCATGACGCTCAAGATCATTCGCCCTGCTTATCCAACCACATTGCTCGTCTTCAGCACGCTGTTCGACAACTACGGCGTCGCGCATCACCGTGCCCATGCTTATGAACCCGAATCCTACCTGGAGCTTCCGGATCTGTACGCCATCTGCGTCATCGACGAATTGCAGAGGCCTGAACGGATGGTGGGCGGAATGCTCGTCAAGACCAATATCGGCTACGACGAGCCGGGCTTCCTGCCCGGGCTGCTGAGCATCATCAGCCTCGTTCCCGAGCTTCGCAGCGTCTCGCATGAGCACTGCAGCCTGCTGCCGGCGCCGATCGACGCCGATAACCCGGCTCCGCTGACGGAAGACCAGTCGCTGCATGTCTTCCGTCAGTTGTGGTCGGAACACCAGTCGAAGCAGCTTTTGCAGGCGCTTCCGAAGCTGCATGCCGGCTGAATCCACGCATCCGCCTGCCGCGACGCGGCATCGGCAGGCGTCATACCAATCCCAAACCATGTCATGACTTGGGATTGGTATCGCATGCCTTTAATCCCTTTTATTCGCCAATCAATTATCAATCCGGGATTCCGATGAATATCCTGCCTGCTCTATTCACGACTGCTGCCATCGGCCAGCAGCCTCTATTCGAGACCGAACGCTTTACCCTGGTCCCGCTCTCGCCGGCAAAGGTGCGCGAACTCGCCGAAATGCTCTTGCAGGATGAAGCACTGGCGTCGCAGATTCCCTGGCTGGAAGATAAATCACGGGATGGCGCGGCACGAGAAGCCTACGGCATGGAATTGCAGGCCGCCGCCGGACAGCTCAAGGCCTGGGGCGTCATCGCGCGCGAACTGCGGATGCATGTCGGCATGATCTTCACCAAGAATTCACTGGCAGGGATCGACGTGGAAGTGCTCGTCGCCTCGCAGTTCGGGGGCCGGGAAGTCGCCGACGAGGCAGGCGATCCCGTGCTGGACTGGCTGGATGATCATGCCGAAGTGATACATGAATTTCCGGCCATCCTGCATTGATCGGAGCCTTGGGGCAGCCGCATGGCCGGCGCAGTCCCGGCTCAAATGCATCGGCCGTCAGAATGACGGCAAGGTGTCCGGCCCGCTTTCGCGCAGCACCCGCTTGGCCGCCTGGAATTCCGGAAATACCGATTGCACGGTGGCCCAGAAGCGCGGGCTGTGGTTCATCTCGCGCAGGTGCGACAATTCATGCGCGACCACGTAATCGATCATCGGCATGGCGAAATGCACCAGGCGCCAGTTCAGCCGGATCTTGCCTTCGGCCGTGCAGGAGCCCCATTGCGTGGTGGCGGATGACAGCGCAAAGGATTTGTAGACCACGCCCAGCCGCTCGGCATAGATGGGCAGGCGCTCGGCGAAGATGCGCCTGGCTTCCGTCTGCAGCCAGCCCTGCACCCTGTCCTTTAACTGTTGTTCGCCGGCGTCCGGCGGCAGGCTCACCGTCAGCTCGCGGGCGGCGGCATCGAAGGCGATGCCGGATGCCTGCGCGGCCAGGATGCGCAGCGTGATGTCGCCGCCGAGATAGGGCAGCGTCGCGCCGTCGCACCATTGCATCTGCGGCTGCAGTCGCCGCGCGGAACGCTCGCGGCGTTCGCGCAGCTTGGTCAGGATCCAGCGCTGCTTTTCGCGGATCGCGCTTTCGATTTCCGCGATCGGCACCCAGCGCGGCGCGGTAATGCGCAAGCCGTCCTCGTCGATCAGGAAACCGATGGTGCGCCGCTTGGAACGCTGCAGACGATATTCGAGCAGATGTTCCCCGAGCTGCAGCCGGCGCCGGCCCGCCAGGGACGACGGCTTGTCGGGCGTGGCCGGTTCCGCGGAAGAGGGAGACGATTCAGCCGCCTGGAATTGGGGCATTTGCCCGGACCTCGGCGCATGCTTCGGCGCCGGCTGGTCCACGGCCGGCACCGAGGTATCGGAAGAAAAGAAGTCGAGCTGCAGCGCGAGCTGCTGAGGATCAGGCGGAATCTGGCGTAGCAGCTTCAAGGGAGTCGGTGACCTTGTGGTTGGCATAGATGCCGGGCGAGGAAATCACCCGCATCTCGGATTCTATCCAATTTTCAACTTGTTGCATCAGTTCGGCCGGATGGCGTCCTTCGGAAGAGATCGGCTTGCCGATCGAGACGGTGATCAGGCCCGGCTTCTTGATGAATGAATTCTTCGGCCAGCATTCGCCGGCGTTCAATGCGATGGGCACTACCACGGCACCCGTCTCGACCGCGAGCCGGGTGCCGCCGCTCTTGTACTTGCCCTGCGTGCCGACCTTCGAGCGGGTACCTTCGGGGAACATGATGATCCACTGTCCGCTGGCCAGGCGGCGCTTGCCGTGTTCGACCACCTGTGCGAATGCATCCTTGCTCTTGCTGCGGTCGATCGGGATCATGCGCAGCAGGGCGATGCCCCAGCCGAAGAAGGGAATGTAGAGCAGTTCCTTCTTGAACACGTAGACCAGCGGGCGCGGCAGCGCATAGAACAGAAAGATGGTTTCCCAGGCCGACTGGTGCTTCGACAGTACGATCGCCGGGCAGTCGGGGAAATTTTCCGCGCCCTTGATCTGATAGCGGATGCCGCATATCACGCGCGCCGATCCGATGATGAACTTGTTCCACAGGCCGGTCATGTAATAGCGCTGGTTATACGGCAGCGGCGCGAACAGGAAGCACAGCGGCGCCCAGATGACGGTGGCGACCAGCATCAGCAGGGCGAACACCACGGAGCGCAGGAATAAAACGGGATGTGACATCGATTCTCCAAAAGCGGCCGGTTGTGCCGGCCTGTTACTTATGCGGCATTCATGCAGCGCTCAGGCGGCGGCGTCCGCGGTTGACTTGAGCAGGTGGTCGACCACGGCGGCAAGATCGGCGTGAATGGTGGTGCCCGGCGGCAGGCCGCCCTTGCTGCGCGTGCTTTCACCCTTGCCGGTCAGGACCAGGTAGGGAACGCAGCCGACCATGAAGCCCGACTGCAGGTCGCGCAGCGAATCGCCCACCGTCGGCACGCCTTTCAGGTTGACGTCGAAGCGCGCGGCGATATCCTGCAGCATGCCCGGCTTGGGCTTGCGGCAGTCGCAATGGTCATCGGCCGAGTGCGGGCAGAAGAAGATGGCGTCGATGTCGGCGCCGGCCTGCTGCGCCGCGGTGTGCAGCTTCTGGTGGATGGCATTGAGCGTGACGATGTTGAACAGGCCGCGCGCAATGCCGGACTGGTTGGTCGCCACCACCACGCGGTAGCCGGCCTGGTTGAGCCGCGCGATCGCCTCAAGCGAACCCGGGATAGGCACCCACTCGTCCGGCGACTTGATGAATTCGTCGGAATCGTGGTTGATCACGCCGTCGCGGTCGAGGATGATCAGCTTCATGTTCAGGCGGCCAGCTTGGAAATGTCGGCGACCCGGTTCATCATGCCGTGCAGGTCCGACAGCAGCGCGATGCGGTTCCTGCGCAGCTGCTCGTCCTCGGCCATGACCATGACATCATTGAAGAAGGCATCGACATTGTCGCGCAGCCTGGCCAGCGACATCAGCGTGCCGGCGAAATCGCCCTTGGCGAAGGCGGCATCGACCTGCGGCTTGAGCTGCGACATCGCCGAGTGCAGTCCTTCCTCGGCGCTTTCCTTGAGCAGGTTCGGCTGCACCGCGGCCGCGGCTTGTGCGCCTTCATTCTTCTTCAGGATGTTGGTGATGCGCTTGTTGGCGGCAGCCAGCGATTCGGATTCCGGCAATGCGGCAAAGGCTTTCACCGCGTCGAGACGCTCGAGAATGTTGTCGAGGCGGTCGGGATTCTGCGCGACCACCGCTTCGATCTCGTTCTGCGCATAGCCGCGCTCGCGCAGCAGGCCGCGCAGGCGGTCGAGCATGAAGGCAAACACTTCGCCGGTGGCATCCTTGAAGTTGGCATTGCCGGCGAACAGCTGCGCGGCGTCGCCCAGCAGGCTGGTCAGCGACAGCGGCAGGCGCTTTTCCACCAGCATGCGCAGCACGCCGAGCGCATGGCGGCGCAGCGCGAACGGGTCCTTGTCGCCGGTCGGCTGCAGGCCGATGCCCCAGATGCCGACCAGGGTTTCGAGCTTGTCGGCCAGGGCGACCACGGTGCCGGTCTGCGTCGAAGGCAAGGCATCGCCGGCGAAGCGCGGCTGGTAATGCTCGGAGGCGGCCAGCGCCACTTCTTCCGGCTCGCCGTCGTGGCGCGCATAGTAGGTGCCCATGATGCCCTGCAGTTCGGGGAACTCGCCGACCATGTCGGTCAGCAAGTCGGCCTTGGCCAGCAGCGCGCCGCGTTCGGCGAGCGCCGTATCGGCGCCGAGCGCGGCGGCGATCCTGCCGGCCAGCGCCTGCACGCGTTCGGTGCGCTGGCCCTGGGTGCCGAGCTTGTTGTGATAGACCACGCTGGCCAGCCCGGGAATGCGGTCGGCCAGCTTCTTCTTCTTGTCCTGCTCGAAGAAAAATTTCGCATCCGAAAGGCGCGGGCGCACCACGCGCTCGTTGCCGCCGATGATGTGCTGCGGATCGCCGGTCTCGATGTTGGAGACGATGAGGAAGCGCGAGCGCAGCTTGCCGGCGGCGTCGGTCAGGGCGAAGTATTTCTGGTTGGTCTGCATCGTGAGAATCAGGCATTCCTGAGGCACGCTCAGGAAGACGTCCTCGAAACGGCATTCATAGACCACCGGCCATTCGACCAGCGCATTCACCTCGTCGAGCAGCGATTCCGGCATCAGCACCTGGTCGCCGTTGGCCTTGTCCTGCAGCGATGCGCGGATGCGTTCCTTGCGCTCGGCAACGGAAGCAATGACGCGGCCCTTCGCCTGCAGCGTGTCGGCATAGGCGTCGGCATGATTGATCTCCAGCTCGCCGGCGGACAGGAAGCGATGGCCGAGGGTGGTGCGGCCTGCGCTCAGCCCAAGCGCGGTGACCGGCACCACGTCGGCGCCATGCAGCGCGATCAGCTTGTGCGCGGGACGCACGAACTGCACCGTCTCGCCGTCGGGACGCTGGTAGCTCATCAGCTTCGGGATCGGCAGCTTGCCCAGGGTTTCCTCGAGCGCCGCCTGCAGGCCGGCCTGCAGGCGGGAGCCGGCCGCGGTGTAAGTGTAGAAGAAGCTTTCCGCCTTGCCGTCGGAAGCTCGCTCCAGGTCGCCGACCTTCAGATCGGGGAAGCCGAGGGCGGCCAGCTTCTTGGCCAGCGGCGCGGCGGGATTGCCGTCCTTGTCGAGCGCGACCGATACCGGCAGTATCTTTTCACGGATGGACTTGTCGGGCGAGGTGGCACGCACGCCGGTGATCGACACGGCCAGGCGGCGCGGCGTCGCGTAGGCGGTGGCCTTGGCGTCGGCCTCGATGAAATCGCGTGCCTTCAGGCCGTTGAGAATGCCTGCGGCGAAGGCGTCGCCCAGTTTTGCCAGCGCCTTCGGCGGCAGTTCTTCGGTGAGCAGTTCGACTAAGAGTGTTTGGTTCATATGTTTGCCGTCGTGCCGGCGCGGGGCCGGCCTATCGTGTCTATGCGGGTCGGTGCGGATCGTTTCAAGCAGCCATCGCGCCACGGGAATGGAATGTGCAATGGCTCATGCGCTTACGCTGCCTTGCGGGCATCTCCGCACATCGGGAAGCCCAGCTTCTCGCGCGATTCGTAATATGCCTGCGCGACCGCGCGCGACAGGTTGCGGATGCGGCCGATGTAGGCGGCGCGTTCGGTCACCGATATGGCGCCGCGCGCGTCGAGCATGTTGAAGGTGTGCGCCGCCTTGAGGATCATTTCATAGGCCGGCAACGCCAGCGGCACTTCCATCAGGCGCTTGGCTTCGGACTCGTAATTGCCGAACAGCGAGAACAGGAACTCGGTATTGGAGTGCTCGAAGTTGAAGGTCGACTGCTCGACCTCGTTCTGGTGGAACACGTCGCCATAGGTCAGGCGCTTGGTTACGCCGTTTTCCTGCCACTCGGTCCAGACCAGGTCGTAGACGTTTTCCACGCCCTGCAGGTACATCGCCAGGCGCTCGATGCCGTAGGTGATTTCGCCCAGCACCGGCTTGCAGTCGAGACCGCCGACCTGCTGGAAATAGGTGAACTGGGTGACTTCCATGCCGTTGAGCCAGACTTCCCAGCCGAGGCCCCAGGCGCCCAGTGTCGGGTTTTCCCAGTCGTCCTCGACGAAGCGCACGTCGTTCTGCTTGAGGTCGAGGCCGAGCGCTTCGAGCGAGCCGAGATACAGGTCGAGGATGTTTTCCGGCGCCGGCTTGAGTACCACCTGGTACTGGTAGTAGTGCTGCATGCGGTTGGGGTTTTCACCGTAGCGGCCATCCTTGGGGCGGCGCGACGGCTGCACATAGGCGGCGCGCCAGGGTTCGGGTCCGATCGCGCGCAGGAAGGTAGCGGTGTGCGAGGTGCCGGCGCCGACTTCCATGTCGTAGGGCTGGAGCAGTGCGCAGCCTTGCGCATCCCAATACTCCTGCAGCTTGAGAATGACTTGTTGAAATGTGAGCATCGTGTCGTGGCCGGCCGCGAAGGCGCACCGGTTCCAAAGAGGGGAAATTGCCAAAACCGTAGATTTTAGCGGGTTTTACCGGCATGGGGCGCATTCTTGCCACCCTTGCGAAGCCGCGCGGCGGCCACGCCCAGCGCCAGCAGCGCGGCGATCACCGCGGGAACATTGCCAAGCCGGCTATAGGGCGTGAGGCCGGCATAGCCCTGCACTTTCGTCTCGAGTTCGCCCTGCGTGAAAGGCTCGAGCTGCGCGATCACCGCGCCGTCGGGGCCGACATGGGCGGTGGCGCCGGTATTGGTGGCGCGCAGCATCGGCCGGCCGGTCTCCATCGCGCGCAACTGCGAAATCTGAAGGTGTTGTGGCAATGCAATGGAATCGCCGAACCAGGCGATGTTCGACATGTTGAGCAGGATGGTCGCTTGCGGCATGCCGCTCGTTGCTCCGGCCGACAACTGTGCGGCGATCTCCTCGCCGAACAGGTCTTCGTAGCAGATGTTGGGCATCACCCACTGGTCCTTCACCGCGAACGGCTTCTGCAGCAGGATGCCGCGATTGAAGTCGCCCAGCGGAATGTGCATCATCTCGACGAACCAGCGGAAGCCGGGCGGAATGAATTCTCCGAAGGGAACGAGATGGTGCTTGTCGTAACGGTAAGCCTGGGCCGCGGGGTTCGGTACCAGGCCCAGCACGCTGTTCGCATACTGGCGCGGACCGTCGCTGACCGGGATGCCGAGCGCGATGTGGCTGCCTGAATCCTGCGCGAATTTCGACAAGAGCCCGAGGTAATCCGGGGGCAGCTGCGTCGACAGCAGCGGGATCGCGGTTTCCGGGGTGGCGATCAGGTCGGCGGGGCGACGCGTGATCGATGCGTGATACAGCGCGAGGCTGGCCTGCAGCTGTTCGGGCGCGAATTTCATCTCCTGCGGCACGTTGCCCTGCAGCAGGCGCACCGAGATCGGCGCGCCGTGCGGCGTGGTCCACCGGATTTGCTTGAGGATCAGCCCGCCGGCGAGAATTGCCAGCGCAAGTCCGACTGGCAGCGCGTGCCGGCCTATGCCCGTGCTTTTGGGCAGAAGGGCGATGCAGCCTGCGATCACGCCTGAAATCAGGGCCAGGCCATAGACGCCGACCACCGGCGCATAGCCGGCCAGCGGCCCGCTGGTGTGCGCATACCCCGCGCTGACCCAGGGAAAACCGGTGAATATCCAGCCGCGCAGCCATTCCGCCAGCGTCCATACGGCCGGCAGCAGCAACAGGGCGCTCACTGTGGTGGCGGAAGCGCCGAGCGATGCGCGCCGCCTCAGCCAGCCGGCCAGTCCGAAGCCCAGCGCCGCGTAGGCGCTCAGGGCCACCGATAGCAGGACCACGGCCAGCGCCGCCATCCAGCCCGGCATGCCGCCGTAGCGATGCATGCTGATATACAGCCAGTGCACTCCGGCAATCAGGATGCCGGAACTGTAGGCCCATCCTATCAATGCGCTTTGGGCAAAGCCGGAGCTGCGCAGGGCCAGCATGAAGACAAGCGCCAGCGTCAGTATCTGCAGCGGCCACAGTCCGAAGGGCGCGAAGGCGAACACGGTCAGTCCGCCGGCGGCCAGGGCGGCAAGCGGGGGGAGCAGGCGGGGGAAAAGCGAAGCGGGGCGGTTGTTCACGCGGTATTTTTCCGATGAGTCTGGAAGGGGCGCCGGAAGAATGCTGGCGGTTTCCCGCGCAGCGCAAGCACCGCATGCCGGGCGGTCGGGGCCGTACCGCCCGTCGGCAGCGGCACCGTCAGGACACCACTTCCGTGCGCGCTTCCGGCAGTCTCTCGACCAGAAGCACATGGACCTGGCGCGCGTCGGCCCGCAGGACTTCGAAGCGCAGATGGTCGATGTCGAAGATGTCGCCCTTGCGAGGCACCCGTCCGAGGTGGTTGGCGACCAGTCCGCCGATGGTGTCCACATCCTCGTTGGAAAAATTCACGCCCATCGATTCATTGAACTGTTCGATCTCGGTCAGCGCCTTGACGCGCCAGCGCAGGCCGAGCGAGCCGTTGTTGATCGGAATGATGTTGTCTTCCTCTTCCTCGATATCGTATTCATCCTCGATATCGCCGACAATCTGTTCCAGCACATCCTCGATCGTGATCAGGCCGGCAACGCCGCCGTATTCATCGACCACGATGGCCATGTGGTTGCGGTTGGCGCGAAAGTCCCGCAGCAGTACGTTGAGCTGCTTCGATTCCGGGATGAAGATGGCCGGGCGCAGCATGTCGCGCACCTCGAAGGATTCCTCGGCGTAATAACGCAGCAGATCCTTGGCCAGCAGGATGCCGACGACCTTGTCGCGGTCGCCGTCGATGGCGGGGAATCGCGAGTGCGCGGTATCGAGCACCAGCGGCATCCATTCCTCGATGGGCTTGTTCAGGTCGATCACGTCCATCTGCGGGCGCGGCACCATGATGTCGCGCGCGGAGAGATCGGAGACCTGGAACACGCCTTCGATCATCGACAGCGCGTCGGCGTCGATCAGATTGCGATCATGGGCATCTTGCAGGATTTCAAGCAGTTCCGACCGGCTTTCGGGCTCGGGGGAAATGAGTGCGCTCAGTCGTTCGAACAGGGAGCGCTGAGGTTTGGTGTCAAGGTATTTGGCACCACTAGGGTGATCTTGCATATGGCTGGGAGCCGTAGTTGGCAGGCTTATAGGATACAACAAATGGAGCGGCCATCAATGAAAAATGCCTGTTCCACTGTTGTCGAACATCTAACCCGCGTATGGATTGGCCTGACCGAGGCTTGCCAGGATTTCAATTTCCAGGCCTTCCATTTCGGCGGCTTCCTCGTCGGTTTCGTGGTCATAGCCCTGGGCATGCAGGACACCGTGCACCACCAGGTGCGCGGTATGGGCCTGCACCGTCTTCTTCTGCTCATCGGCTTCGCGCTGCAGCACGTCGGTGCAGAGGATGATGTCAGCTTGCGTCACTTCGCTTTCCTCGTCTTCCGTATAGGCAAAGGTCAGCACGTTGGTGGCGTAGTCCTTGCCCCGGTATTCGCGGTTGAGCGTGCGGCCTTCGTCCGCATCGACGAAGCGTATGGTCAGTTCGGCGGGCGCGAACAACGCCGCCTGTACCCAGCGCCGGAGGTCGGCGCGGGTCACGATTTCTTTGAGGCGGGTATCGGGATACTGGACGGACAGGCTTAATTTACTTTTTTGCGACATTTCTCAGGCTTGCGCTTTTGGGTGTTGCCGCATCATACGCGTCAACAATCCGGGCCACCAGAGGATGGCGCACCACGTCGGCGCTGGTGAATTGCGTGAAGGCAATGCCGCGCACGTTTCTCAGGATGTGGGCGGCATCAACCAGGCCGCTTTTCTGGGTGCGCTGCAGGTCGATCTGCGTGACGTCGCCGGTGACCACCGCCTTGCTGCCGAAGCCTATACGCGTGAGAAACATTTTCATCTGTTCCGGCGTGGTGTTCTGCGCTTCGTCGAGAATGATGAAGGCATGATTCAGCGTGCGGCCCCGCATGTAGGCCAGCGGCGCGATCTCGATGACTTGCTTCTCGAACATTTTCTGCGTGCGGTCGAAGCCGAGCAAGTCGTACAGCGCGTCGTACAGCGGGCGCAGGTAAGGGTCGACCTTCTGCGTCAGGTCGCCCGGCAGAAAGCCGAGCCGCTCGCCGGCTTCCACCGCCGGGCGCGTCAGCACAATGCGCTTGATGGCGTCGCGCTCGAGCGCATCGACCGCGCAGGCGACCGCGAGATAAGTCTTGCCGGTGCCGGCCGGACCGATGCCGAAGGTGACGTCATGCTCCAGGATCGCTTTCAGATACTGGTTCTGGTGCGGTGTTCGGCCGCGCAGGTCGCTGCGCTTGGTCTTCAGCACCGGAGTGGCTTGCGATTCCTCGCTTGCTGCGGCACCATCCGCATCGGATGCGGCCGGCGCTTTCTTGGCGGCAGTTTCCTGCTCAACCGCGCGCTGTTCCACTAGCGCAAGCTGAACGTCTTCCACGGAAATCGGGTTATCCGCAAGCTGGTAGAAATTGTCGAGGATCTCGACGGCGCGGGGCGAATTGTCGCCGCTGATGACGAACTTCTCGCCGCGACGGAAGATCGTCACGTCGAGCGCGGCGGATATCTGCCGCAGGTTCTCGTCCATGGGGCCGCAGAGGTGCGCGAGCCGCTTGTTGTCGAGCGGTTCGGGGATGAATTGTTGAGTTTGAGCAGGAATTTTGGGCTTCAAAGTGAGTTGTTCGTCTCGCTAGGATTCATTGTTTGATGACTAGTTCGCCGCGTAGCGAATAGGGATAGGCTTGCACGATGCTGACATCCACCAGCTGCCCGATTAGCCTTGCGGAATTCGGGCCGCCGGCGAAGTTGACCACCCGGTTGTTTTCGGTGCGTCCCTGCAACTCTTGGGGATCCTTTTTCGACGGGCCTTCCACCAGGATGCGCTGCACGCTGCCGACCATCCCTTCGCTGATGCGCCGCACATTCGCTTCGACCGTGGCCTGCAGATGCTGCAGGCGCTTGAGCTTGACCTCGTAGGGCGTGTCGTCGGCAAGGTTGGCCGCCGGCGTTCCCGGGCGGGGGCTGAAGACGAAGCTGAAGCTGGTGTCGTAGCCGATATCGTTGATCAGCTTCATCAACGCATCGAAATCGGCCTCGGTTTCGCCGGGGAAGCCGACGATGAAGTCGCTCGACACCGAAATGTTGGGACGCACTTCCCGCAGGCGGCGAATCACGGACTTGTATTCCAGCACGGTATAGCCGCGCTTCATCGCCATCAGGACACGGTCGGAGCCATGCTGCGCCGGCAGGTAGAGATGGTCGACCAGCTTCGGCACTTTCGCGTAGGTATCGATCAGGCGCTGCGTGAATTCCTTCGGATGGCTGGTGACGAAGCGGATGCGCTCGATGCCGGGAATCTCGGCCACATATTCGATCAGCAATGCGAAATCGGCGATCTCGCCGTCGGCCATGGCGCCGCGGTAGGCATTGACGTTCTGGCCGAGCAGCGTGATTTCCTTGACGCCCTGGTCCGCCAGGCCGGCCACTTCGGCCAGCACGTCTTCGAAGCGGCGCGACACTTCTTCGCCGCGCGTGTACGGCACCACGCAGTAGCTGCAGTATTTGCTGCAGCCTTCCATGATCGACACGAAGGCGGTCGCCCCCTCGACCTTCGCCGGCGGCAGGTGGTCGAATTTCTCGATCTCGGGGAAGCTGATGTCGACCTGCGAGCGGCCGCTGCTGCGGCGCTGATTGATCAGGTCCGGCAGGCGGTGCAGGGTCTGCGGGCCGAACACCACGTCGACATAGGGCGCGCGCTTGACGATTGCCTCGCCTTCCTGGGAAGCGACGCAGCCGCCGACCCCGATCACCAGGTCGGGCTTGGTCTTTTTCAGTTCGCGCAGGCGGCCAAGATCCGAGAACACCTTTTCCTGCGCCTTCTCGCGTACCGAGCAGGTGTTGAGCAGGATGACATCGGCGTCTTCCGGCGTGTCGGTCTTGACGAGGCCGTCGGCGGCATTGAGCACGTCTGCCATCTTGTCCGAGTCGTACTCGTTCATCTGGCAGCCGAAGGTCTTGATGAATACTTTTTTCGGCATGACTTAAGGGGCCTTGCTGTTCGTTTGCGTTTGCGTTTGCGTTTGTTTCGTAATGGGCTCGCTGGCTTCGTCCGCGGTCAGGATCCAGACGCGGTCGATATGGCCGTTGGCGTCCTCGGTGTAATTGACCGCCAGGCCGCTTCCCCGCAGCGATGCCGGCATCTGCAGCAGGTTGTCTTCATTCCAGATGCGGGCGCCGGGCGAAAGCTGGCGCAGCCTGCCCCCGATCACGATATCCGGGAAGGAAGCCGGCGTCATCTTCCCGCGCTTTGCCTGCGCGGGGAACGGCCGCTCGAAGGCATGCGCAGCCGGGAGCATGGCGATGGAAAGCAGCAAAAGGAGAAGGGGGCGAAGCCACATCTCGAACCCCGTTTCGTCAAAAACGTGTGCGGAAGACACGGAAGAAAGGAAATAGCCCTGGCTTGCATCGCCGCCGGAGCGGAATTCGGCCAGCAATGCCGCAGTGATGCGGTGGCGCGATGGTTGCCGTGAAGAGGCTCAGACAAGCGTGCGAATTATACCACCGGGCGAAACCGCCTCCGCTGCAGGCGCCCAGACCTGGTACCCGAAACGCGACATACCAATCCTCAAAAAGTTTCATTAAAGTCAATTAAGTTATTGACAATTGTCAATTCGACCATCATCATTCGTCCCGTTAAGTTGCATTTGTAGCAATTTGTTACTTTTGACGAAAGATCTGGTGAAGATATCCACGAGCTTGATGATGGTCTGCCTTACCGGCTGGATAACGGCGTTCCCGGTGTTCGCCGCCCCCGCTTCATCGTCGATGGACGGCGAGCGCAGGCTGTCGGAAAGCTACGGCGGCATCGTCGTCAATCAGACCGTCACCGTCGCCGGCCAGGAATTCTTTCAGTACTTCGTTGCGCATTGGCGCGAACGCGCGTTGAGCGAGCGCTTTGCCATTGCCGTGATCGAACGTCCCTCGGCGCGCTGGGGCGGGCAGATCTGGGTGGAATTTGCGCAGCGCCGGGTGTTTCAGGCGCCGCTGTCGACGGCCCGGGCCGGGCTTCGGAACCTGAGCGAGCAGGCGGTCGAGCTGGTGTACCAGACGGTCATCGATACCGAGGCCGAACGCCTGCTGTTTCGGGATGCCGACCTTGGCGCCGACGAGTTTTGATGAACATGGGATGAACGCAATGAGAGTCAGGGTCAGATCAAGGCAGGCTTTTTCCGCGGCGCTGCTGCAGGGAGTGCTGGGTGCGGCGGGTATATGGTGCGCGGCCGCTGCGTGCCAGGCAACCGAACTTGTCTACACGCCTGTGAATCCCTCTTTTGGCGGCAGCGCATTGAACGGCTCGGTGCTGCTCAATGCCGCGCAGGCCCAGAACAGGACCACCGATCCCGATGCGCCCAAAGCGAGCACCGGCAGCACCCAGACCTCGCTGCAGCAATTCAACGACATCCTCGAGCGCTCGGTCCTCAGCCGCCTCGCCTCGGCCGCAACCTCCGGCATCATGGGTTCGAATGGCCAGCTGGTGCCCGGCACGGTCAGCACCGGCAATTTCTCCATCCAGATTTCCGACCTTGGCGGCGGCCTCCTGCAGGTGACCACCACCGACAAGGTGACCGGCGCCAGCACGTCTTTCCAAGTGGGCCAGCCATGAGATTTCCCTGTATTTCCCGCGGGCTTGCGTTTCGCCCTTTCCTTGCGGTTTTGTCGCTTCTGGCATTGGGCGGATGTGCGAGCACCCAGCTGCCGGCGGATGTTGCCGCCAACGCCAGGCTGACGCCGGCCACCGGCGCCACGCGCGACCTGCTGCGCCTGCCCGAACCGAGGGGCAAGGTGGTGACCGCAGTGTATGGTTTCCGCGACCAGACTGGCCAGTACAAGCCGGCGCCTGACAGTTCCTTCTCGACCGCCGTGACCCAGGGCGCGGCGACCATGCTGGTCAAGGCATTGAAGGATTCCGGATGGTTCACGCCGGTCGAGCGCGAAAACCTGCAGAATCTGCTGACCGAGCGCAAGATCGTGCGCGCGCTGGAGACGCCCCAGGACAAGGGCAACCAGCCGATCAGCCTGCCGGCGCTGGTGCCGGCCACCGTCATCATCGAAGGCGGCATCGTCGCTTATGAAACCAATGTCCGCACCGGCGGCGCCGGCGCCCGCTATCTCGGCATCGGGGCCAAGACCCAATACCGGGTCGACCAGGTGACCATCAGCCTGCGCAGCGTCGATATCCGCAGCGGCCAGATACTCAACAGCGTTTCCACCACCAAGACCATCTATTCCTACGAACTGTCGACCGGCGTATTCCGCTTCGTCAACTTCAAGGAACTGCTGGAACTCGAGGGCGGCTACACCCGCAACGAACCTTCGCAGCTCTGCGTCAGGGAAGCCATCGAGGCCGCGGTGGTCCACCTCATCGTGCAAGGCTTGCAGGACAAGATCTGGGCGCTCAAGCGCGAAACCGACTGGCAATCCCCGGTGCTGCGCACCTATCTCCAGGAGAGCGCCAGTTACCTCGACAGCCAGGAAGCCAAGGCGCCGCTCCATGAGGAGGCGCCTGCTCATGGAGCGGCGTACTGAGGCGGCCTGCCGTTTTCTCCCTATTCAAGAAAGGTCACGCCATCGTGAAATTACTGTTGAACGCCGCCGTACGTCGCCGTGCGGCCGGGTTGCTGCTGCCTGTCGCTTTCACCTGCTGGGCCATGGCGGCGGCCACGGCTGCCGACATGTCCGCCAAGTCGGATCTCGGGCCCGCTGACGCCGGCCTTGGAGGCCATCAGGGGCATCACGCCCGGGTAACGCAGAACGGCGAATTCAATGAAGCCTTCCTGCGCCAGCAGGGCAACCGGCACACCGGCGAGATCAGCCAGTCCGGTCAAGGCAACGGCATCGAGGTTAGCCAGCAGGGCAGGGACAACCGCATCGCATCCCGCCAGGCCGGCGATGGAAACGGCATCGCAGTGACGCAGGCCGGCCGCAACAACCTTGTCACCGTGACCCAGGCCGGCAACGGCAACACCGCCGTCGTCGGACAGGCCGGCAATTCCAACGTGGTGAACATCCAGCAGAACCCGCTGAGCCCGCATCTGATGGTCCAGCAACACGGCAATGGCCTCGCTGCAAAGGTGATCCAGTACTAGGGGCGCTGGATCGCATCGTTTTTACCGCCCTTATCCATTTAGGAGAAACAATTGAAAACAAAATTGACTGCTCTCGCGCTCGGCATCAGCCTGGCGTACGCTGCATCGCCGGCTTTCGCTCAAGCCACCATCTCTTCCACCGGCTCCGGCAATGATGCCTACATCGAGCAGAACGCATCGTCGTCCGCATCGGCATCCATCAACCAGGTCGGCAACGGCAACCGCGCCGGCGTCCCCGGCGCAACGCCGAGCGACCCGGCTTCCGTACCTGGCATCCTGCAGAAGAACAGCACTTCCGTTGCCGCCGCGATCGACCAGTCCGGCAATAGCAATGTCGCCGGCATCACCCAGGACGCCGCTTCCAACAGCGCAGCGGCCATCGGCCAGTCCGGCACCGGCAATGAAGCCGCCGCGTCCCAAACCGGCAACAACCAGAGCGCGTCGGTCTTCCAGTCCGGCAGCGTCAACCAGGCATCCGTGACCCAGAGCGGCGCCAACCAGGCCGCGACCGTAACAACCGCCAACTCCACCGGCGGCAAGGTCACCGTGTTCCAGGCCGACGGCGTCGTTGCAGGCAACACAGCCAACGTGCTGCAGGATAACGTCACCAACCAGGCCGCCGCGGTCAACCAGTTCGGCAACGGCCAGAACGCGTCCCTGACGCAAAATGCCGGCAGCCGCGAAGGCAGCGCTTCCATCACCCAGTCTGGCGACAGCAACACCGCCAACGTGCTGCAGACCAATACCTGGTTCAGCAACGCTTCCGTCACGCAGCAGGATTCCTCCAACTCCGCCAGTGTGACCCAGGGCGGCCTGGCCGACTACAGCTCTGCCACCGTGTTCCAGTCCGGCACCGGCCAGACTGCCACCGTCAGCCAGAGCGGCGCAAGCTACTTCCCGGGCGGCGCGGTCTCGGCAGGCAAGTTCCAGGCAACCGTGAACCAGACCGCCGGCGCAGCCAACAAGGCTAACGTGACCCAGTCCAACGGCTACCAGAGCACCGCGCTGGTAAACCAGAACGGCACCTTCAACCAGCAGGCCAACGTGACCCAGACCGGCGACAACCAGAACGCGGTCGTTACCCAGAACAACGGCAGCAAGGACGGCAGCGCCACCGTGACCCAATCCGGCAACGGCAGCACCGCCAACGTCCTGCAGACCAACACCTGGTCCTCCACCGCGTCGGTGACGCAGTCCGGCTCGGTCCAGACAGCCAACGTGACCCAGGGCGGCCTGGCCGACTTCAGCAAGGCATCGGTCGAACAGTCCGGCAACAACAATATCGCTTCCGTGCATCAGAGCGGCGGCTCGGTATCGGCCGGCAACGGCGTGGTGCAGGGCTTGTTCGAAGCCACGGTGACCCAGTCCGGCAGCAGCAACATCGCCGGCGTCAGCCAGACCAACGGCTACAAGGATGTGGCTTCGGTATACCAGAACGGCTCGTTCCAGACCGCATCCGTGTCGCAGGACGGCGGCAACAGCAGCACCGCGCTCATCTCCCAGGACGGCTCGCTGAACAATGCATCTGTCACGCAGAGCAATGCATCCAGCTCGCTGGCGCAGATCACCCAGGGCGGCAACAACAATGATGCCGGCATCACCCAGGGCGGCTCCCTGCTCAACGCATCGGTGGCGCAGACCGGCGAATGGAATTATGCGAATATCGCACAGGCCGGCAACGGCAACCTGGCGACCATCGCGCAGGCAGGCGACGGCGTCAGCTATGCTGCGCGCAACACCGCGGCGATCCTGCAGACGGGCAATGGCCATGTCGCGGCAATCACGCAGTCCGGCAACACCAACCATGCCGCCATCTGGCAGCATTGATCGGATAGCCGCGACGCCGATCGGAGGCGCGGCGCTCTGAGTGGTAAAAGTGGAAAAGGCGGGCAGAAGCTGTCCGCCTTTTTTGCATCATCGACATGAAAGGCGCAATGATGACCATGACTCCCGACGCGGATCTTCAAGTCTGGCTGGACACCCATGCCAACCAGGGGCAGATGCGAATCGTTCCGTACGTGAAAAGCATGAAGGATGTGCTGCTGGAATTCAGGATGCAGGTCGTCCAGCAAGGGCGCGGCGGCAATTCCCGCGTCAGCCAGCAAGGGCAGCTACGGGTGCCGGCGTCGCAGGCCATGCCGCTGGCGCAGGTGAATGTGGGCATGTCGGACCGGGAAAGCTGCAGCGTCGAGATCAGCCTGCGCAAGGATGGGATGGATGCGGGGGTGTATCGCTTCGATTGCAACGAGACTGGCGGCCCGCGATAAGAAGGCGCGCCCGGCATGGCCGTAGAGGCGATTTCGTGGCGTCCTCGGACATCATGACAAAACAGCTGGCGCGACCTGTCAAAATCTTTATCTGGATGAACCTCATGCGCCGGATACTAAGTCTCATTTTTCTTTTGCCGCTTGGCGTTCTCACTGTGTTCTGCTTCATCGGTTACGCAAACGTGGTGGATACCATGAGCATGAAGATGGGTTCATTCTTCATGTATCAGGTCTTTTTCTGGATTGCTTGCGGAGGCATGGCATCGCTGTTTATCTGCCAGGGCCTGCGTCTGTTCGCCGCACGATGGATACTCATCGTCTCGTTGCTGATATGCGCCGGCTTTACCGTATTTTCAATTGCCGCCTATCCTGGGAATCATGACGATCCGCACGTGCCGCGTGCGTTGTCACACTCCCTCCGAGAACTGCATATTCTGTTGATTGCAACAACTTTGTTGCTGACGTTTGCTGTCTTCGAGCCGCGCGTACGGAGACTTGTCACAAAAATCGTGCGTTGATATATATGCCAGGTACATGTTTCGGCCTTTCGGTATCGTCTCCGCGACAGAGATGCATCGAGTTGATCGTTTGGAAGCAGGCCGTAAACCAAAAAGGCCGCAAGTCATTTTTCGATGACTTGCGGCCTTGAATTCTGGTGGTGATAGGTGGACTTGAACCACCGACCCCAGCATTATGAGTGCTGTGCTCTAACCAACTGAGCTATATCACCAAGAAGCCCGCAATTATGCTGACATCGATTATTCCTGTCAAGGTGGATGGCAGGAAAATCTTATCGGACCTGATTTTCCCGGTCCGCCAACGCCCGCCGGGTCAGGTCCAGCAGCTGCGATGCCGCATCGGGCGCGAGGCAATCGACCACCGTCCGGTCCGGCATCGAGCGCAGCCAGGTCAGCTGACGCTTGGCCAGCTGCCTTGTTGCCGCAATGCCTTTTTCCCGCAGTTCCTCGAAGTCTATCGTGCCGTCAAGATACTCCCAGGCCTGGCGGTAGCCGACGCAGCGCATCGAGGGCAAGCCGAGATGCAGGTCGCCTCTTGCTCTCAGGAAGCGCACCTCTTCAAGCAGTCCTCCTTCGGCCGCCAGCATCGCATCGAAGCGGGTTGCGATCCGGGCATGCAGCACGCTGCGGTCCGAAGGTTCCAGCGACAGCGGCAGCAGGTCGAACGGCAATTCCTCCTTCGGCGCGCGTGCGATCAGCTGCGACATCGGCTGGCCGGTCAGCGCATGGATTTCCAGCGCGCGCTGGATGCGCTGCGAATCGTTGGGCTTGAGGCGGGCCGCGGTCTCCGGATCGATGGTTGCCAGCCTGGCATGCAGGGCCGGCATGCCGAGGCGGGCGGCTTCTTCGTCGAGGCGGGCGCGCAGTTCCGGATCGGCTTGCGGCAGGGCATCGATGCCATCCCTGAGCACCTTGAAGTAGAGCATGGTGCCTCCGACCAGCAGCGGCAGCCTGCCGCGCGCGGAGATTTCCGCGACCAGGCGCATGGCATCCTGCCGGAACTGCATCACGGAGTACGACTCCGCCGGATCGAGGATGTCGATCAGGTGGTGCGGCACGGCGGCGCGCTCGTCCGCGCTGGGCTTGGCGGTGCCGATATCCATGTCGCGATAGACCAGCGCAGAATCCACGGAAATGATTTCGGCCGGAATCTCGCCGGCGATCTGCAGCGCGGCGGCGGTCTTGCCGGACGCCGTGGGGCCCATGATGGCCACTGCCAGTGGCTTGCCTGTCTGCTGCATCATGCGGTACTCGCGGCGCCGGAGGCAATGGCGCGCACCGAAACGAAGATCAGCGCGCCGAGGGTGCAGACAATGAGGGCAAGAGGATAGAGCGTGCCGTCATGGGTGCTGCCGACCACCGTGCCGACCGCGAAGGCGACCGTCATGTAGAGCGCCCCCATCAGGCCGGCCGCCGTGCCCGCCTGCTGGGGAAAGGGCGATACAGCGCCGGACTGCGCGATCGGAAAGTTGATGCCGTGCGCAAGCATGGTCAGGAACATCGCCGCGAGCATCAAGCTCCAGTGCGCAATGCCGACGCCGACCGCGGCCAGGAACAGCATGCCGGTAGCCAGCGACAGCGCGCTGCCGATGCGGAAGGCGCGAGGCGCGCCGATGCGCGGCAGCAGCCGGCGGCAGACGATGGTGCCGCTCAGGTAGCCGCTCACCCCGAAGGCGAAGCAGTAGCCGAACCAGGCGGTCGGCACACTGAGCACGCGGATCAGCACGAAGGAGGAGCCGGAAATGAAGGCGAAGATGGCGCCGTAGGACAGCGCGCCGGGCAGCGCATGCGCCCAGAATTCGCGCGATCCCAGCACGATGCGGTAGTTCGCCATCAGGCCGGAGAGTTGGGTGGCCCGCGGATTGAGGTGCATGTTGGTTTCCGGGAGGCGCCAGACGCTGGCCGCCAGCACCAGCGTCGACAGCAGGCCGAGGGTGACGAAGGCTGCGCGCCAGCCGAAGGCGACCTGCAGATAGGAGCCGAGGATGGGGCCCAGCAGCGGTGCCAGCGACAGCCAGGTGCTGGCGGCCGCCACGACGCGGGCGCTGTGTTCGGGCGCATAGGCATCGCGCACGATGGCGCGGGCGATGATGACCGCCGCGCAGCAGCCCAAGGCCTGCAGGAAGCGGGCTGCGATCAGCAGGCCGATCGAGGGAGCCAGTGCGCACAGTGCGCTGGCCAGCATGTACAGCATCAGGCCGCACAACAGGACCGGCCGCCTGCCGAAGCGGTCCGACAGCGGGCCGATGATGAGCTGGGCGCCGCCGAAACCGATCACGAACAGCGACAGCGTGAGCTGCACGGTCGATGCCGGCACCGCGAACGTGGACGCGAGGCTGGGCAGCGAGGCAAGGTAGAGATCCGTCGACAGCGGCTGCAGCATCATGAAGGCGATGAGGAGCGGCATCAGCGGGGCATGCGCGAATTGCGCAAGCGGTCGGGAGCGATTATCCAAGGGGTTACTGTCCGCGCAGGAAAAGCTTGTCGAGGTCGGACAGCGCGAGCTGTACCCAGGTCGGCCGGCCGTGGTTGCACTGGTCGGCGCGTTCGGTGGCTTCCATCTGGCGCAGCAGGGCATTCATTTCCGGGATGGTCAGCGTGCGGTTGGCGCGCACGGCGGTATGGCAGGCCAGCGTGCCCAGCATCTCATTGCGCCGTTCCACCAGCACCCGCGAGCCGCCGAACTCGCGCACGTCGCGCAGCACGTCGCGCGCCAGCGACTGCGCATCGGCATTCTTGAGCAGCGCCGGAATCGCGCGCACGGCCAGCGTGGTCGGCGACAGCGCGCTGATGTCGAAGCCCAGGGCCTGCAGGGCGTCCCGGTTTTCCTGCACGGTGCCAACTTCCACCGGGTCCGCATGGAAGGTAACCGGGATCAGCAGGGGCTGGATCTGCAAGGCGTCGGAATCCAGCGCATTCTTGAGTTGCTCGTACAGGATGCGCTCATGCGCGGCATGCATGTCGATCAGCACAAGGCCCTTCCTGTTCTGGGCAAGAACGTAGATGCCGTGCAGCTGCGCCAGTGCGAAACCGAGCGGGAAGTCGTGGTCGGGCAGGGTCTGCGAAGGCTGGGCTGCCTGCGCCTGGTAGGGAGACTCAGCGTCCCGTGTGGCAAACAGCGTCGCCGGCCCGCTCGCCGGTGTGCGTATAGACGCTGCATCTGCATCCGGCATCTGCATTGACGGCGACGACGGCGAAAACAATGCGCCGTAGGCAGCTGTGGACTGCGCCACGCCGCTGCCACCCGTGGCGAACGGCATGCTGAATTCGGTCTGCTTCTGTTCGCGCAGCCAGGGCAGCACGCCCGTGGTCGCGGTCACCGGCGCCGGGGTCGCGCCGAAGGAGGTGGCCGAAGTCTGCGCCAGCGCCCGGCTGACCGCGTGAAAGATGAACTGGTGCACCGCCCGGCCGTCGCGGAAGCGCACTTCGATCTTCGACGGATGCACGTTGACGTCCACCAGCGCCGGGTCGAGCTCCAGGCTGAGCACATAGCAGGGATAGCGGTCGCCGTGCAGCACATCCTGATAGGCGGCGCGCACCGCGTGGGCGAGCAGCTTGTCGCGCACGAAGCGGCCGTTGACATAAAAATACTGGCTGTCGGCGCGGGCCTTGGAAGCGGTCGGCAGGCCGACGAAGCCGTGCAGGCGCAGCTGGCCCGAGTTCTCGTCGAGCGGCAGGCGGGCCGTCGCGAATTCGCCGCCCAGGATCATCGCGCTGCGCTTTTCGATTTCGCTGACGTTCCAGTGGTCGACCGTCTTGCCGTTGTGCGAGAGCGAGAAGGCGACATCGGGCCGCGACAGGGCGATGCGGCGCACCACCTCGGCGCAATGGCCGTATTCGGTCTGGTCCGATTTCAGGAACTTGCGGCGGGCAGGGGTGTTGTAATACAGGTCGCGCACATCGACCGTGGTGCCGAGCGCGCCGGAGGAGGGCGTCACCTGGCCATCCTGGTTGCCCGAGATTTCCCAGGCATGATCGGCATCGGCGGTGCGCGAAGTCAGCGTGACCTGCGCCACCGAGGCGATCGATGCCAGCGCCTCGCCGCGAAAGCCGAGCGTACCGACATTTTCCAGGTCGGACAGCGAGGCGATCTTGGAAGTCGCGTGCCTGGCCAGCGCCAGGGGCATCTGGTCGGGGGGAATGCCGCGCCCGTTGTCGGTGATGGCGATGCGTTTCACGCCGCCTTCCTCGAGCCTTATGGTGACCTGAGTGGCGCCCGCGTCGAGCGCGTTTTCCAGCAATTCCTTGACGACGGCAGCGGGACGGTCGACCACCTCGCCGGCGGCGATCTGGGAAATCAGCTGGTCGGGAAGCGCCAGGATGGGGCGGGGCGGGGTGTGCGGGGCGTTCATTGCGAGATTATACCGTCGCGCCCAATCCCTTTCCTGGCTCGTGCCAGGCCCGATTTTTTGGAGATAAGGAAAGCTTTCCTGCCGCGTTCGATGGCGCCGGCAGGAAGCAGGCTATTCAATAGCGCCGGGTGATCAAGCCGCGATCGCGTCCATCAGGCCGAGTTCGGCGCTGGACATCAGCTTGTCGATGTCGACCAGGATCAGCATGCGCTCGTCGATGGTACCCAGGCCGATCAGGTGATCGGTATTGAGCGCGGTGCCCATTTCCGGCGCGGGCTTGACCTGTTCCGGCGACAGGGTGATCACGTCCGACACGCTGTCGACCACCATGCCCATCACGCGGCCGGCAATGTTGAGGATGATGACGACGGTGAACTGGTCGTAGGTCGGCGTGCCGAGGTTGAACTTGATCCGCATGTCGACGATCGGCACGATGATGCCGCGCAGGTTGACCACGCCCTTGATGAAGGCCGGCGCATTGGCGATGCGGGTCGGCGCCTCGTAGCCGCGCAGTTCCTGCACTTTGAGAATGTGGATGCCGTACTCTTCCTTGCCCAGCGTGAAGGCCAGGAATTCGTGCGCCGAGATATCGGTCTGGCTGGATTCCGTAGTAGTGGCTTGCATCAGGATCTATCCTTATCTGAGGATGCGTCGGAAACGCGGCAACGAAGCAGCAGGGAATTTAATTGCCCTGCTGCAATAAAGAGTAGCAGATTTGATGATCGATAGCGACTGTTTTGATGCATGGCGTTCCGCAGGTTTCCGCTTTGGGAAATAGCGGGGATCCACGGGAAACCGCATGAATGCAGGTTCCTCGACCCCGCTTTCATGCGCCTCAGGTCATGCGGTTCTTGGCCAGCGGTGGATTGCGGGCGAAATACTTCTGGATGCCGCGCAGTACCGCGTTGGCCATCTGGTCCTGGTACTTGTCGTCGGTCAGCTTGGATTCTTCTTCCGGATTGGAGATGAAGGCGGTCTCGATCAGGATGCTGGGGATGTCGGGCGCCTTCAGCACGGCAAAGCCGGCTTGCTCCACCGCCCGCTTGTGCAGGCGGTTGATGCCGCCGATTTCCGCCAAGACCGCCTTGCCCAGCTTGAGACTGTCGTTGATCTGCGCTGTGGTCGACAGGTCGAGCAGCACGCTGGCGAGCTGGCGGTCATGCGACTTGATATTGACGCCGCCGATCAGGTCGGCCGCATTCTCCTTGTTCGCCAGCCAGCGGGCGGCGGTGGAGGAGGCGCCCTTTTCCGACAGCACGAAAACGGAAGATCCGCGCGCCGTCGGTTCTATCCAGGCATCGGCATGGATGGAGACGAACAGGTCGGCCTGCACCTTGCGCGCCTTCTGCACCCGCGTGTGAAGCGGAACGAAGAAATCGCCGTCGCGCGTCAGCATCACCCGCATGTTGGGCTGGCTCTCGATCTTGGCTTTCAGGCGCTTTGCGATGTCGAGCACCACGTCCTTTTCCTTGCTGCCGCCGCGTCCCAATGCGCCGGGATCCTCGCCGCCATGGCCGGGATCGAGGACGATGGTGATCATGCGCGTGAGCGTCGCAGGCCTGGAAGCCTCTTCCTTGTCATTGTCCTCGGCTTTCGGTGCCCGCAGCTCGGGCTGCACCTGCACCGGCGGAACCGATGGAAGGCCCGAAACAGGAGGGACCGCCGGTGCCGGCTTGGGCTCCGGGCCGGCCGAGGCCAGCGGCGGCAGGCTTTCCGCCGGCTTTTCGCGCAGCCATTCGCCCTTGTTGATCAATGCGGCGATCGGATCGACCGGATTGACGGGGTAAAGGTCGAAGATCAGGCGGTGCTTGTATTCGCCGACCGGGGCCAGCGTGAAGACCTGTGGATTGACCTCTTCCTTCAGGTCGAATACCAGGCGCACGACGTTGGGTCGGTTCTGGCCCACGCGCACCTGCTTGATATACGGGTCGTTCGACTGGATTTTCGCGACCAGTTGCTTGAGGGTCGGATTGAGCTCCAGTCCTTCGATGTCGACCACCAGCCGCTCCGGGTCCTTGATGATGAAGTGGCTGGTCTTCAGGTTGGTGTCGTTCTCCAGCGTGACCCGCGTATAGTCCTCGGCCGGCCAGACGCGGACCGCCATGATCTGCGCGGCGCGGGCGGGCAAGGACGTGAAGACGGAGAGGAGAAGGGTGCCGCCGGCTTTCAGAACGGTGCGGCGTCTGGACTTCGCGGAGGAAGTTACATGTTCAGCGCTAATTTCAGACGATCGAGACATTGAGTACCCTGGACGGACAAGGCCTCACATTTTATATCACGACCGTTGCCGGAAATGCTCAAATGCATCTCGATGTCTGGCGAGGGCAACACTCCCTCGGCCTTTTCCGGCCATTCTATGATGCAGATCGTGTTTGCGCCGAAGTATTCGCGAAAGCCGGCATCAAGGAATTCTTCCGGACTGGCGAGGCGATACAGGTCGAAATGGACCGCATCCACCGGCTGTCCGCCGACCTGCACCGTATAGGGTTCGGCCAGCGTATAGGTCGGGCTCCTGACATGGCCGGCATGGCCGGCGGCCTGCAGCATGGCCCGCGTCAGCGCGGTCTTGCCCGCGCCGAGGTCGCCGTGCAGGTAGATGGCGAGGCCCGGCGCCAATGCCCGGGCGAGGGC
This sequence comes from Noviherbaspirillum album, assembly GCF_035916955.1. NCBI lineage: Bacteria > Pseudomonadati > Pseudomonadota > Betaproteobacteria > Burkholderiales > Oxalobacteraceae > Noviherbaspirillum > Noviherbaspirillum album. The sequence continues at coordinate 50,040 of NZ_JAWIIV010000010.1, read as the reverse complement.
GCCGCCAAGCGCGATGGTGTCGGCTTCGTCGCGTAAATGAGTCTGAAAGTGCTGCATCTCGTAAAATGGCTTCTTTGATGGTGCTGAAAAACGGCGCCTGAACGCCAATCTGTTTCCCGTCCTGTCCCGCATGTGTGCGGAACAGGACGGGAAATGCCACGCTCATGACATTTTCCGATGACAATTTGACCACGCTTGCCCTTGCCATCAAGGCCTGGGGGCGAGAACTCGGCTTTGCGGAAATCGGCATCGCCGATATCGACCTGTCGCGGCATGAAGCCGGTCTGCAGGCATGGCTGGACGCGGGGCACCACGGCGAGATGGATTATATGGCAGCGCACGGAATGAAGCGCGCCCGCCCGGGAGAACTTGTTCCCGGCACGATCCGGGTCGTCACGGCGCGCATGAATTATCTGCCTGCCAATGTCGACGCCGGCGATGAGGCCGCGGTAGTCTGGCGCGCACGGGAGGAAGCGCGCGCCGCCGATCCGGGGGCTGCGGTGATCTCGGTCTATGCGCGCGGTCGCGATTACCACAAGGTCCTGCGCGCCAGGCTGCAGCAGCTGGCCGACCGCATCCGCGGCGAGATCGGCGAGTTCGGCTATCGGGTCTTCACCGATTCGGGGCCTGTGATGGAAGTGGCGCTGGCGGAAAAGTCAGGCATCGGCTGGCGCGGCAAGCATACGCTGCTGCTCAACCGCGAGGCGGGATCGATGTTCTTCCTCGGCGAGCTGTACACCGACCTGCCGCTGCCGGTGGATGAGCCGGCAAGCGGGCATTGCGGGCAATGCCATGCCTGCATCGACAGCTGTCCGACCCAGGCGATACTCGGCCCCTACCGGCTGGATGCGCGCCGCTGCATCTCCTACCTCACGATCGAGCTCAAGGGCAGCATACCCGTCGAACTGCGGCCGCTGATCGGCAACCGCGTCTACGGCTGCGATGACTGCCAGCTGGTCTGCCCCTGGAACAAGTTCGCGCAGCGGTCCACGCTGGCGGATTTCGATGTCCGCAACGGGCTCGATGCAGCGAGCCTGGTGGGACTGTTCGCCTGGAGCGAGGACGACTTCAACCGCCGGCTGGAAGGCAGCCCGATCCGCCGCATCGGCCACGAGCGCTGGCTGCGCAACCTGGCGGTGGGCTTGGGGAATGCCTTGCGCGCATTGTCCGGCGCACCGGAGTCCGGGCCGCTGATCGCCGCATTGATGTCGCGCGAGAACGACAGTTCGAATATGGTGCGCGAGCATGTGGCGTGGGCGCTCGCACAGGCAGGGAGCTAGCGAGCACCTACCGAGCCAGCCCCAGCCAGAGCGGCAGGGTCAGCGCCGACAATACCGTGCCGCCGGAAATGAGAAAGGCCACGAAAGGCCCGTTGCCGCCCATGCGCGCGGCCAGCACATAGGCGCTCGACGCGGTGGGCAGGGCGGCGAACACCACCACCAGCTGCAGCTGCAGCGGGGGCAGCTGCAGCCAGCGCCCGAGCAGCAGTGCCACCGCCGGCAGCGCCAGCAGCTTGACCGCCGTGAAATACAGGGCCATCCCCTTGGCTTCGTTTACGCCCGACAGGCGCAGGCCGGCGCCGACCGCAATCAGGCCGAGCGCGATGGAGGCATTGGACATGCGCGACAGGGTGGCGCCGATCACCTCGGGGATCTGCAGGCCGGCGAGGTTGCATGCCATTCCGCATGCGGTAGCCACCAGCAGCGGATTCTTGGCCATCTCGCGCAGCAGTCCGCCGCCTTTCTTCACCAGCGCATGCACCGCCGCCATGTTGCAGAGCGGGACGCCGAAGCCGATGATCAATGCCATCATCGACGTGCCCTGTTCGCCGCCCAGGCGCGAGGCGACCGCCAGCGCGATATAGGAATTGAAGCGGAAGGCGGTCTGCACGCCCGACTCGAACATCATCGGCGGGACATTGAACAGCGGCTTGGCGATCCAGCCGAGCGCGATGCCGGCGGTGATCGTCAGCAGCGCGACCTTGAGCATGGTGCCCGTGGTGGCGAAGTCGAACGGAGTGCGGGCGGTGGAGTAGAACAGCAGGGCCGGAAACAGGAAGTAATAGATCATCTTCTCCAGCCCGCTCCAGAATGGCTTGCCCCAATCGGTGTAGCGCATCAGCAGGAAGCCGAGCAGGATCAGCGCGAAATCGGGGAACAGGATGGTGACGATCGACATGGGGAAGCAGGAAGGCGGGCGAAGCAGACAAACCGCAATGTTACAGAGGATTGCGCAGGAAGGGCAGGGTCTGCCCGACGTCAGGGCGGGGAAGCGGGCGCGATCCCGCAGGCATGATCCGGCGGACTGCTACTTGAGCACGCGCGCCAGCTCCACCGCCGTCTTCACATTCATCTTGTCGAAGATGTGGGCGCGATGCACTTCGACGGTGCGCATGCTAATGCCGAGTTCGTCGGCGATGACCTTGTTCATCTTGCCGGCCAGGATCAGATCGAGCACTTCGCGTTCGCGGGTCGACAGCGTGGCGAGGCGCTCATGCACCTGCGCGGTGGCGCCGGCTTCGCGCGATGCCGCGAGCGCCTCTTCCACCCGGTCCATCAGCTTGTTGTCATTGAACGGCTTCTCGAAAAAATCGAAGGCGCCGCGCTTGAGGGTATCGACCGCCATCGGCACGTCGCCGTGGCCGGTCAGGAAGATGACCGGAATGCGCTGGGTCAGCCCGCGCGCGGCGAGCGTGTCGAACAGGGTGGAGCCGCTCATGTCCGGCATGCGCACATCGAGCAGGATGCATTCGCCGGCAGCATCGAAGCCTGCGGCATTGTCCAGCGCCGCCAGGAAGGCGGCACCGCTTTCATAGGCGGTCGCGCCGATGGCCCTCGACTGCGCCAGCCATGTCAGCGAGTCGCGGATCACTTCTTCATCATCGACAATATGCAGCATTCAGTCTCCTCTGGGGCCTGTGGGTTTTTGTTCGCTGCCGAAGACACCCACGTGCGATCGGACATGCAGTTTGCCGGATGACTGCGCATGCCCGGCAACTCAGGTTTCACGGATTATCGCCGAATCGCCGTCAACCGGCACTCCCTGCGCCAGCACCGGCAGCGTAAAGCGGAAGATGGTGCCGCCGCCCGGATTGTTTGAGTGGATCAGTTTCCCGCCGTGGAATTCCACCGCCGTCCGGCAGATGTTCAAGCCCATGCCCATGCCTTCTGCCTTTGTCGAGAAAAACGGCGAGAACAGCCGTTCGGCGACTTCGGGCGGGATGCCATGGCCGTTGTCGATCACCGAAATCTCAACAGTCTGGTCGGCGCTCCCGGCGGCGGTGCGCCGGGCGGCGATCCGCAGGATGCGGCGCTCGGGCGCGATGCCCTGCATCGCTTCGATCGCGTTTCGGGTCAGGTTGAGCAGCACCTGCTCCAGCAGCACCCGGTCGGCCAGCACCGGCGGCAAGCCTTCGTCGATCTCGGTGCGGGTCGACACGAAGAACTGCCGCGCCTGCAATTCGATCAGCGGCATCACGTTGTCGATCAGCATGGCCACGGTGGTCGGTTCCCGGCTCGGTTCGCGGCGCTTGACGAAGGTATGGACGCTGCGGATGATCTGGCCGGCGCGCTGCGCCTGCGTGCCGGCCTTTTCCAGTGCCGGCTTGAGCAGGTCGAGATTGAGCCTGCCAGGATCGTTGGCGCTCTGCTCGATCATGTTCAGCGCGCCGGTGGTGTAGCTGGAGATGGCCGCGAGCGGCTGGTTGAGCTCATGCGCCAGGGTGGAGGCAATTTCCCCCATGGTGGCCAGCCGCGCGCTGGCCTGCAGCTTCTCCTGCTGGCGCCGGTTCAGGTCTTCGGCCTGCTTGCGGTCGGAGATGTCGAGGATGGAACCCATCCATCCGGTCTGCTTGCCGCTGTCGTCCACCAGCGGCGATTCGAAGATCAGCACCGGAAATCGTTCGCCGTTGGCGCGCAGGAAGATGGTCTCGAACTGCGGCGTCACCGTGCCGGCCAGCACCTGGGTGAAGCGCTGGTTGTATTCGTTCATCGCTTCCGGCGCCCAGTAAGGCATGGGCGGCGCCTTGCCGATCAGCTCTTCGGCCGGGATGCCGACCATGCGGCAGAAGGAGGGATTCACATAGGTGATGCGGCCGGTGAGGTCGCGCGCGCGCAGGCCGGTCATCAGCGAATTTTCCATCGCGGTCCGGAACGCCACCTGCTGCCGCAATGCGCCTTCCGCCGCCAGGCGGCGGTTGATGTCCCGCCACAGTGCGCCCAGGCTCCATAACAGGCCGAGCGACAAGGCGATCACCGATCCGACCAGCAGGCTGGGCAGCAGCTTCGGCTCGCCCTTTACGCTGTTGGTGCGCAGCGTCAGGGTGACGCCGGGCAGGTCGAGCGCGCGCCGGTGCGTGTACACGCCGCGGCCCGGCCCGCCAGCGGCGCGCCGGTCGATGATGTTGTCGTCCGGGTCGGTCAGCAAAACTTCATTGTCCTGGGCGAACCACCACGGCACCATTTCATTGAGGATGGCGGAAATCGAGTAACTGGCGGTCAGCATGCCGGCGTAGGTGTCGCCGGAATAGATCGGCACATGGTAGTCAAGCGTCATCGGCGTACCTGGGTCAGGCTGCGCGTACAGCGGCGTTTTCGACTTGCGCGCGCGTTCCGCCGTCGCGATCGAGCCGGGTGCCAGGTCGCGCAACCGTGTGTCCATGTCGTCCGAAGACATGACCGGCTCGCCTTGGACGTTGAATTGCACGATGCGAACCAGTTCGCCGTTGGCGCGCGCCATGGTGACTATCCGGTCGCGCAGGCGCTTTTCCGTACCGTAGCCGGATGCGATTTCATTGGCGATCACGCGCAGGTTGTCTTCATGGCGGCCGAGCTGGAAGCGGATGGTCTGTTCCACCCACAGCGTATCGGCAATCAGCTGTTCCTGGCGCTCGCTGGATTCCATGCGCTGCGTCTGCCAAGGCAGCCACAGCAGCGTGGACAGGAAAAGCAGCACCAGCAGCACCGGCAGCACCCAGCGCCAGCCCTGGCGCCGGGTCGGCAATGTGAAACTGAACTTTTGACGGGAAGGCATGGGCATGATGTTGGTGGCGGACCGCGGCTCGGGAACATTGTAAGGCGACATGGTCGCCGGCGGCGCAAATCCGATCATGCGGACAACCTGCAAGGCGGGCCATGAATCGCGTGCGCGGGTCCGATGACGGCGGTTGTGCGGCGGCTGTTGTGGTTAACCACACTTGCCAGATGTATATCGCTTGGTGAAAATCGGCGGATGTATAGCAGCACATTGCGCTTCCGGAGACGCTCATGCAATTCAAAGCCCTGGTAATGGCCCTGGCGGCCGCGCTGGCAATGAATGCCGAGGCGCTCGCCGACGCCCCCATCGTCATCAAGTTCAGCCATGTGGTGACCAGCGACACGCCGAAGGGAAAGGCCGCCGAGCGCTTCAAGCAGCTTGCCGAATCGGCAACAAAAGGCCGTGTCAGGGTAGAGGTGTATCCCAACAGCACCTTGTACAAGGACAAGGAGGAATTGGAAGCGCTGCAGCTGGGTGCCGCCCAGATGCTGGCGCCATCGCTTGCCAAGTTCGGTCCGTTCGGCGTGAAGGAATTCGAGATTTTCGATCTGCCCTACCTGTTTCCCAGCAAGGAGGCGCTGTACCGGGTAACGGAAGGACCGATCGGGCGCGACCTGTTCAAGAAGCTGGAGTCCAAGGGCATCACCGGGCTGGCGTATTGGGACAATGGGTTCAAGGTCATGTCCGCCAACAAGCCGTTGAAGTTGCCCGCCGACTTCAAGGGCCTCAACATGCGCATCCAGTCGTCCAAGGTGCTGGATGCGCAGATGCGTGCGCTCGGCGCCAATCCCCAGGTGCTCGGCTTTTCCGATGTCTACCAGGCCCTGCAGACGGGCGTCGTGGACGGCACGGAAAATCCGCCGTCCAATCTCTACACCCAGAAAATGCACGAGGTGCAAAAGCACGTGACCGTATCCAACCACGGCTACCTGGGTTACGCGGTCATCGTCAACAGGAAATTCTGGGACGGATTGCCGACCGACATCCGCAGCGCGCTGGAAAACGCGATGAAAGAAGCCACCCGCTATGCAAATGCGATTGCCCAGCAGGAAAACGACGCCGCCCTGAACGCAGTCAGAAAGAGCGGCAAGTCCGTGGTTTACGTGCTCAATGAGAAGGAAAGGGAGGAGTGGCGCAAGGCATTGCTGCCGGTCCAGAAGGAAATGGAAAGCCGCATCGGCAAGGATCTGATTTCGTCGATCAACAAGGAGACTAACGGTGCCGGGTTTCGGTAGGCCGGTTGCTTCCCTGCGGAAGCGGAACAAGGAAATTGCCTGAAGCGCTTATACTTCGAACCACGCATGCTCGCCGCAGCGCAGGCATGTCCCATTGCAGGAATGATCGGACCCCCAAGCAGTTCACCATGCAGTCCACCGGGCGGTCTGCCAATCAGGGTGTTTAAAACAGGAGACCAACAATGAAGTTACACCAGCTACTCGTGCCAGTCGTTGCATCGTTTGCCGTCGCGACAAGCGCCTACGCGCAAACCTATCCCAACAAACCGATCCGGTTGATCGTACCTTTCGCTCCGGGCGGCACGACTGACATCGTTGCTCGCGTGGTCGGCGACAAGCTCGGCAAGGAGCTTGGCCAGGCCGTCGTGATCGAGAACCGCGGCGGCGGCGGCGGCAGCATCGGCGCAACCGCGATCTCCAAGGCAGATCCGGACGGCTACACCATTGGCATTTCCACGGTGTCCACGCACGCGGTCAATCCGGCGTGCAATTCCAAGCTCGGCTATAACCCTCTGACCGACTTTGCGCCCATCACCAACCTTGCGCGCACGCCTAACGTGCTGACCGTCAATCCCAAGTTTCCCGCTCAGGATTTCAAGGGTTTCCTGGAGCACGTGAAGAAGAACCCGGGCAAGCTCAACTATGCCACCTCCGGCACCTGCAGCATCCAGCACATGGTGGGCGAGCAGTTCAAGCTTTCCACCGGCACCTTCATCCTGCATATTCCTTATCGCGGAGCGGGTCCGGCGGTCAATGACCTGCTTGGCGGCCAGGTCGACATGATGTTCGACAACCTCCCGTCGTCGATGTCGCATATCCAGGCTGGCAAGCTCAAGCCGTTTGCGATCGCATGGAACAAGCGCCTTGATTCCCTGCCGAACGTGCCGACTTTCGCTGAACTCGGCCTCAAGCAGGTCAATGATCCCGCATGGTACGGCCTGGTTGCGCCGCCGAAAACTCCGGACGACATCATCAAGAAGATCAATGCCGCCGCGGTGAAAGTACTGGCGATGCCGGAAGTGCGAGAGCGCCTGATGCAAAGCGGCGCCGAGCCGGTCGGCAATTCGCCGGCAGAGCATGCCGCCGAAATCAAGGCGGAACTGGAGAAGATGAGTACTCTGGTCAAGAAGCAAAACATCAAGTTCGACGGCAGCTGATCAGCCGGCATTCAGTCCTGCAAGACCAAGCCGATGCGGTTAAGCCGCATCGGCTCACAGAATAGTTTTCGTTGTGACGGGCAGAACGCGAAACGTCATTCGTCCACAGCAGTCCCATCATGCAGTTGAGCTGCGTTTTTTCCGCAGAAAATCATCGAATAATCAGATGTTGCCGTCTTGTATACTCTCGCGGCTATTATGATGCGGCAGGTATTCTTGCTCATCTGACATGACTTTCCCTGCGGGAGGCTGAAACCGGCTTGCGTCATGTCTTCCACAACCCTTCCGCACCAGAGGTAATCATGGACTTCAGTAATCCCCAGTTTTGGGTAGCCGTTCTGCAAATTGTTGCAATTGATATCGTGCTCGGCGGCGACAATGCCGTCGTCATCGGCCTGGCATGCCGTCGCCTGCCCGAGCATCAGCGCCGGCTGGGCATCCTGTGGGGCATGGCCGGAGCGATCGGCCTGCGCGTCGTGCTTATCATGTTCGCGGTTACCCTGCTCGCCGTTCCCTATCTGAAACTGGTCGGCGCGGTCCTGCTGCTCTGGATCGGTATCAAGCTGCTGCTGCCAGAGCCGGATGAGGGTGGTCACAATATCGAAGCCGGCGCCACTCTGGCTGCAGCGATCAAGACCATCATCGTCGCGGACGCGGTCATGAGCCTGGACAATGTGATTGCCATCGCCGGCGCCGCAGGCGACAGCAAGTTCCTGATCGTCTTCGGCCTGCTGCTCAGCATCCCGATCATCATGCTGGGCAGCCAGCTGGTCATCAAGCTGATGGACCGCTTCCCCTTCGTTATCGTGGCCGGCGGCGCGCTGCTCGGCTGGATTGCCGGCGGTATGGCGGTCAGCGATGTCTCGGTGAAAGACTGGTTTGCGGCGAACATGCCCACAGCCAGCTGGATCGGCCCGATCGCCGGCGCACTGCTCGTCGTCGCTGTCGGCAAGCTACTGGCGGCGCGCATGCGAGCCAAGCAGCCGGTACTGGAAGACCTTGCCGATCCCAAGCATTCCAGCGAAACCGGCAACAAATAACAAGAAAGCGGATGCTGCAACGCGGCGTCCGCAATGAATGACTGGTTCTCTCAACTTGATGGAGAAGGCGATGTTCAAGATTCTATTGGCGGTCGACGGCTCGGAAAACTCGATGCGTGCAGTGCAGCATGTGATCAAGCGGTCCTCGGCGGCAAAAGACCAATACCAGATCGAACTGGTCAATGTGCAGTATCCGCTGCATGGCAGCGCTGCCGGTTTTGTCAGTGCAGACCAGGTAAAGCAATATCACCATGATGAAGGCATGAAGGTGCTCACAGGCGCCGCCGATGCGCTCAAGGCAGGAGGAGTTCCGTTTTCTCAGCATCTGTTCGTAGGCCAGCCGGCGGAAGTTATAGCCCGCTTCGCCGGCGAGCAGAATTGCGATGAGATCGTGATCGGCACGCGGGGTCTGTCCGCGCTCGGCGGACTGCTGGTTGGCTCGGTCGCGAGCCGGATCATTCACTTGGCGGATGCACCGGTCGTACTGGTCAAGTGAGTCTGGCATGAGTCCGCGCCAGCATTCTGCGCGGGATGCTCAAACGGGGGATCGATGCATCCCCCGCGATTGAAGCACCGCTTCGCAGAAGGCCATATTGATAATTTACGTTGCCTGAATTAACAGATGCAGGCATAGTATTTTCAAGCTCATCATGACATGCATGTCTAGCAACACATCCTGGTAAGACACTTGCACACTTGCCTTAGTGCGCAGGATGCATACCTGCTGTATCTGGCTTTCGCTTCCGCCGATGGCCAGGCATTTCGCAGCTATGCCAGAGACAATGCTAAGCAATGACTGCAAAAATCGAAAAGGAGACTACTGTGGCATCGTTCATCCGCAACCCCAAGGACTTCTGGTCAGGGGCAATCTTCATCGGCTTCGGCCTCGCGGCCGTGCTGATCGGCCGTGATTATTCAATGGGCACTGCGGGCCGCATGGGGCCGGCTTACTTCCCGACCATCCTAGGTTCAATGCTGGTCGTTCTCGGCGCCATCGGCATCGTGCGATCGATGTTCAGGCAAGGTGAAGCAATTACCGGATTCACGCTCAAGGGCATGTTTCTCGTGATTGGCGCCACCGTCCTCTTTGGTTTCCTTGTACGTGGCGCCGGCTTGCCTATCGCCATCATCCTGATGGTCATGCTCAGCGGCCTGGCCAGCATCAAGTTCAAGGTCGCCTCCTACCTGATGGTGGCGGTCGGAATGGCAATCTTCTGCTCTCTGGTCTTTGTCAAAGGCCTGGGTCTGCCGATGCCCATTATCGGCAACTGGTTCGGTATCTAAGGAAAGACGCAACATGGAAATTCTCAGCAATCTTGCCCTTGGTTTCGATACCGCCCTGAACCTGTCCAACCTGATGTACTGCCTGATCGGCGTGTTCCTCGGCACCGCCATCGGCGTGCTGCCCGGACTCGGCCCGACCGCGACGATCGCCATGCTCTTGCCGATCACGTTCTCGCTGTCGCCGATCTCGTCGCTGATCATGCTGGCCGGCATCTATTACGGCGCCCAGTACGGCGGTTCCACCACTGCCATCCTGGTCAACCTTCCCGGCGAGGCATCCTCGGTGGTGACCGCCATCGACGGCTACCAGATGGCTCGCAACGGCCATGCCGGCAAGGCGCTGGCGACTGCCGCACTCGGCTCGTTCTTCGCCGGTTCGGTCGCCACCGTGCTGCTGGCGCTGTTCGCGCCGCCGCTGGCGGAACTGGCGCTGAAGTTCGGTCCCGCCGAATACTTCTCGCTGATGGTGCTCGGCCTGGTCGCATCAGTGGTGCTGGCCCACGGTTCGCTGCTGCGCGCCATCGGCATGATCATTCTCGGCCTGCTGCTCGGCCTGATCGGCACCGATGTCAACTCCGGTACGCCGCGCTACACCTTCGACGTGCCGCAGATGGCCGACGGCATCAACTTCGTGGTAGTGGCCATGGGTATGTTCGGCCTGGGCGAAATCATTTCCAACCTCGAGCGTCAGGAAACCCGTTCGGTCGTCATGAAGAAGATCGAAGGCCTGATGCCGAGCAAGGATGACTTGAAGCGCATCATCGCTCCCGTGCTGCGCGGCACGGCACTGGGCTCGATGCTCGGCATTCTGCCCGGCGGCGGCGCGATGCTGTCGTCGTTCGCGGCTTACTCGATCGAGAAAAAGATCTCCAAGAACTCGGCCCAGTTCGGCAAGGGCGCGATCGAAGGCGTGGCAGCTCCCGAGTCGGCCAACAATGCCGGCGCGCAGACTTCCTTCATCCCGATGCTCACGCTGGGTATTCCGTCGAACCCCGTGATGGCGCTGATGATCGGCGCCATGATCATCCAGGGCATCCAGCCCGGACCAGCGGTGATGACGGAACAGCCGGCGCTGTTCTGGGGCATTATCGCCTCGATGTGGATCGGCAACTTCTTCCTGGTGGTGCTGAACCTGCCGATGATCGGCTTGTGGGTACGCATGATCATGGTGCCGTACCATTTCCTGTACCCGGGTATTCTGGTGTTCTGCGCGATCGGCGTGTTCAGTCTGAACAACTCCGAGTTCGATGTGTTCATGATGGCGGCCTTCGGCTTTTTCGGCTATATCTGCAGCAAGCTGGAAATGGAAGCTGCGCCGATGCTGCTGGGCTTCATCATCGGCCCGATGATGGAAGAGTATCTGCGCCGCGCCCTGTTGCTGTCGCGTAGCGATCCGATGGTGTTCCTGGAGCGTCCGATCAGCGCGACGATGCTGATCCTGTCGGCGCTGGCCATGGCGGTGGTGCTGCTGCCATCGCTGCGCAAGAAGCGCGAGGAAGCTTTCGAGGAATAAGCCCGTGCCAAGGTAGGGAAGGGCCGATAAAGGTTTTTCCCGAAAACAGAACCGGCGCATTTCGCAAGGAATGCGCCGGTTTTGTATTTGCAGTAATACGACGGCGACGTGTGGAATGCCGCAGGCTTTTCAGTGGATGCTTCGAAACACGGCGGCTTTGATTTATCCTAGCGGCATGAATCCATCGCAAAGCCATCCGCAGTTTTCCGCCGTTGTCGAGGCGCCCTGGGGCGCCGTCGGCATCCGGACCGAAGCCGGTCTGGTGCGGGAATTCGTCTATCTGCCGCCCAGCTTCAATGAGAAAGCGCCCGCCGATGCCCTCTCCGAGCAGGCGGCGCGGCAGGTCGAGCATTACCTGCAGGATCCGGATTTCCGTTTCGATCTCGCACTGGCCGCCGTGGGAACGGAGTTCCAGCGCAGGGTGTGGGGTGCGATTTCTTCCATTCCCCGCGGCGAAGTGCTGACTTATGGCCAAGTTGCCAAGCTGATCAGGTCCGCACCGCGCGCGGTCGGGCAGGCCTGCGGCGCCAACTGGTTTCCATTGGTGGTGCCATGCCATCGAGTCACGGCCTCGGGCGGACTGGGCGGCTTTTCCAACCATGACGACGAGACCGGCTTCCATCTCGGCGTCAAGCGCTGGCTGCTGGCGCACGAGGGCGTCAAGGCATATCGATGAGCGACCTGCGGGCGAACAACCAGGCCGCCATCGACGAATTCTGCGATACGCTCTGGCTGGAAGACGGCTTGTCCCGGAACACGCTGGATGCCTACCGGCGCGACATGTCGCTGTTCAGCATCTGGCTTGAAAGCCAGCGCGGCAAGCTGCTGCATGCGGCGCAGGCGGAAGACATCAATGCCTACTTCGCCGCACGCCATGCCGAGACCAAGGCGACTTCCGCCAACCGGCGGCTCGCTGTCCTGAAGCGCTTCTACCAGATGGCATTGCGGCAGAGCCGCATTCATGTCGACCCATGCATGAAGCTGAAATCCGCGAAGCAGCCGCCGCGCACGCCGAAGGTATTGTCGGAAATGCAGGTGGAAGCCTTGCTCGGCGCACCGGACATCAATACGCCATTGGGCCTGCGCGACCGCACCATGCTCGAATTGATGTACGCCAGCGGACTGCGCGTGTCGGAACTGGTCCTGCTCAAGACCATGGAACTCGGCATGAACGAAGGCGTGCTGCGCGTCACCGGCAAAGGGGCCAAGACGCGGCTGGTACCTTTTGGCGATGAGGCGCGCTCATGGATAGAGCGCTATCTGAAGGAAGGGCGTCCGGTGATCCTGAACGGTCAGATGGACGATGCCCTTTTCGTCACCGCGCGCGGCGCGGCAATGACGCGCCAGATGTTCTGGACCCTCATCAAGAAGCATGCGCTCAAGGCCGAAATCAATGCGCCGCTGTCCCCGCACACCTTGCGCCACGCATTCGCAACGCACCTGCTCAACCACGGCGCGGATCTGCGCGTGGTCCAAATGCTGCTGGGACATGCCGATATCTCGACCACGCAAATCTATACGCACGTGGCCCGCGAACGCCTGAAGAAGCTGCACGCCGAACATCATCCGCGGGGTTGAACGCTACCGCCTCGACCACTGCCGGCATTGCCATGTGAAGAATGGATTTAACGCAAACCTGCAATTGAGACGACAAAACCTTGCTTACCGTCAATTTGTCGCGAGTGACGTGTTGCTAGAGTAAATCCACTTGGCTTTTTCGGGACCTCGATCATGGAAACCTTGCGGACTCTCTCCTACATCATGCTGGTAGTGGCGACCTTTACGGCGACCTACATGGTGTCGCGTCTTTGAATCTTTTCTTTTGTGAGGTACGTAACCTTCGCGGTTAGGTCAGGTCGCTGCCATTGCGGCGCAGATCGCATTGCCCGCCTGGGCCGAACAGCCGCGCTTGCCGCACTGGCTCAATGATCCTTTCCTGAGCCTGTCCGCAAGCGCATGGACCACTACATCAGTGGCGCGGAGAGATCATCTGAAGTGTACCCGCATCGAGCGCATCATCGCCGGGCGATGCCGGGCGATGCCGGGCGCCGACGGCAAGCAGCCATACTTGACAAAAAATGGACGCCTCAAAATGAAACGGGCCGCATGTCTGCGGCCCGTTTTTATTTCCCAAGTGCGGACTCAGGAATGGCGTCGATTACTTGCGTGCACGGCCGGCGGCTGCTGTCTTTTCCACGGCTTGCGAAAACTGGGAAACGGCCGAATTCACATTCGCTTCCATGACTTCCACGGCTTGCTTGGTGGTCTTGCTGAATTGTTCGTAACCGGCATTGGCGCTGCCGATCGCATTCTTGAACAGGGCGACCACGTTTTCCGAACCTGCCGGCGCATTCTTCGACACGTCGTCGACCAGGGCGGAAACCTTGCGGCCGGTTTCAGCGATCTGCTCTTCGGTGATGCGTGCGAATTCGGCTTGTGCCGTGGTGGTGATGCCTGCCAGATGGCGGCCGTAGGCGATTGCCTTGGCGGCGGACGGCTGCGCCTGGGCAGCGGTCAGGGAAAAGAATTCCTGCGGATCCTTCGCCGACAGAAGCTGCTTCGCGGTGATCGAGGAATCTTCAAGCGAGGCCTTGGCGACGTTCAGGTTCAGGTCGACGATTTTCTCGACGCTCTCGAAAGCCTTGCCGGTCAATGTGGTGAAGAGAGCCAGCTGCGCTTCGAAATTGGCTTTGGCTGCTGCGGAAAACTGTTCAGGAACGGTAAACATGAAGAACTCCTTGGTGAGATATGGTTGAGTCAGCTCACAGGATTTATTGTGCGCTGCAATAAAACGAATTCTAAAGGACGCAGTTGGCAAGTCAAGCACTATTTGGTGCGCTGCACAAAATAGGGTTTCTACAATGCATTTTCATTTCTCGAATGCATTTTTCCCTGCATTTTCAGTAGCTTATGGAAACTAATGTTTTTCATGTGAAATATTTGCAGAAGCAGTTTTACCATGCGTGCGGCATCGCAGCATCCAATCATCGGCCTGAACTTCGGAATTGTTGATATTGATCAAGCCTGAGTGTTGTTGAGAAATCGGCAGGTTCTCGTTGCGGCCGGCCGGCAAGACGGCGCGGCGGCGGTACCGCAACGCAGTCCCTTGCTGCATAATGTGCTCCGCATTTTGATTACCTGCGCCATGGCAAAAAAAGAACATATTTCGGAAACTCCCGCGACGCAATTCCTGCGGCGCCAGGGTATCGCCTTTACCGAACATCCCTATACCTATGAAGAGCACGGCGGCACGACGGTGTCGGCGCGCGAACTGGGTGTCGACGAGCATCATGTCGTCAAGACCCTGATCATGCAGGACGAGGCTGCCAAGCCGCTGGTGGTGCTGATGCATGGAGACCGCAAGGTCTCCACCAAGAACCTGGCGCGCCAGATCGGCTGCAAGTCGGTCGAACCCTGCAAGCCCGATGTGGCGAACCGGCATTCCGGCTATCTGATCGGCGGCACCTCGCCGTTCGGCACCCGGAAGGCGATGCCGGTCTACGTCGAGGAAAGCATCCTGGCGCTCGACAAGATTTACATCAACGGCGGACGGCGCGGCTACCTGGTGGGCGTCGACCCGAACATTCTGACCGCGGTGCTTTCGGCCCGGGCCGTCAACTGCGCACTGGAAGAATAAGCCGTACGCTCGTGTCCCGCCGGACTCGCGGCGGCCGGACCGTGCCGGAAAGACGGAAGCGGCCGGGGCCAATAGATAAAAAAGGATAATGGATGAATACCGTATTGTTTGTCATCGCCGCCTACCTGATCGGCTCGGTGTCGTTTGCCGTGGTATGCAGCAAGCTGTTCGGGCTTGCGGACCCGCGCACCTATGGTTCGAAGAATCCGGGCGCCACCAATGTTCTGCGCAGCGGCAACAAGGCCGCGGCCGCGCTGACGCTGCTGGGCGACGGCTTCAAGGGGACGCTGGCCGTCTGGCTGGCCCAGTGGCTGGGGCCGCGTTTCGGTGTCGACGATACCGGCATCGCGCTCGTTGCGCTGGCCGCCTTCATCGGTCACCTGTGGCCGCTGTATGCCCGCTTCGTCGGCGGCAAGGGCGTCGCCACGCTGCTCGGGGTCCTGATCGGCATCAACGGCTGGCTGGGCCTCGCCACCATCGTCACCTGGCTCGTGATCGCCTATGCATTCCGCTACTCGTCGCTCGCCGCGCTGGTGGCCAGCGTGTTCGCACCGTTCTATTACGGCCTGCTGTTCGGCCTGCAGCCTGCGCTGTTTGCAATCGCCGCGATGAGCGCCCTGCTCATTTATCGTCACCGCCAGAACATCGTCAATCTGATGTCCGGCAAGGAAAGCAAGATCGGCAGCAAGAAGACCTGATCAAGCAGGGCGGTGAGGCACCGGGCATGCTTCTTCCGGCTGCCATTGCTTTACGTCTAATGATGCACGCGCAGCCCGTTCTGGCTGCCCGGCATTCCGGTCGAAAGCGTGCGCACCGATCCCGCCCGCATGGCCCAAGGCATCATGACCGGCATCGGCTTCCCCGGCGACGGCGCCATCTTCAGGGAAGTCCAGCTTTCCCCTACGGGCGATTGAGCTATCCGGAGCCCGGCGGAGGGGATGCTCAGATCACCCTCAATTCATCCAGCGGCCAGCGCGGCCGCACGTTGAATGCATAGTCGCGCTTGGCGGCATCGGGATTGATCTGCAGGCGCATCGCGCCGGCGAAGGCGATCATCGCACCGTTGTCCGTGCAAAATTCCAGCTCGGGGTAAAACACCCGGAAACGTTTTTTCTGCGCGGCCGCATTCAGGGCGTCGCGCAGCTGCCGGTTGGCGCCGACGCCGCCGGCGATCACCAGCCGCTTGAGACCGGTCTGCTTGAGCGCGGCCAGGCATTTCGCCACCAGCACTTCCACGATGGCGTCGACGAAGGCGCGGGCGATATGCGCCTTGTCCTGTTCGCAGATATTGGTGGACTGGTTCCTCACCAGCGTCAGCACCGCGGTCTTGAGCCCGGAGAAGCTGAAGTTCAGGTCTTTCGAATGCAGCATCGGACGCGGCAGCTTGTGCACATCCGAATCGCCGAACTCCGCCAGGCGCGATATCGCCGGCCCGCCCGGATAGCCGAGGCCGAGCAGCTTCGCCGACTTGTCGAAAGCTTCACCCGCCGCGTCATCCAGCGTTTCGCCCAGCAGCGTGTACTGGCCGACGCCGTCGACCTGCATCAGCTGCGTATGGCCGCCCGATATCAACAAGGCAATGAAAGGAAATTCCGGGCGCTCCCCCGCCAGGAGCGGCGACAGCAGATGGCCTTCGAGGTGATGCACGCCGAGCACCGGCTTGTCCATGGACAGTCCGAGCCCGCAGGCGATCGAGGCGCCCACCAGCAGTGCGCCCGCCAGGCCGGGGCCCTGGGTATAGGCGATGGCGTCGATGGTATCGCGCGTGACCCCGGCCTTGTCCATCACCTGCTCGAGCAGCGGAATGGCGCGGCGGATATGGTCGCGCGAAGCCAGTTCCGGCACCACGCCGCCGTACTGCTCATGCATGGCGACTTGCGAATGGAGGGCATGTGCGAGCAGGCCGCGTTGCGTGTCATACAACGCCAGGCCGGTTTCATCGCAGGAGGATTCGACGCCGAGAACGATCATGGGAGAAATGGAAGATGGCAAGCTTCTTGCAAAGCTTGGGGTGCAAAGCTCTATTTTAAAGGAACTCCAAAGAAGGATTCCGTTACACACAACCATGACTGAACTGAAACGCTGAAACACTGAGACAGGCAGGAATGGAAGTCCACCGAGGGAACTCCACTAAAGGTAAAGCATGACCGACTCCAAACAGCTGAAAATCGTCGTAATCAATTCCCTGGTCGCGCCTGAAGGAGCAGGCCACGCGGCGCAGGTCCAGGCCGAGCGGGCGCGGGCGCTGCGCATCGGATTGCTGGAAGGCGGCTACAACATCCTGGCCGCGCTGCCGCCGGATGCCGATCTCGAAGACCAGATCGCCCAGCTGCAGCCGGACGTCATCATCGTCGACGAACAGTCGGACGCCGCGCTGAAGAAGGTGGTCGCTGCCACCGCGAATGACAGGCGCGCCATCGTCTGCTTCACCGAGGACAAGGACAAGGACAAGATGCACGCGGCCATCGAGGCCGGTGTCTCCGCCTATGTGGTGGCCGGCCTGTCCGCCGAGCGGGTCAAGGCGGTGCTCGACGTTGCGCTGGCCCGCTTCGAAGTCGACCAGAAACTGCGTCATGAACTGTCGGAGACCAAGCTCAAGCTGGCCGAGCGCAAGCTGATTGAGCGGGCAAAGGGCCTGCTGATGGAACGGCATCATTGCAGCGAGGATGATGCCTATCGCAAGCTGCGCCGGCTGGCCATGGACAAGAATCTCAAGCTGTCCGAAGTGGCGCAGCGCATGATCGACGTGGCGGACCTGCTCCTTTAAATGCGGCATGCACCGCCCCGTTTTAATGCGGTGCACAAACAGGGTGCGGAAAACGTGCTGTTCAAAATCAAATTCGGGAAATAAGCACCAGGACGGGTTGGCACAGGGATTGCAAACAATCCTGATGTGCCAAGGATGGCACAACGATTAGTAGGGTGTTTCGACCAATGGTGGTCGAGACATTTTGGACAAAGGCGTCCGAGGCAAGATGAGCTAGCGCTCATGCTGCCCGGACGCCTTTTCTTTTTGCCGGATTCAAATCAATGCATGAGGAAATCATGACAAAAAAAGAAAGCAGCACCAATTTGACCCGTCGCAGCATCATCAAGGCGGGCGCAGCAGTCACAGCCGGCGCATTCGGTGGATTGGCCACGCAAGGCGCATGGGCTGCCGGTTCCGACAAGCCGGAAAAGGAAGAGGTCAAGATCGGCTTCATTCCGCTGACCGATTGCGCATCCGTCGTGATGGCATCCGTCCTCGGCTTCGACAAGAAATACGGCATCAAGATCACCCCGACCAAGGAAGCCTCCTGGGCAGGCGTGCGCGACAAGCTCGTCAACGGCGAACTCGATGCGGCGCATGTGCTGTATGGCCTCATCTATGGCGTTCACCTCGGCGTCAGCGGCCCGAAGAAGGACATGGCCATGCTGATGACACTCAATAACAACGGCCAGGCCATCACGCTGTCGAAGAAGCTGTCCGACAAGGGCGCGGTCGACGGTGCGTCGCTGGCCAAGCTGATGCAGACCGAGAAACGCGAATACATCTTCGCGCAGACATTCCCGACCGGCACCCATGCAATGTGGCTGTATTACTGGCTGGCCAGCTACGGCATCAACCCGATGAAGGATGCCAAGATCATCACCGTGCCGCCGCCTCAGATGGTGGCCAACATGCGGGTCGGTAACATGGACGGCTATTGCGTCGGCGAACCCTGGGGCCATCGTGCGATCGCCGACGGCATCGGCATCACCGGCGTCACCACGCAGGACATCTGGAGGGATCATCCGGAGAAGGTGCTCGGCACCACCGCCGACTTCGTCAAGAAATACCCGAATACCGCGCGCGCGATGACCGCCGCCGTG
The DNA here is from genome assembly GCF_035916955.1 of Noviherbaspirillum album. NCBI lineage: Bacteria > Pseudomonadati > Pseudomonadota > Betaproteobacteria > Burkholderiales > Oxalobacteraceae > Noviherbaspirillum > Noviherbaspirillum album. The sequence continues at coordinate 31,288 of NZ_JAWIIV010000010.1, read as the reverse complement.
CTGGAAGCCAGCAAGTGGATCGACGCCGGCCTCACCAACAAGAACAAGATGGCCGAGATCATCGCCGACAAGTCCTATGTGAACACCTCGGTCGACGTGATCAACCAGCGCATCCTCGGCCGTTACCAGAATGGCCTCGGCAAGACCTGGGACGATCCAAACTACATGAAGTTCTACAACGACGGCGCGGTGAATTTTCCGTACCTGTCAGATGGCATGTGGTTCCTTACGCAGCACAAGCGCTGGGGCCTGCTCAAGGAAGACGTCGACTATCTCGCGGTCGCCAGGCAGATCAACCAGATCGACCTCTACAAGGATGCGGCCAGCATGGCGAAGGCGAGCGTGCCAAAGGATGCGATGCGCACCTCGAAGCTGATCGACGGTACGGTCTGGGACGGCAAGAATCCCAAGGCCTATATCGACTCTTTCAAGATCAAAGCCTAACTTACCGTATCGGAGAACAGCATGAGCGCAGTTATGAACAACGTCTCCCTCAATACGCCGGCAGAGCCGGTCTCGGAGTCACCGCCTATGAAAGCCAATGCCGGAGAACATGCCGCCGTGCGGACTCGGGCAAGCACGGCGAAGCCCGCGAAGAAGCTTTCCTTCAAGCCCTTCTTCATGGCGGTGATACCGCCGATCTTCGGCCTTGCGGTGCTGGTGCTGATCTGGGAAATCGTCGCGGCAAAGAACGCCGGCTTCCCGTCGCCGATGGTGACCTTCCGGGAAGCCGTCAATGTGTTCTCCGATCCTTTCTACCAAAAGGGGCCGAACGACCAGGGCATAGGCTGGAACTTGCTGCTGTCCCTGCAGCGCGTGGCCACCGGTTTCGGCCTGGCGGCGCTGGTCGGCATTCCGCTCGGCTTCATGATCGGCCGCTTCAAGTTCCTGGCGGGCATGTTCAATCCCATCGTCAGCCTGCTCAAGCCGGTGTCGCCGCTGGCCTGGCTGCCGATCGGACTGCTGGTCTTCAAGGCTGCCAATCCGGCCGCCATCTGGGCCATCTTCATCTGCTCGATCTGGCCGATGATCATCAACACCGCCGTCGGCGTGCAGCGCGTGCCGCAGGACTACATGAACGTGGCCAAGGTGCTCAACCTGTCGGAGTGGAAGATCGTCACCAAGATTCTTTTCCCGTCGGTGCTGCCTTACATGCTGACCGGCGTGCGGCTGGCGATCGGCACCGCATGGCTGGTGATCGTCGCGGCGGAAATGCTGACCGGCGGCGTGGGCATCGGCTTTTGGGTCTGGGATGAGTGGAACAACCTCAACGTGCCGCACATCATCATCGCCATCGTCGTCATCGGCGTGGTCGGCCTGCTGCTGGAACAGGCGCTCGTGGCGCTGGCCAAGGCCTTCACCTACGAAGAAGTGCGCAGCTAGGCAGCACCAACCTTATACAGCGCCCCTTGCTGCTTCAGGCAGTAAGGGGCCATGGAGAACATCATGGAAAACCTCGGCAAATTCATCGAAATCCAGAGCGCGGAAATGGTCTTTCACACCAGGAAGGGCACCTTTCATGCGCTGCGCGACATCAACCTGACCGTGACGAAGGGCGAATTCATTACCCTCATCGGCCACTCCGGCTGCGGCAAGTCGACGCTGCTCAACCTGATCGCCGGCCTGCTCAAGGCCAGCGACGGCACGCTGCTGTGCGCCAACCGGGAAATCGCGGGACCGGCGCCGGAGCGCGCGGTCGTGTTCCAGAACCATTCGCTGCTGCCGTGGCTGACCTGCCACGAGAATGTCTATCTCGCGGTCGAGCGCGTCTTCGGCGCTACCGAAAGCAAGGCCAGGCTGAAGGAGCGCACCAGCGCGGCGCTGGCACTGGTCGGCCTGACCCATGCCGAGCAGAAGCGCCCGAATGAAATCTCCGGCGGCATGAAGCAGCGCGTCGGCATCGCCCGCGCGCTGTCGATGGAACCCAAGGTCCTGCTGATGGACGAGCCCTTCGGCGCGCTCGATGCACTGACCCGCGCCCACCTGCAGGATGAATTGCTGAAGATCGTCGCCAAGACGCAGTCCACCGTGGTGATGGTAACGCACGACGTGGATGAGGCGGTGCTGCTGTCGGACCGCATCGTGATGATGACCAACGGACCGGCGGCGACCATCGGCGACATCGTCAACGTCAGGCTTGCGCGCCCGCGCGACCGCGTCGCACTGGCGCATGATCCGCTGTACATCGAGTACCGCAGCGCGGTGCTGGAATTCCTGTATCACCGCCAGTCGCATCCGGCGGCGGAGAAGGAAGCGGCATAGCCTTGCGTCGGATTCGGCCGGGAAGAGAAAAGCGGCGTTAGAAAGGCCGTCGTCGCTATTCCCGGCTGCGCTTATCTTGATGCCGGACTGTTTCGTTCGGCGGCTTCCAGCAAGCGAATATTTTCAGGAAGCCTAGGATCGCCCGGGAAGCGCTGCAGGGCGCGACGGGCAACATCCAGCGGGGTAGAGCCGTGTTTGTCGCGCACATCGGTGCGGGCGCCGTAGCGAAGCAGCATGGCGACTCGGTCAGGAGCGCTGTTCATTGCGGCCGAATGCAGGGCCGTCCAATCGTTTGCCCGTTTGTCTGCAGCATTGATGTCGACACCTCGGGAAAGGAACAAGCCCAGGATGTCTTCCGCGTCGTTCGCATCTTGCATTGAAACTGGATAAGAGGCGCCCCCTGAATCATTTAGCTCGCGCACATGATCTGGAGATAGAGACGCATGGAGGAGGACTTGCTTGCATGTCCATGCGAGCCATTTCGCTTCCACCTCGATGCAGCTGATGAGGGAAAGCGGTTCGTCGTCGAGTTCGTCATATACGATCACCGCATACAAGCCGGCCATGCCCATGATTATGGCGACCACCGCTGCGCCCAAATACCGGCTTGCCAATCGTTTTCTCTTCATACCCATACGGCGTCAGACTGACTGGCGGCGACATAGAAAGGTATCGGGATGCGCCGCAATGCTACGCCCTGGGATAAGTTTTCCAGTCGATGTCTGAGCGCGCGAGCAACCTGGTCTTTTATTCGATCATATATTTTTACGTTTTCAAGATCGCGCTGAGTGGTGTGCTTCCACCAATGCTTGACGAACCGGCTTGCAAGCTTTTTACAAAGCGACTTGATGCCTGATCCAGGCCGGGCGACAGTGTAGGCCAGCGCATGGATGAAACCGAGCGCATATGATGCTTCTATCGCCGCGATCAGGGCGGTCTGCGCCAGGCGCCTGACGTCATTTTCAATCTGCATGGCCTCAATGCGTTCCTTCATGAACGGCCAGAAGAAATTCAAGATGCGCTTCGTTTCAATTTCGTCATAAACAAGTTCGGAGTCCGGAATATCAGGAACATTGATCAATATGGAACCCATGACAGCTTCTCTCTTTGCATGGTCAAAAACAGAGGCCATTCTCAGTGGGAAATTGCAAACCTGTCAACAAAGTAGGTCGCTACATTGGCGAAAGCGCATCACGCCCGCATTACCTCATGACAAGCAGATACAGCATCAGCAGATTGAGCACGACTGAACTCACGGCAACGGCGCGCCATAGCCCGGCGGGATCGCGCTTCGCAAGCGGCGTGACCGATCGCGCCGGTACCGGATTGCTGGCGCCGCGCTCCAGAGCGATCAGAAATTCCTCTGCAGTCTCATAGCGGTCCGCCGGATCGCGCGCCACCGCCTTGAGCAGCACATTGTCAAGCCATGCAGGCACATCGGGCCGATAGCGACTCGGCGGCGCCGGCTCGCCGAAGCGCGGGCGCTGGAAGGGCTCAATCTCGCCGTAGGGATAGTGTCGCGTGAGCATCTGGTAAAGCGTGACGCCAGCCGCATACACATCGGTCTGCCGCGACGGCGGCGCATTGTCGAATTGCTCTGGTGCGAGAAACGATGGCGTGCCGGCCTGCGGCGCATGGATGCCGTCCTCCCTTTCCAGTCCCGACAGCGCCACGCCCAGGTCGAGCACCCGCAATTCGCCATCCGCGCCGAGATGCACATTGCCCGGTTTGATATCGCGATGGAGAATGCTGCGCCGGTGCAGCGCGCCGATCGCGCGCACCAGCTTCTCGCCATGTGTGACCACTTCCGGTGCGGTGAAGTGCGTGCCGGCGTCGAGCATCTGCTGCAGCGTCGCGCCTTCATGCCAGGTGCTAAGGTAATACAGGTAATTCTTTTGCTCGGGCACGATGACCTGCGGGAAGAAGCGCGCGACGACGCGCTTGGCCAGCCATTCCTCGTGCGCGAAGGCCGAGCGTTCATGGGCATCGCTGGCGCGGTCCGGGTGCAGGGTCTTGAGCACCAGCTGCCGCTGCGACTTCGGCTCTCGCACGCGGTAGAGCAGGGTCGCCTGCGAAGCATGGATCACGTCCTCGACCTCGTAGCCATCAATGGCCTGCCCCGGCTTGAGCTTCGGCGGCAAGGGCAGCTGCCGCGAACCCGACAGCGCGTCGCGCAGGTTCTCTTCAGGCAGCGTCACGACCTTCAGCACCAACGCGCTGCAGTTGTCGGACGAATCGGCCGCCAGCGCCGCATCGACGAGCGCCGCAGCGGTCGCCTCGGGATCGGACCGATCCATGGCTACGGCGGACAGCGCATGCGTGATGTCGTATTCGCTCATCCAGCCCCACACGCCGTCCGAGGCTAGCAGAAACACGTCGCGCTCGCGCAGCTCGCCCATGCCATGGTCGATCGCGATGCGCGTATCGAGTCCGATGGCGCGGGTGAGCACATGCTGCATTTCCGGGCGGTCCCAGACATGGTCGGTGGTCAGCCGCGTCAGCGCGCCGCCGCGCAGCAGGTAGAGCCGCGTGTCGCCGACATGGGCAAAGTAGTAATAGGTGCCGCGCAGTACCACCGCAGTTAGTGTGGTGGCCATGCCAGCCAGTTCACGCCGTATCGATCCCTGGTGCTGCACCCATCCATTGATCGCCTTGATCACCTTGTCCATCGCCTGGGTGACCGGCCAGGTATCGGGCGTCGCATAGTAATCGGTCAGCAGGCCGCGCACCGTGTACTCGGAGGCTTCGCGTCCGCCGTCATTGCCGGAGACACCGTCGGCGACGGCGGCCATCAGGCCCTTGGTGGACAAGTCGGGTTCGGCAGGCGTGACCATGCCGACAAAGTCTTCATTGCGTTCGCGTACGCCGGTGCGCGAATCGTGGCCGGTCAGGACAGCAAGAGGCATGAATGATCGAATAATGAAACGGGTGGCGGAAATGCACTTGCGGCGGATGAAGCCTTGCATGCTTCATCCGCCGCAGGTGCGGCAGTGTCATTGTAGCCACTGCCGTGGCTGGAGTCGCGAAGACCTAGATTTTTGCCGTCGTCATCGCAGCGCTGCCCCAGGTAGTGCGCCAGCGGTTCTTCACGAAGCTGAGGCCGACCAGCGCCGTCACCGCCAGCGCTGCGAAAATCGTCAGGCCGAGCTGGTAGCTGCCGGTGACCTGCTTCGAATAGCCGAGGCTGGATGCCAGGTAGAAGCCGCCGATGCCGCCGGCCATGCCGACCAGGCCGGTCATGACGCCGATCTCCTTGCGGAAGCGCTGCGGCACCAGCTGGAATACCGCGCCGTTGCCGGTGCCCAGCGCCAGCATGGCCAGCACGAACACGGCCAGCGCGCCAACGTAGGACTGCATGCCGAGGCTGGCGATGAACAGGAACAGGCCGGCCAGCACATACATGATAGACAGCGTCTTGATGCCGCCGATGCGGTCGGCGACGATGCCGCCCAGCGGGCGCACCAGCGAGCCGGCGAACACGCAGGCTGCGGTGAAGTATCCCGCCGTGACCGGCGACAGGCCGTACTGGCCGTTGAAATAGATCGTGAGCGAGGAAGCCAGGCCGGAGAAGCCGCCGAAGGTGACGCTGTAGAAGAACATGAACCACCATGCGTCCTTGTCCTTGAGCACATGCAGGTATTCGGTCAGCGACTTGGGCGGCGGCGCGGACGGCGCGTCCTTGGCGAAGGTCATGTAGACCGCGAACGCCACGCCCAGCGGAATCAGGCACAGCCCGAATACGTTCTGCCAGCCGAAAGCGATCGCCAGGGAGGGCGCAAACAGCGCCGCGAAGGCGGTGCCGGAATTGCCGGCACCGGCGATGCCCAGCGCGGTGCCCTGGTGCTCGGGCGGATACCAGCGCGAGGCGAGCGGCAGGGCCACCGCGAAGGCCGCGCCGGCGACGCCGAGCAGCACGCCCAGGGTCAGCATGTGTCCGTAGCTGGCCAGGTTGCCCAGCCAAGCCCATGCCAGGCCGGCGATGACCACGAGCTGGCCGATGGCGCCTGCCTTCTTGGGCTTGAGGTGATCGACCAGCACGCCCATGACGATGCGCAGCAGCGCGCCGGCCAGCAATGGCGTGGCCACCATCAGGCCTTTCTGGGCGGGCGTCAGGGCGAGATCCGTCGAAATCTGCACGGCGAGCGGGCCGAGCAGCACCCACACCATGAAGCTGAGATCGAAATAGAAAAATGAAGCGAGCAGGGTAGGCGTGTGTCCCGCCTTCCAAAACGACGTTGTTTTCACGATGCTCCTTTGCACCAGGGTTTGAGAGACTGCCATGCACTTATGCAAGCAGCATGCCACTGCGTTTGCGCGCGCGGGCGCCCGTCATGAGGCAAACCATGCCGTGATTAGGTGCGTTGTGAGGCATGAAGCCGCACGCCGCACCGGCGCAGTGCAAAACCGGAGCCGCCGCAGTGCGTTTTCCCACGCAATCGATTGGCATGCCTCCTGCTTAGAGACATGCATGTTTATCTTCAGGCTTCAATGGCGAGGCCACACGAGAGGGAGCTTTGATGAAGAAGCTGAAGTTAGTCATGGTGGGGAACGGCATGGCGGGCGTGCGCACGCTGGAAGAGCTGCTGAAGATCGCGCCGGATGTGTACGACATCACCGTGTTCGGTGCCGAGTCCTATGCCAACTACAACCGCATCCTGCTGTCGCCGGTGCTCGCCGGCGAACAGACCATCCAGGACATCATGCTCAACGATGTCGACTGGTATGAGCAGAACAACATCACTCTCCATCTCGGCAAAAAGATCGCCAAGATCGACCGCGTGCGGCGGCAAGTGATCGCGGAAGACGGCACGGTGGCGGAATACGACCGCTTGCTGCTCGCCACCGGCTCCAATCCATTCATCCTTCCGGTGCCCGGCAAGGATCTCGAGGGCGTGATTTCCTACCGCGACATCCAGGACACCAACGCGATGATCGAGGCCGCGCAGCAGCACAAGCACGCGGTGGTCATCGGCGGCGGCCTGCTCGGTTTGGAGGCGGCCAACGGCCTCAAGCTGCGCGGCATGGACGTGACCGTGGTGCACCTGCCGAACTGGCTGATGGAGCGCCAGCTCGACCCGGTCGCCGGCAAGATGCTGCAGAAGTCGCTGGAAGACCGCGGCCTGACCTTCCTGCTCGAAAAAAACACGAAAGAAATCGTCGGCGACGAGAACGGCCGCGTAAAAGCCATCCGCTTCACCGACGGCGTCGAAGTCCCGGCGCAACTGGTGGTGATGGCGGTCGGCATCCGGCCGAACACCGCGCTGGCGGAATCGGCTGGCCTCTACTGCAACCGCGGCATCGTGGTCAACGACACCATGCAGACCTACGATCCGCGCATCTATGCGGTCGGCGAATGCGTGAACCACCGCGGCACCGCCTACGGTCTGGTCGCGCCGCTGTTCGAGATGGCCAGGGTCTGCGCCAACCACCTCGCCAACTTCGGCATCGGCCGCTACCAGGGATCGGTGACTTCCACCAAGCTCAAGGTCACAGGCATCGACCTGTTTTCCGCCGGCGAATTCATGGGCGGAGAAGGCACCGAGGAAATCGTGCTGTCGGACCCGATAGGCGGCGTCTACAAGAAGCTGGTGATCAAGAACGACAAGCTGGTCGGCGCCTGCCTCTACGGCGATACCGTCGACGGCTCCTGGTATTTCAGCCTGCTGCGCGAAGGCCGCGACATCGGCGAGATCCGCGATACGCTGATGTTCGGCGAATCCAACACCGGCCGCCCCGGCGATGTCGGCCACGAGGGTTTCACCAAGGCCGCGGCCATGCCCGACACCGCAGAAGTCTGCGGCTGCAACGGCGTGTGCAAGGGCGCCATCGTCAAGGCCATCAAGGAGAAGGGCCTGTTTACGCTGGACGACGTGCGCAAGCACACCAAGGCATCGGCCTCCTGCGGTTCCTGCACCGGTTTGGTCGAGCAGATCATCATGTTCACCGCCGGCGGCGACTATTCGACCTCGGCCAAAGTCAAGCCGATGTGCGGCTGCACCGACCGCACCCACCAGGAAGTGCGCGATGCGATCAAGGTCAACAAATTGCTGACGATTTCCGGTGCGATGCATTTCCTCGAGTGGCGCACGCCGAACGGCTGTGCCAGCTGCCGGCCCGCGCTGAACTACTACCTGATCTCGACCTGGCCGCATGAAGCCAAAGATGACCCGCAGTCGCGCTACATCAACGAGCGCGCCCATGCCAACATCCAGAAGGATGGCACCTATTCCGTCATTCCCCGCATGTGGGGCGGCGAAACCACCGCGTCCGACCTGCGCCGCATTGCCGACGTTGTCGACAAGTACAACATCCCCACCGTCAAGGTCACCGGCGGCCAGCGCATCGACCTGCTGGGAGTGAAGAAGGAAGACCTGCAAGCCGTGTGGAAGGATCTCGACATGCCCTGCGGCCATGCCTATGCGAAGGCATTGCGCACGGTGAAGACCTGCGTCGGTTCCGAGTGGTGCCGCTTCGGCACCCAGGATTCCACGCTGATGGGCCAGCAGCTCGAACGAGCGCTGTGGAAGATGTATGCGCCGCACAAGGTCAAGATCGCCGTCTCCGGCTGCCCGCGCAACTGCGCCGAATCCGGCATCAAGGATGTGGGCGTGATCGGCGTCGACTCCGGCTGGGAAATCTATGTGGGCGGCAACGGCGGCATCAAGACCGAGGTTGCGCATTTCTTCGTCAAGCTCAAGACGCACGAGGAAGTGCTCGAATATTCCGGCGCCTTCCTGCAACTGTACCGCGAAGAAGGCTGGTATCTCGAACGCACCGTGCATTACCTCGCTCGCGTCGGCCTGGAGCATGTGAAGCAGAAGGTGCTGGAAGACGCGGAAAACCGCAAGGCGCTTTACGAGCGGCTGCTGTTCTCGCTGGAAGGCGAGCCAGATCCCTGGCATGAGCAGGACAAGGCCCAGGTCGATGCGCGCCAGTTCATGCCGCTGACGGCCTGATCCGGCAGGCTCCTACGATTCAACGGAATTCAAGCAAAGCAAAGGGACCCCATGTCGCAACAATGGAAAGCCGTCTGCAACGTCGCAGACATCCCCGTGCTCGGCGCACGGGTGGTCAATCGGGCAGCGAAGCCGGATGTGGCCATTTTCCGCAACGGCGAAGACAAGATTTTCGCGCTGCTCGACCGCTGCCCCCATCGCGGCGGCCCGCTGTCGCAGGGCATCGTATTCGGCGAGCGCGTCGCCTGCCCGCTGCACAACTGGAACATCGAGCTCGATTCCGGCTGCGCCGCTGAGCCGGATGAAGGCTGCACGCCGAAGTTCAGCGTCAAGGTGGAAGACGGCAAGGTCTTCCTGGACCTGAACGAACTCCAAACCCTTGCAACGGAAATCGAGGCGGCATGAATGAAACAATCAGCGCCGTCATTCCTGCTGTACTAAACAAGCCGGAAACCAAACCCGCCGCTGGCGCGCGGACGGAAACCAAAGCCACCTGCTGCTATTGCGGCGTGGGTTGCGGCGTCATCGTGGAAAGCGACGGCCAGCAAGTGACCGGCGTGCGCGGCGACCCGGACCATCCGGCCAATTTCGGCCGCCTGTGCACCAAGGGCAGCACCCTGCACCTGACCGCCAGCCCGGTGCTCCAGCAGCAGGTGCGCGCACTGCATCCGGAAATGCGCTTCCGGCGCGATGCGCGGCGCGAGCGTGCATCCTGGGAATCGACGCTGGACTACCTTGCGCGCCACGTGGATGAAACCGTTCGCCGGCACGGGCCGGACAGCATCGGCTTCTACATTTCCGGGCAGCTGCTGACCGAGGACTATTACGTCTTCAACAAGCTGGCCAAGGGTCTGATCGGCACCAACAACATCGATACCAATTCCCGCCTGTGCATGTCGAGCGCGGTGGCCGGGTACAAGCAGACGCTGGGTGCCGATGCGCCGCCGCCCTGCTACGAGGATATCGAGCAGGCGCAGCTGCTGTTCATCGTCGGTTCCAACACCGCGTATGCGCATCCCATCCTCTACCGCCGCATCGAGGAAGCGCGCAGGAAGAATCCGGCGCTCAAGATGATCGTCGCCGACCCGCGCCGCACCGACACCGCGCGCGACGCCGACCTGTTCCTGCCCATTCTGCCAGGCACCGATGTCGCACTGTTCAACGGCATGCTGCACATCTGCCTGTGGGAAGACCTGGTCGATGCGGAATACATCGACTCCCATACCGAAGGCTTCGCGGAACTCAAGAGCATCGTGCGCGACTACACGCCGAAGTTCGTGGCCGAGACCTGCGGTATCCGCGAAGAGGATCTGGTCACGGCGGCCCGGTGGTTCGGCCAGTCGAAAGCGGCGCTGTCGCTGTATTGCCAGGGCTTGAACCAGTCGGCTTCCGGCACCGCCAAGAATGCGGCACTCATCAATCTGCATCTCGCAACGCACCAGATCGGCAAGCCGGGAGCGGGGCCGTTCTCGCTGACCGGGCAGCCGAACGCAATGGGCGGGCGCGAGGTCGGCGGCATGGCTAACCTGCTGTCCGCGCATCGCGATCTCGCCAATCCCGAACACCGCGCCGAGGTGGCGCGCCTGTGGGGCATCGACGAAGTGCCCGCGAAGCCCGGCAAGACCGCCGTGGAAATGTTCGAGGCGGTGCGCACGGGCGAGATCAAGATCATCTGGATTGCCTGCACCAACCCCGCCCAGTCCATGCCCGAGCAGGCGCTGATCCGCGAAGCGCTGCGGCATGCCGAACTCGTCATCGTGCAGGAAGCGTACAAGACCACGGCAACCGCCGACTATGCGGATGTGCTGCTGCCGGCAACGACATGGAGCGAAAAGGAAGGCACGGTCACCAATTCCGAGCGGCGCATCACCCGTTTCAAGCCGGTGCTGCCCAAGCCCGGCGAGGCCCGGCACGACTGGGAAATGGTGATCGATTTCGCGCGCAGGCTGGAGGTGCGCATGGGTAGGGGCAGGGACGGGACTCGCAGCCTGTTTCCGTATGAGGGCGTCGAGCAGATATGGAACGAGCACCGCGAATCCACGCGCGGTCGCGATCTCGACATCACCGGATTGACTTACCAGATACTGGAACAGCAGGGGCCGCAGCAATGGCCTTTCCCGGAAGGTGCAACCGAAGGTAGTAAGCGCCTGTACGAAGACGGTGTTTTCCCGACCGCAAGCGGCAGGGCGCGCTTCGTGCCGACCGTCTATCAGCCGGTGGTAGAAAAAGCCGATGCGCGCTTCCCGTTCGGCTTGACTACCGGCCGCCTGCGCGACCAGTGGCACGGCATGAGCCGCACCGGCACCGTGGCGCAATTGTTCTCGCATGCCTCCGAGCCCGCGGTCCTGATGTCGCGCCAGGACATGGAGCGGCGCATGATGGCCGACGGCGACCTGGTCCACGTGACCAGCCGGCGCGGCTCGCAGATCCTGCCGGCGCTGGCGAGCGAAGACATCCGCGCAGGGCAGGCCTTCATCGGCATGCACTGGGGCGAGGAATATGTGTCGGGCCGAGGGAATGACGGCAACGGCAGCCATGGCGTCAACGCTCTGACCGTGGCGGCGTACTGCCCGAGTTCCAAGCAGCCGGAACTCAAGCATGCGGCGGTCAAGATTCTGAAGGCGGAACTGCCGTGGCGCTTCCTGGTGTTCGGCTGGATCGACGCTTCCCAGGCGCTGACCCTGCAGGCGAGCCTGCGGCCGCTGATGCGGAGTTTTGCCTATGCATCCTGCACGCTGTTCGGCCGCGACAAGGTCGGCGTGCTGTTCCGCGCCGCGGACGACTATCCGGCCGCGGCCGAGCTGGTCGGCGATATCGAAGCCCGCTTCGGCATCGCCGGCGCAGAGGTGCTGCGCTACGACGATGCCAGGCGGGGCACGTCGCGGCGCGTCCGCTTGCAGGACGGCAGGCTGGCGGCGGTGTCGCTCGCCGGCGATACCTCGGCAGAACACTGGCTCAAGGAGTACCTGGAAAGCGAGCAGCCGGTCGCCGCACTAGGACGCCTGCTGCTGATGCCATCGGCCAAGGCGCCGCAGGGGTTCAAGGCGCGAGGGCGCATCGTCTGCAACTGCTTTAATGTTGCGGAAAGTGAAATCGACGAAGCGCTGGCCGGGCAGGACGGGATCAACGAGGGCACGCCGGAAGTCGTTCTTGCTTCGCTGCAGGGCAAGCTCAAGTGCGGCACGAATTGCGGGTCGTGCGTGCCGGAGCTGAAGAAGATCATTCTGGTGAAGAGTCCGGCGGGGAAGGTGGCGGCGTAGGCGGAGAGAGTATTCCCTTCCTTGCAGGGGCGGTCGGCGGGATAAACCTAGCCAAGTGCTGAAAAGAACACTCCTTCCCTTTCAAGGGGGAGGTTGGGAGGGGGATGGGGTTTATGCAGCCTGAAGTAACCCATCCCCACCCCAGCCCTTTCCTTGAAGGGGAGGGAGCCTTCTTACTCTTCGCACCCGCCTGCACTTCGTAGTACCCTTCCGCCATGAACCCGATATCAGACTCACCCGACTCATTCCCCGCCGCCCGTTTCATCAAGGAAATCGGGCGCGGCAAGAAAGGCGCGCGCAGCATGTCGCGCGACGACGCGCGCGACCTGTACGCCGCCATGCTGGAGCGCCGCGTTTCCGACCTGGAACTCGGCGCCATCGTTCTCGCGATGCGCATCAAGGGCGAATCGGTGGACGAGATCGCCGGCTTCCTCGATGCCGCCGAAGCCTCGTTCGAGCCGCTGCTATTGCCGCCAGCGGAGTACGCGCCCATCGTCATCCCCAGCTACAACGGCTCGCGCAACATCCCCAACCTCACGCCGCTGCTTGCCATGCTGCTTGCGCGGCGCGGCGCGCCGGTGCTGATCCACGGCGTGTCCAATGACCCGGGGCGCGTGACCACCGCGGAAATCCTCGCCGAGCTCGGCCTGCGTCCCGCGCACTCGCATGCCGAAGCCGCCGCCGGCTTCGCCCGCCGCGAGCCCGTCTTCATGCCGGTGGAAGCCTTGGCGCCGCGCATGGCAGGCCTGCTGGCATTGCGCGGCATGCTCGGCGTGCGCAACTCGACCCACACGCTGGTCAAGATCATGCAGCCGTTCACGGGACCGGCGCTGCGGCTGACCTCGTACACCCACCCGGAATACCTGGAGATGCTGTCCGCCTATTTCGAGACGGCGGCGCCGGTGGAGCGCGGCGATGCCTTCCTGATGCGCGGCACCGAAGGCGAAACCGTGGCCAATCCGAAGCGGGCCCAGCAGATCGAGTGGTTCCACCGGCATCAACGCACGGTGCTGGTGCAAAAACAGGAGCCGGTGGACGAAATGCCGCCGCTGCCGCACTCAAGTGATGCGACAACGACCGCGAAATGGATCGCACAGGCCATCGAAGGCGGGCAACCCGTGCCTGCACCCATCCTCGAACAGGTGGAACACTGCTTGCATGTAGCGAAGCATCTACATGCAACAACGGTGTTCCATGAAAACGCAGAATAAATTCGCGCAGGGTAAAGTCGCTCTGGTAGGCGCCGGTCCGGGAGATCCCGAACTGCTCACGCTCAAGGCCGTCAAGGCCATCTCTCGAGCCGACGTGCTGCTGGTCGACGATCTCGTCAATCCCGAGATTCTCGACCATGCCCGCTTCGATGCGCGCATCGTTCATGTCGGCAAGCGCGGCGGCTGCCAGTCGACGCCGCAGGAATTCATCGAGCGCCTGATGATCGCGGACGCCCGCGCAGGCCATTTCGTGGTTCGCCTCAAGGGCGGCGACCCCTTCATCTTCGGCCGCGGCGGGGAAGAGCGCGCGCACCTGCTCGCCGCCGGCATCGAGGTCGATGTCATTAACGGCATCAGCAGCGGCCTGGCCGCGCCTTCGTCCATCGGCATCCCGCTCACCCACCGCGACTGGAGCCAGGGCGCGGTGTTCGTCACCGGGCACGGCAAGACTGCTGACGCCAATCCCGATTGGGCCGCGCTTGCCAGGCTCGACATGACGCTCGTGATCTACATGGGCGTCGCGCGCAGCAGCGACATCCAACAGGCCCTGCTGGCGGGCGGCAAGGCTGCCTCGACGCCGGTCGCCGTCATTCATGCGGCCACCTCGGCATCCCAGGCGCAACTGGTGACCACGCTGGGCGAATTGCCAGAGGCGCTGGCCGAATCCCGGCTGGCCAGCCCGAGCATCATCGTGATCGGCGATGTGGTGCGCTGCGCTTCACAGGACGTGTTTCATCAACTGATGGCAAAGCCGGAGCGCGTGGCCGGCTGAACCGCACGGCTGAACTGTTTTCCTCCTCGTTCAAGAGATGTCATTTCGGCCACGGTATCTTCGTGGCCGTTTTTTTGCCGTGGGCGAGTCCGACGCATCTCAATGGATAAGGCAGGGTGCGCTTACAATCATGGCTTCGTCTGAATTCAACAAGCCATGCAAAACCAGTTTGACCTTGCCGTGATCGGCGCCGGCGCCGCCGGAATGATGTGTGCCGCCGTCGCCGGCCAGCGCGGCAAGAAAGTGGTGCTGATCGACCATGCCGCCAAGCTCGCTGAAAAGATCCGCATCTCCGGAGGCGGGCGATGCAATTTCACCAACCTGCATGCCGGGCCGCAGAATTATGTTTCCGCCAATCCGCATTTCTGCCGCAGCGCCCTGTCGCGCTATACCGCGCAGGATTTCCTGGCGCTTGTGAAGCGCTATCGCATCGCGTACCACGAAAAGCACAAGGGCCAGCTCTTCTGCGATCATTCCGCCGAGCAGATCATCGACATGCTCAAGGCGGAATGCGATGCGGGCAAGGTGGCTTGGCGCATGCCATGCACCGTCGAAGCCGTCGGCAAGGACGGTGATATCTTCAGGCTCGATACCAGTGCCGGCCAGATCCATGCGGCCCATGTCGTGATCGCCACGGGCGGCTTGTCGATACCCAAGATCGGCGCAACCGATTTCGCATTCCGCATCGCGAAGCAGTTCGGGCTCAAGCTGATCGATCCGAAGCCAGGACTGGTGCCGCTGACTTTCGATGCCAATGCCTGGGAGCCGTTCGTCCCCTTGTCCGGCATCGCGCTGGAAGTCGACATCGAAACCGGCCAGAAGAAATCCCGCATGCAGTTCCGCGAGGATCTGCTGTTCACGCATCGCGGCCTTTCCGGGCCGGGCGTGCTGCAGATCTCCAGCTACTGGGACTCCGGCACGCCGATCGCCGTCAACCTGGTGCCGGAAACCGATATTGCCGAAGCGCTCATTCAGAACAAGGCCGTATCAAAAAAGAATATCGGCAACCTGCTGCCGCAGTGGCTGCCTGGCCGTCTGGCGGAAGGCATGCTGGCGTTGAACGGCGTCCGGCCCGATGCCCGTCTTGCCGACATGCCGGACAAGCAATTGCGCAAGCTCGGCGAATCCATCAACCGCTGGCTGCTGACGCCCAACGGTTCCGAAGGTTACCGCAAGGCCGAAGTCACGCGCGGCGGCGTGGATACCCGCGAACTCTCGCAGCAGACGATGATGACAAACAAGGTGCCCGGGCTGCACTTCATCGGGGAAGCGGTCGATGTCACCGGCTGGCTCGGCGGATACAACTTCCAGTGGGCATGGGCTTCCGGTGTGGCCGCCGGCTTGTCGATTTCATAATGGAGTTGGCCGCGCCGCGACATCCAAACGAAAATCTTTGCTTCGGCGAGCGAAGCTGCTATACTCGCCGTCTTCCTTATAAAACCCTCGGTTAGAGTTAGACTTACATGACCACAATTCGCCTTAAAGAAAACGAGCCGTTCGAAGTCGCCATGCGCCGCTTCAAGCGGACCATTGAGAAAACCGGTTTGCTGACAGAATTGCGTGCGCGTGAGTTCTACGAAAAGCCGACCGCCGAGCGCAAGCGCAAGCTCGCAGCCGCCGTGAAGCGCCATTACAAGCGCATCCGCAGCCAGCAGCTGCCGAAGAAGCTCTACTGATTTTCGTTGCCGCACTCAGTGTGCGGTAATGTGCCGACCCGCTCCGGAAACATGCCGCAGCGGGTTTTGTTGCTTACATGAATTGTTAATTGCATATCGGGTTGGCATGCGCTTCCCTGCTTCTCGGTATGGAGGGGCGCGGCGGTCCGCCGGCTTTCCTTCCCCCGACTGCAATGACTTGCTTACTGGAGAAAAAATGAGCCTGAAAGAGCAGATCACCGAAGACATGAAAGCGGCAATGCGCGCCAAGGACACCGGCAGGCTCGGAACGATCCGCCTGCTGACTGCCGCGATGAAGCAAAAGGAAGTCGACGAGCGCATCGAACTGACGGATGCCCACGTTCTCGCCATTATCGAAAAGATGATCAAGCAGCGCAGGGATTCCATTTCCCAGTTCGAGGCGGGCGGTCGCCAGGATCTGGCCGACATTGAAAAAGCGGAGCTGGCCGTGCTGTCGGCTTACATGCCTCCGGAATTGTCGGAAGCCGAAATTTCCGGCGAGGTCGCCGCGGCAATTGCCCAGACCGGTGCGGCAGGTCCGCAGGACATGGGCAAGGTGATGGGCGTGCTCAAGCCCAAGCTGGCCGGCCGCGCCGATATGACGGCGGTGTCCGCCGTGGTAAAACGGGCCTTGTCCACGGCTTGACGATGTCATGGAGCAGCGGCAACACTTTTAAATTGCCGCTTTGTCTCCATCTGAGCTGCACGGCCCGGGCTGCTGTCATCCAGCCCGGATTCCCAAGGACATCTTGCCAACCGCACCGCCGTGATTCCACAATCG
This sequence comes from Noviherbaspirillum album, assembly GCF_035916955.1. Classification (NCBI taxonomy): domain Bacteria; kingdom Pseudomonadati; phylum Pseudomonadota; class Betaproteobacteria; order Burkholderiales; family Oxalobacteraceae; genus Noviherbaspirillum; species Noviherbaspirillum album. The sequence goes on along the minus strand of NZ_JAWIIV010000010.1, from coordinate 14,370 downwards.
TTCATTCAGGATTTGCTCAACCGTGTCGACATCGTTGATGTTGTCGGTCGTTACGTGCAATTGAAGAAGGGCGGCGCGAATTACATGGGCTTGTGCCCATTTCACAACGAGAAATCCCCCAGTTTCACTGTCAGCCCGACCAAGCAGTTTTACCATTGCTTCGGTTGCGGCGCCCATGGCACGGCAATCGGTTTCCTGATCGAGTATTCCGGCCTTGGCTTCGTGGAAGCCGTCAAGGACCTTGCCCAGGGCGTGGGCATGATCGTTCCCGAACAGGACAAGCTGCCGCCGGCCCAGCGCGCCGAGGTGCAGGCAAAAAGCATGGCCTTGTCCGAGGCAATGATGAAGGCATCGGATTACTACCGGCAGGAATTGCGCGGCGCGCAGAATGCCATCGGCTATCTGAAGAATCGCGGATTGACTGGCGAGATCGCCGCCCGTTTCGGCCTGGGTTACGCTCCTGACGGCTGGGACAACCTGCGCACGGTGTTTTCGGACTACGATGCCCCGGCGCTGGTGGAAGCGGGCCTCGTCATCGATCGCAGCGAAGAGGAAGGCGGCGGCCGCAAGCGCTATGACCGGTTCCGCGACCGCATCATGTTCCCGATCCGCAACACCAAGGGCCAAGTCATTGGGTTCGGTGGCCGCGTACTCGAGAGCGGCGAGCCCAAATACTTGAATTCCCCGGAAACACCCTTATTTCAAAAGGGTCTTGAACTGTACGGCCTGTTCGAGGCGCGGCAGGCCATTCGCGAAGCAGGCTACGTTCTGGTAACCGAAGGCTACATGGATGTTGTTGCATTGGCGCAACTGGGTTTTCCGCAGGCCGTAGCCACGCTCGGTACCGCATGCACGAGTACCCATGTGCAAAAGCTGCTGCGGCAAACGGATCACGTGATCTTCAGTTTCGATGGAGATGCCGCCGGCCGCCGTGCGGCGCGCCGCGCACTGGAAGCCTGCCTGCCTTATGCCGGCGACGACAAGACTCTGAAATATCTGTTCCTGCCCGCCGAGCATGACCCAGACAGCTACGTGCGCGAGTTCGGTGCGCAGGCGTTTGAACAGCAGGTGCGCGACGCGATGCCGCTGTCGCAATTCCTGCTCAAGGAAGTCACCCAGGATAACGACTTGAGCAACCCTGAAGGAAGGGCGCGGGCCCAGTTCGAAGCCAAGCCCCTGCTGCAGGCAATGCCGCCGTCAGGCTTGCGCCTGCAGATCGTGCGGGGCCTGGCGCAGATGACCCAGACCACGCCCGCCGAAATCGAGGCATTGTTCGAGCTGGCCCAGCCTGTTGCCCGAACCCGCGTTGCGCCGCCGCGCACCAAGCGCACGCCGCCGATGGGCCTGGAACGGCAGATGATCCGCCTGCTCGTCGCGCATCCGGCCCTGGCTGCGGGAGTGGATCAGGCGGCAATCGACGCAGTGGCGCAGCTTTCGCCGGACAATGCGGCCATGCTCACGCAGCTGCTAGAAGCGTGCTGGGCATTGGGCGACAACGCCCACTTCGCGGCACTCGCCGAGCAATTGAAATCGGCCGCTGCCGACTTTGATTCCCTGATCGGGGAGATCGCCGCGGAGGTCGAGTCCGAGCCGGAAGCGGCCCGTCTTGAGCTTGCCGGAGCTATACGACAGACTAAAATGCAAGTATTGAAAGCGGAGATGGAACGGCTCGCAAGCACCGGCCTGTCAACAGAAGAGGCGCGTAACCGTTATCGGGAATTGATGCAGCAGCAGGAGCAACTCCGAAGACAGGCAGAGGTCGAAGCAACATCGCGGTAGTTGACAACATGGCTTTGAATTGGAGAAACATTGCGCTGTATGCTATCATTAAAAGCTTTTGATTCAAGGTCTTAGGGTGTTTTTCGGCCTTTGGCCGGCAAAATGATCGAGAACATGCAGCGCGGGCGAATGCCGAGCCAGGATTGCAAATCGGCTCCACCAAGCTTAATTCACTCGGCGCACGAGGGTAGTCCAGTTGGTAGTGATTCCATGGCAAACGCAATGAAAAAAACCGCGAATTCGAGTGTAACGGCAAAAAATGCCGCTTCGGCTGCAACTAAGTCTGCCTCCGGCAAGTCGATGGCAAAGCCCGCCGAAAAGCAGACCGCTTCCGCCTCATCCGCAAGCAAGGCAAAGACGCCGAACAAAGCCGCGACGAAAGACGTCGCCAAAGTAGCGCCGACGACCGCGACTGCAAGCATGTCAAAGGCGAAACCTTCATCCAGAGCCGCCGAACCGACGGCTCCCGAGAAATTGAAAGAACCCGTGACAAACAAGAAAACCGAACCCAAGACAGCCAGCAAGCCAGCCAAGGTCGCGCCGGCGGCGGAAGCCAAGTCGGAGAGCAAAGTAATGGCGGTCAGCCAGACAACCGATGCCGCGGCGTTGGCTGCCATCGACACGTCCGGATATGTTTTGCCATCAGTCAAGGTGCCGGGCCGTCGCGGTCGCAAACCGAAGGACTTCCAGCCCGAAAACGATGAAGTCGCGGCGCTCAACGCTGTCGAACGCGCCGAGCTCAAGGCGGCCGACAAGGCCAAGGCCAAGGACCGCAAGGCCAAGGAAAAGGCCTTGCTCAAGGATGCATTCTCCGACAGCGAGGCTTCGGAAGAGGAACTCGAGCAGCGCCGGCAGAAGCTCAAGTCGCTCATCAAGCTGGGCAAGGACAGGGGCTTCCTGACCTACTCGGAAATCAATGACCACCTGCCCGAAAACATCGTTGACCCCGAAGCCATCGACGGCATCATCGGCACCTTCAACGACATGGGCATTGCCGTGTACGAGCAGGCGCCGGACGCCGAAACGCTGCTGCTGTCCGACAGCGTTGCCTCCGGCGCCAGCGACGATGATGCCGAGGCCGCCGCGGAAGCCGCGCTGTCGACGGTCGATTCCGACTTCGGCCGCACCACCGATCCGGTCCGCATGTACATGCGTGAGATGGGTTCGGTCGAGCTGCTGACGCGCGAAGGCGAAATCGAGATTGCCAAGCGCATCGAAGACGGCCTCAAGGACATGATCCAGGCGATCTCCGCCTGCCCGACCACGATCGCCGAAATCCTGGCGGCCGCTTCCCGTATCGAGAAGGACGAGATGAAGGTGGACGAGATCGTGGATGGACTCGTCGACCCGAATGCCTCTGAAGAAGTTGCGCCTCCGCCCGTCGTCGCCTCCGAGGAAGAGGAAGAGGACGAGGAAGGAGACGAGGAAGACGAAGAGGAAGAAGACAACAGCGGCGGCGGTGCTGCCGGCTTCTCCGCGGAGCAGCTCGAACAGCTCAAGCGCGATTCGCTCGCCAAGTTCGAGGAAATCTCGAGCCAGTTCGACAAGATGCGCAAGGCCTATGAGAAGGAGGGCTATAACTCCAAGCCCTACGTCAAGGCCCAGGAAACGATTTCTAACGAGCTGCTGTCGATCCGCTTCACCGCGAAATTCGTCGAAAAGCTTTGCGATACCCTGCGCGGCCAGGTCGATGAAGTGCGCCACATCGAGAAGCAGATCCTCGATGTCGCGGTCAATCGCTGCGGTATGCCGCGCGCGCATTTCATCAAGGTCTTCCCGGGGAACGAAACCAACCTGGACTGGATCGACGGCGAAGTCTCGGGAAATCATTCCTACAGCGCGGTCCTTGGCCGCAACGTGCCGACCATCAAGGAACTTCAGCAAAAGCTGATCGACCTGCAGGCGCGCGTCGTGCTGCCGCTGCCCGATCTTCGCAACATCAACAAGAAGATGGCGGCCGGCGAGATGAAGGCGCGCAAGGCCAAGCGCGAAATGACGGAAGCCAACCTGCGTCTCGTGATTTCCATCGCAAAGAAATACACCAACCGCGGCCTGCAGTTCCTCGACCTGATCCAGGAAGGCAATATCGGCCTGATGAAGGCCGTGGACAAGTTCGAATATCGCCGCGGTTATAAATTCTCGACATATGCGACATGGTGGATCCGTCAGGCCATCACACGTTCGATCGCCGATCAGGCGCGCACCATCCGTATTCCGGTGCACATGATCGAAACGATCAACAAGATGAACCGCATCTCGCGCCAGATCCTGCAGGAAACCGGTGCCGAGCCCGATCCCGCGACGCTGGCAATCAAGATGGAGATGCCGGAAGATAAGATCCGCAAGATCATGAAGATCGCGAAAGAACCGATCTCCATGGAGACGCCCATCGGCGACGATGACGACTCCCATCTTGGCGACTTCATCGAAGACAACAACACGCTGGCCCCGGCCGATGCGGCCCTGCATGCATCGATGCGCGGCGTGGTCAAGGACGTCCTCGATTCGCTGACGCCGCGCGAAGCCAAGGTGCTGCGCATGCGCTTCGGCATCGAAATGTCGACCGACCATACGCTGGAAGAAGTCGGCAAGCAGTTCGACGTGACTCGCGAGCGTATCCGCCAGATAGAAGCCAAGGCGCTGCGCAAGCTGCGTCATCCGTCCCGCTCCGACAAGCTGAAGAGCTTCCTCGAAGGCAGTTAAGGCAGGGCGGCCGGGTCGATGCAAATCATCCGGCCACCACTTGCAGCTTGCTCAAAGTTTCTTGGCAAGTTGCAAATGAGCCTAGCTGTATAGTGCTTCTTTGGAATAAAATGTCTGCCTTCCAGGGCCTCTAGCTCATGCTTGGTTAGAGCAGCGGACTCATAATCCGTTGGTGCCGTGTTCGACTCACGGGAGGCCCACCAGAATATGTTGCAAGGACAAAGGGTTACAGGTTGATTCCTGTAACCCTTTTATTTTGGAAGTATCGATCAGCAAGGGACTGCGCCCTTCATGTTCAGGCAGTTTCAACAGCGCTTCGTCTTATAACTGCTTCGTCTCCGTGAGCCTTCGCTTGAATTGCATTTGGATGTGCTACGGCGTCACACGCCTTTCCAACCTTTATTGCCTTATCTCTCAACCCTGATAATGCGCTGACGATGTATCGGACGAGCTCCTCGTTTTAACTTGGATCCTTCCGTGACTATCGCCACAAAATCTGTTGCATAAAAATAATTGATAAAATAAACATTAATTTGCATCCTTGGGTTTATCGGAGGACTAAGCAATGATGACCTGGAGTTTCAAATTGAATGGGAAGCCCAAAAGCGCTCTGACATGCGGAGCGTCTTCCTTTCCAGCTTTTTCCGGAATGGACAACTACAGAAACGACCTGCGTTTCCAATGCATGTCAGGTAATGGGCCCATACCAGTTGGTACCTAATTACATTCTTCAACGGGAATCAGGTGGCAGGCTGGAATGGCTGCGTGAACTCTGGAGCGGAAACAATAAAAAGGAATGGTTCGCGTTGTACGCTGCGGACGGAAAAGTTGATGACGAATTATTTTGCAACAAGGTCAAGCAGGGTGCATTTCGTTTACATCCGAAAGGCCCGCTTGGCATTAGTGAGGGTTGCATTACGATTGATAGCAGCACCGACTTTATGAGGATCAGTCACATGCTCAAGCACAGCGTGCTTGAAAAGGTACCCAACAGCGAAATTCTCGCATTTGGAAAAGTCACGGTCGTGTCATGAAAGCTGTCTTCAAAGTCGTGGGATTGTTGGCTTGGCTTGTTCTGCTTTTATTCTGTTACGGCGCTATCTGGAACCGGAATCCTGAAGGTTTTTTCCCTGTCCCGCCTGAGCCGGTCAACAACTGGATTGCAAGCCGCCTTCTTGCCGGGTTCAATATCGAAGACAAAACAGACATTCTTGTTCTCTCGTACTCGTTTGTCGTATCGTGCTGCATTACGCTTTGCATTTGGCTGGTCTTCAGGCTTTGGAAAAGGATTCGCTGAAACTGATGCGACAATTCTCAGAGAACTTTTATTTTCAAGAATGGGGCGAGTGCAGCCCAGTACTTGCCAGGAAATGATGAAGGCCTAGCCGTTCACATCACCTTCTCATACACCCCCGAAAACCCCGCCCCATCCCATTGATAAAGCATCTGGCTGCCATGCCGGCAGTTGGAGAGGATGGCGGTGCGAAACGCGGCGATGCACTGTCCGTCCGGGTCCCTTACGCTGCGATATGCCAAGCCGTTGGCACCTTCCTGGCGCAGCGATTTTCCGATCCCCTGCGCCACGCCGTAGGCTTGCGGATCATAGACGGCGTGATCCGGCTCCAGTGCGCGCAGATCATGCAGCCAGCCCGCGACCTCCACATGATAGACCCGCATCTGCAGCTGTATCGGGCCTTCATTGGTGGCCTTGAGGAAGCGTCCCTGATGGTAGGTGGTTTCGGCGATCGCGGTCCGCTTCTGGAAGGCGGCGTAGAACACGCCATAGCTGCCGTCGCTGAAGCGGCTGCCTGCGGGATTCAGGTGGGTGAACGCCGCCATGATCGGCCCGCATCCCGGTCCGAAAAGCCGCTCTTCCTTCGGTACCAGTTCGATCTCGCCGATCTCGTCGCGAATGCGGTCGTTGGTCATTGCTTCCAGTGCGTACAGGGCATCGAAGTCCTCGGCCGACGCGACGCGGTCGAACAGGTTGATGGTGGGGAAGCGGGTAGGGATGATGCGATAGGCGGGATGCCAATCGATGCGCGCCAGCGGATACGTCATTCAACCACCGCGCATGGCATCAAGATACTGGCGGACGACATAGAGATCCGCGACATTGCCTGAAAGCATGCGCTGCAGGGCGCTTTTGCCGCCGAAGATGGAGGCACTGTTGGGTTTGTGGATCCAGTGATCGGCCACCTCGGGATCGGGCAGGAGAATCTGCAGCGCCTTGTAGATGCCGAGAATGTAGGAAATCCGCTCCAGGGTATCGCGTCCGAGGCGTGCCGCTTCCGGCTCCTTCTTCCACTTGTAAAAAGTCGAGCGCGGCGGATTTCCAAGCAGTACCAGCTGCATGTCCATATCCAGCCGCCACAGGCGCGCAATGTTGTCAAATGCGCGGATGGCGGCGGGGGACATCGCGTCCGGACTGATACCTGCTGCAACATATGGATAACGCACAGCCATGGAAATTTCACTGAATACTATGGAATGAAATCAATTTATTCCATAATTGGAAAAATTGCAAAGTAAATTCCAAAACTGGATTATATTGGCGCCGGAACTGAAACTTTCTGCAATTTTTCCGCCTTGGCGTGGTCATAGAAAGTCGCGATTTCATCTTTCTTCATTCCAAGCCTGCTGTCATCAAGTCGACAAAACAACGGTGTATAAACGCAGGCGTATAATGAAGGGTTGTTCATACAGACAGCACCCGAAGCACCCGGGGCATTGAAGCATCCGACGCTTCCAGGCCGCATCGGGATGCCGTGCTTAACCGTACCACTCGGCCCATCCGGCCCATCGATAGCGATTATGTCAGACACCCTGTTAGCACCCACGCAACCTGCCACGCCTGCGGTCCGCTTTGAAGACTTCGGACTCTCGCCCGACATCTTGCGCGCGCTTGCCGACCAAGGTTATGTTCACCCGACCCCGATCCAGGCGGAAGCGATTCCCATCGTCCTCCAGGGCCGCGACGTCATGGGCGCAGCACAAACCGGGACCGGCAAGACCGCCGGCTTTTCCCTGCCCATCATCCAGCTGCTGCTCGCGCATGCCAGCACCAGCGCATCGCCGGCACGGCACCCGGTGCGCGCCCTGATCCTCACGCCCACGCGCGAACTCGCCGACCAGGTCGCCGACAACGTGAAGGCCTACTCCCGCCACACGCCGCTGCGCTCCACCGTGATCTTCGGCGGCGTCGACATGGCGCCGCAGACCGCGGCCCTGCGCAGCGGCGTCGAGATCGTGATCGCCACGCCTGGCCGCCTGCTTGACCATGTGCAGCAGAAGACGCTGAACTTGTCGCAGACGCAGATTCTCGTGATGGACGAGGCCGACCGCATGCTCGACATGGGCTTCCTGCCCGACCTGCAGCGCATCATCAACCTGCTGCCGAAGCAGCGCCAGAACCTGATGTTCTCGGCCACCTTCTCGCCCGAGATCAAGAAGCTGGCCAACAGCTTCCTAAAGAACCCGGTCACCATCGAAGTCGCGCGCAGCAATGCCACCGCCGACAACGTCACGCAGATGCTGTTCAAGGTCGAGGAAGACGCCAAGCAGGACGCGGTGGCCCACATCATCCGCACGCGCGGCCTCAAGCAGGTGATCGTGTTCTCCAACACCAAGATCGGCGCATCCCGCCTGTCGCGGCACCTAGAAAAGGAAGGCGTCAAGGCGTCGGCCATCCATGGCGACAAGACCCAGACCGAGCGCATGGCGGCGCTGGAAGCCTTCAAGCAGGGCACCATTGAAGTGCTGGTGGCGACCGATGTCGCGGCCCGCGGCCTGGATATCGCCGAACTGCCCTGCGTGATCAACTTCGACCTGCCTTACAACGCGGAAGACTACGTCCACCGTATCGGCCGCACCGGCCGCGCCGGCGCGTCAGGCGATGCGATTTCCCTGTTCACCGACAAGGATGCACGGCTGCTGACCGACATTGAAAAGCTGATCAAGCACACCATTGCGCGCCAGACGCTCACCGGTTTCCTGCCGCAGCGTTCGTCGGACCGCAGGCCGCCGCGCCACGAGGAAGGCGAAGAGCGCTCCGGCGGCAGCGCGCCCCGGGGCGCAAGCCAGTATGGCCGCAGCTCCCATTCGCCGCGCAAGGAAAAGATCGACCCCTGGTTCCTGAAGCCTTACGAACCCGCCGCGCCGACGCCGCAATCGGACAACGGCAACGGAGCCGACCAGGGCAACGGCAAGCCGCCGAAGGTCAAGGTGGCGGCACTGCTGGGCGGCCTGCAGAAGCGCTAGTCCAACAGCTAACAATCAACGATTTTCAGGCGGTATCAATCCCCGAACCGCCTGCGCCAGCCGTGCAGCGCGGCTTGCCAAAACTGCTCGACCGTGCCAACGCCGCCGTTCATCGGCAATTCCAGAGTGGCGGCCGCCCGCACAAGTTCCGGCAATGGCTTCGCAACATCCAGCGCCAGCGCGCCGGTCTGCTTGGATAACTTCTCTCCCGCCGCATTGGTCACCACCGGAACATGCAGGTAGCGCGGCGTCGGCGCGCCGAGCAGCCGTTGCAGGTAGATCTGGCGCGGCGTGGAATCGAGCAGGTCGGCGCCGCGCACAATGTCGGTCACCCGCTGGTCGGCGTCATCCACCACCACCGCAAGCTGGTAGGCCCAGAAACCGTCAGCCCGCCTGAGCACGAAATCCCCCGCCTCGGATGGCAGATGCTGCGACACTTCGCCCTGCCAGCGGTCGACGAAGCCGATGCGGCAATCATCGGCAATGCGCAGCCGGTAAGCGCGCGCAGCCTTTCCTTCCATTAACCCGTTGCGGCAAGTTCCCGGATACACGGCTGCGCCGTCGCTCGCCACCCCGATGCGCGAATCCGCGATTTCCCTGCGCGTACAGCCGCAGGCATAGGCGTGGCCGCCGAGGCGGGCGAAGGCGGCCTCGTACAGCGCCTTGCGGCGGCTCTGCCAGACGACTTCGCCGTCCCAGCGCATGCCGAATGCCTGCAGGCATTGAAGGATGGCCTCGTCCGCGCCCGGCACCGTGCGCGCCTCGTCGATGTCCTCGATGCGAACCAGCCATGTTCCCTGATGCATGCGCGCGTCGAGATAACTCGCCATCGCGGCGACAAGCGAGCCCATGTGCAGAGGGCCGGTGGGGGAGGGGGCGAAGCGGCCGATGTAAGCGGTCTGGTTCATGCGGGGATAGAATTCGTCGGAAAGTGCCGATGCGGTTGCCGACATTGTAAGCCGGCGGATCATCCCAATCTGGTTCGATGGCGGCAATGCCGTGAATAGCATGCATGCCACCAATGCCACCACTGCCCAATGGAAAGGATGCCAACATGATCGAACTGCGCAGGAGCGAGGAGCGGGGCCATGCGAACCACGGATGGCTGGATTCGTACCACAGCTTTTCCTTCGCCGATTATTACGACCCGGAACACATGGCCTTCGGCCCGTTGCGGGTGATCAACGAAGACCGTATCGACGGCGGCACCGGGTTCGGCGCCCATGGCCATCGCGACATGGAGATCATCAGCTATGTCCTGGAAGGCGAGCTGGCGCACAAAGACAACATGGGCAACGGCAGCGTAATCCGCCCCGGCGACGTGCAGCGCATGAGCGCGGGGCGCGGCATCATGCATTCCGAATTCAATCATTCCAAGGACAGCCGGGCGCACTTCCTGCAGATATGGATCGAGCCAAACCGCTTCGGCATCCAGCCCGGCTACGAGGAAAAGCGCTTCGAGCCTGAGGAGAAGCGGGGCCGGCTGCGCCTGATCGCGAGTCCGGACGGCAGCGACGGCTCCGTCACGATTCACCAGGATGCGCGGGTGTATGCGGGCTTGTTCGATGGGATGGAAAGCGCCGCATTTGACGTGTCGCCTGGGCGCCGTGTTTATGTGCACGTTGCCCGGGGCGAGGTCAGCATCAACGGCACGCCGCTCAAGGCAGGCGATGCGGTGAAGGCAGTCGGCGAAGACCGGATCGAGATCCTGAACGGGCGGCAAGCCGAAGTGCTGGTCTTCGATTTGAATTGAAGCCGCCTAGCCCCGCCCGCCTGTACCGCCTGTTTAAGTTTTAATATCGACCTTGATGACGTCGAGCAGGGCGCGGGCGCTCTGTTTCCAGGTCACGGTGGGAATCTGTNATGCTGCTGGCGGCGCCGGCGATGTTGACGACGCGATCGGGTTCGATGCCGAGAATGCGGATCGCATCGTCGCGCGTGGCATCGGAAATGGCCAGCAGGAGGTCGAACTCCTTCAGCGCCTCCAGCCGCCGCTCGTACCACTTCCTGACCACCGGCGAGCCCAGGTAATGGGAATGAAACAGCCAGGGAATGAAATCGTAGACGACCGCCACGCGCATCATCGCTGGCAGGGAGCGGTGCGGCAAGGCGACAATGGGTTCGTCTTCGAACAGGCCGGCATAGAGAATGGCGTCCGGCGCTATCGCCTGGTAGGCATGGTGAATCAGCGCGGTGGCAACGGCGGAATCGCTATTGCTGTCGAACTGGGTTCCGGAAATAGGCGTGTGGGTAAAACAGGCGAAATGGCTGCGCGGCAGGAGATCCCCGATCGAGTGCCGCAAGTCGTTGGCGCTGGCCGTATACAGTCCGTTGGCAATCCCGTACATGTCGTGCCCGCCCCGTAGCCGGGCCATCGTTTCCAGGAGGGATTGCGTGAAGCGGCCAATGCCGCGGTAGCGCGAAACGGTCTGGCAAGGGAAGAGATCGAATAGTAGTCGCATTGTGATGGCTTGTTAATACACGCAGGTGACTGACGGAGCGTGTCGAAATTCAACGATGTTCAACGCATCTCGCCGGGCGGGGACTTGCAGCTCCAAAGCGAGCAAGTGGCCCGCCCGGCGGGAATGCCTTCATCGCAAATCAGGGCGACTGGATGCCGATGACGTCGAGCAGGGCGCGTGCGCTCTGCTTCCAGGTCACGGTGGGAATCTGCGCCGCCATCTCCAGCCTCTGCTCGGCCGGCATCGCCGCAAACTCCGTCACCGCCTGCGCCAGGTGCCCCGGATGCTCCAGCGAGAAGTAGCGCGCTCCGGCCCCGCCGACTTCACGGAACACCGGAATATCGCTCGCCAGCGCCGGCACCCGGTGCAGCGCCGCCTCCACGATCGGCAGGCCGAACCCTTCCGCCACCGAGGCCGCGATCAGCCCGGTCGCCGCCGCATAGCACAGGTTGATCTCGGCATCGGTGAAGCGTTCGATGAAGAACAGCCGCTTGCCAAGTTCGGGATGAGTGCGGATGTGATCGAGCGTGTGGGCATCGAGCCAGCCGATCGAGCCGGCCATGCACACCCGCGCCGTGCTGCCCTGCTGCCACAGCTGCTCGAACGCCTGCAGTGCAAACGCATGGCCCTTGCGCGGCTCCAGCGTGCCCACCATCAGGAACAGCGGACTCGCGGTGTTGGCGGTGTCTTCCAGCATGCGCCGCACCTCGTCGCGCACGGCCGACTCGCTGCTGCGCACGGTCAGGTCCGCGCCCAGCGGCCAGTGCGTCACTTCCAGCTGACGCGGCATGGGCAGCTGGTGTTTCGCGATATAGGCGCGCACCTCATCGGCCACCGCGCCGGAAATGCACAACAGCATGTCGCTGTGCTGCACGGCCAGCGGGAACCAGCTCTCGAACACCCGCACCAGCGCCGGAATGCAGGTATGCGGCAGCTGCAGCGGAATCAGGTCGTACACCACGGTGACGATGCGTCCGCCGAGCTGGCGCACGGCCTGGAACACCGGGGCGAAGTCGGCATACTGCTCCCAGGAGGAATCGATCATCAATAGCGTGTCGCCCGGCTGCACCGTCACTTCCAGCGCCTGCAGGCTGTCGGCGGGCACGCCGAACAGCGAGGCCACGACACCGGGGGCGCGCCACAGCTTGCCCTCGTGCTGGCGCACCAGTTCCACGGGCTGGCCGGGGCTGGCCATGCGCAGGATCTCGCTGGCGATGTTGCGCACCACGCGCTGGATGCCGCTGCCCAGGTCGGAGCGGGCCAGCTGGGTGACATCGATGAGCAGGCGCGGCTGCTTGCGCAGGCGCCAGTTGCTGGCGGCATGGGCGGCAATGGCCTGGAGCTGGTCGTCGCCGGGCGAAGTGCCTGCCAGCGCATCGGCCAGGTTCGACAACGTATGGCGCTGGCTGGCATCGATGGCGGACGCGATGGCGGCGCGATACGTGTCGATATCGACGCCTCCTTCACCGCGCAGCACGGCCGCGGGCGGCAGCCAGGCGCCGGGATTGGCCGACTGCAGGGCATCGAGCTGAGCCTGGTCGAACACCAGCAGACGGTCCGCGCCTTCGATGATGCGGCGGTTGAGCGTCAGGCCAAGCTCGCTTGCCGGTACGCCATCGTGTTCCAGGCAAGCCAGCCAGCCCTGCAGCCCATGGCAATACAGCACTTCCTGCTGCAGCACGGTCTGNCATCGGCCAGGTTCGACAACGTATGGCGCTGGCTGGCATCGATGGCGGACGCGATGGCGGCGCGATACGTGTCGATATCGACGCCTCCTTCACCGCGCAGCACGGCCGCGGGCGGCAGCCAGGCGCCGGGATTGGCCGACTGCAGGGCATCGAGCTGAGCCTGGTCGAACACCAGCAGACGGTCCGCGCCTTCGATGATGCGGCGGTTGAGCGTCAGGCCTGCCGGCTGGCCATCGCGTTCCAGGCAAGCCAGCCAGCCCTGCAGCCCATGGCAATACAGCACTTCCTGCTGCAATACAACCTCCTTGCCCGGCTGCCGCGACAGCGCCAGCACCGGCTCGGCCAGCGCCACGTCATGCAGCACCGCCAGCCCGCCGGACTGCTCGATGAGCGGCAGCATGGCGGCATGGCTGGCATGGTTGTCGAGCTGGTAAACCACGGTATCGTAGAGCACGCGGCGCGACGCCAGCTCGCCCTGCGGCAGCATCCGGCAGCCCGGCACCGGCGCAACCTCCTGCAAGGCGGCGTCATCGACGAACAGGTCGATATCCATGTGTTCGGCCAGCCGGGGCAGCACGTCCTGGCAGTGCAGCGTGGCACGCGCCCCGGGCAGCATCGGGCAGGCCACGGCAATGCGCGCGCGGGCCAGCGGCACATGATGCCGCAGCGGTTGCNATGTGTTCGGCCAGCCGGGGCAGCACGTCCTGGCAGTGCAGCGTGGCACGCGCCCCGGGCAGCATCGGGCAGGCCACGGCAATGCGCGCGCGGGCCAGCGGCACATGATGCCGCAGTGGCTGGGTGGCGCGGTTGGCCAGGCGCTGCTCGATGGCCTGCCATGCCAGGGTGGCGGTGCGTTCCCAGCTGAAGTCCCTGGCGCGCTCGATGCCGTAGGCGGCCAGTTCCTCGCGCCAGGCGTCGTCGGTGAGCACATGCTGCAGGGCGGCGGTGATGGCGGCCGTATCCTTGGCATCGAACAGCACGTCGCTGCGGCCCATGACTTCGGGAATGGACGAGTTGTTGGCGGCGATGACGGGCGCGCCGCAGGCCATGGCCTCGAGCGCGGGCAGGCCGAAGCCCTCGTAGAGCGAAGGGAAGACGAAGACCTTGCAGCGGTTGTAGAGGGAGATCAGGTCGTGGTCGGAGATGTGTCCGGTGACGACGACTTCATCATCGGCCAGGCCGAGGGCCTGTGTGCGGCGGCGGAAGTCGTCGAGGTTGCCGACCTGGTTGAGCACGAGCTGGTGGGCTTGCCGCAGCGGTGCGGGGAGTGCGGCATAGGCGCGCAGCATGCCGTCCATGTTCTTGCGGTAGTCGACATTGCCGGTATAGAGCACGAAGGGGCGGCTGATGCCGAAGCGGGCGGTGTCGGCGCATTCATGGTGCGCCAGGCGGCGGAAGATGCTGCTGGCGGCGCCGGCGATGTTGACGACGCGATCGGGTTCGATGCCGAGAATGCGGATCGCATCGTCGCGCGTGGC